>JAYVYJ010000094.1:0-8045 GCA_043784465.1 Hyphomicrobiales bacterium
ACTTTTTCGCCCAGCGGAATCGTCCGCTACGCCTGTTGCATCAAGAAGTTGAAAACTGTTGCATATGGGACTCAGTTGAGAGCGTTGAACAGCCCTGCCTTCCATTAGTGATCTATTCGGCCAAAGCGGACAGCCGATCTTGCCTAAAAGTGACCAAGATTGGCTGGAACTTAGGTTTTTGCTTGGTTCAACGTTTTCGCCGCATCAACCCATTAATGATAAAGAACTGTTTATAGGGCGCGTTGATCTTATTACTAAGGTAATGGATGCAACATTTGAGGCGGGAAAACACGTTGCGTTATTTGGAGATCGCGGTGTCGGAAAGAGTTCGCTGGCAAATTCACTGAAATCGACACTAACACATCCAAATTTGAGATCAATTTGCATCAAACGTATGTGCACAATCGAGCATGATTTTGGAATGATTTGGCGACACGTATTTGATGACTACCAGATAGACGGTAAACCTGTTCCAGAAATTCTTGGACCATCGCCCAATCCTTACGATGTTTACAAAATAATAAGAGATATTTCTCCGGGAAAGAGATTGATAATAATTCTGGATGAATTTGATCGAATAAAAGATGAGAAAACCAAGTTGCTTATGAGCGATTTTATAAAATCTCTTTCCGACAATGATGCTCGCACAACTATAGTTATAGTTGGTGTTGCGAAAAATATTTCCAATTTGTTTCGAGAACACGCTTCACTCCCGCGTGCTATGCAGCAATTGCCTATGCCCAGAATGGATAACACAGAACTGATGCAGATTATTACAAGCAGACTTCCGCAAGTCGGAATGTCTATGGGAAATAGTGTTATTGATTCTATTGTTTCGTTATCTCAAGGATTCCCTGGATTTACGCATTTGATTGCACTAAATGCAGCGCGTAAAGCTGTTGACAGAAAATCGATACATATTGAAGAAAAAGACTTGTCTGAAGCATTGCAAATCGTCGTAGACGAAGCAAATCAGTCCGTCACAGAGGCGTATTTTAACGCCGTTCGCAGTTCACGAGTGGTTCATCAATACAGACAGGTTTTGCTCGCGTGCGCGTTAGCTAACGCCGACGAGAGAAGCAGATTTACGGCTAGGTCGGTTGGCGAAGCCTTGAAAAGAATGGGAATAGAACTTTCAATGACATCATTTGGTAGAAATTTGGAGCAATTTTGCAGTGCGGATCGAGGGCCTACTTTAGTTCGCGAAGGCCTTCCAAAAAACTACCAGTATTATTTCGATTACCCTCTCTTGAAACCATTTGCGATTATTAAAGGCCTGAGTGAGGGAATGATAATGACTACTCAGTTGTCTCGTTAGCTACTTTTCCTTTCGACCAACGCGTGGCTGCGCCCTTTTTGGCGATCTCCACCTTTCTACTTCTAGGCAAAATTTCTGCACGACGCTTACCTCCTTGCGAGCCGCGATTTCCTGCGTCTTGGATAGACGCAGGCAAATCACCCGTCACAGCATCAACTATGAACTTGGCGAGCTGGCTAGGGTCGCGCGGGCGCTTGGGCGTGCGGGTCATCGTGCTGTGTACCCCTTGGCCGCCAATTCCTTCGCCCTGTCCAGCCCGGCCTTGTCCGCCTCCTGCGCAGTCTTGTACGTCCCGGATGAGAGTTCGGTATGCGCGCCATCAGATGCGACGACGTGCCATCGATAACCACTATTACGACAATTTTCTGTGACTTTGACAGTGTAGGTTCTCGTCGCCATGGGTGAAATATGGCACGTTCGACGCCCACTTTCCACGCTCGTCAACCCGCCTGAATTTCAAATTGACCCACTACCGCCCTCAATAGCCGCTAGATCGTCGCCAAGGGCCTCTCCACGAGCAGCGGCGCGCTCGACGCTACGCTTGTCCCGGCCCGTAGCGTCGGCGGTAGCGGATGCAAACGACAATTTGTCGTTTGCATCCCACCTCGCCTTAGCCCCCGCCGTACCGGCCTTCGTATCAGGGTGCAATTGCTCATAGATCGCTTTGCGCCGGGCGATGGCCGACGCTTCCTGCGCGGGCGAGGTCTGCCGCCTTCATCGCAACCGGAGCCGGTTCCCAAGCCGCGACGCCCCTCCGGCGACACCCTGCACGCCCAGCATCGGGTCGTCGGTGAGATCGATCGACGCCGGCCGCGCACCGCACTTCTGACAACTCAGGCGCGGCGTCACGGCGCCGAGCGGCGTCCTCCAGCCCAGATCAGCCGCAAGGCGGCGTAGCGGCAGGCTCGCCTTCGCGCCGCAACCGCAATGCACGACCAGCCATAGCCAAGCGAGATCGGCGAGGCCGGTGTCGAGCGGCGGGGCTGTCGGGAACGGAGGGTGAGGCTCGGGCACCGGCGGCGCGTTGGCGACCACCTTGCGCCAGCGGGCGCTGTCGGCGCGCTGAGCGTCAGTCTGGACTCGCTGCGGCGTCGTGTCGTTCGGGCGCTCGGGCATGGCGCGCCACTCTGGCGGGGGCGGCGGTGAAATGCAAAGGCGGGCCATGAGCGCAACCTTCCGCCTCTAAATGTCGGCAAATGTCCTCATCTGTCTTTAGTTGTCTTGTTACGTAACTAACTGTAATAACTGCTTTTTTCTCTTGCCCAAAGTCGGGATATGGCCGATTATCCCGGCATGACCAACGGCGCAATCCGTCCCTATCCACCTCATATCGGCCCCGCTGCGCGCGCGCTCTCCGGAAGCGGGACCGCGTTCAGTCTCGACGGTCGCACGAAAGAGGCTCGTTTCATCCGTGACGCCGAACGGGCCCTGCTCGACCAACTCGGCGGCGAGCCCGGCTTCGCACAGCGCGTGATCGTGCGGCGCGCGGCGAAGACGATGCTGCTCGCGGAAAAACTCGACCAGAGGATCGGGTCCAGCGACTGCGGCGCTCAAGACGCCCGCACGCTCGGCGATCTCAACAGCGCGATCCGCGACGCGCTCTCCGATCTCGGCCTCAGCCATCGCCCGCCGGCTGGAGGCAAACCCAAGCAGGAACCCGCACGATGATCTTTGCCGCCTCGAACCGCGACCCCGTCCCGGCCAACGTCGTCGCCGCACGCGAGACTGCGGCCGCCAAAGCCGGCGCTGCGGTCGCCGATGCGCTCTCCAAAGCCCCCGCCGCGCGCCAGGCGCTCGAAAGCGACCGGGCCGCGCTGAAGGTCTGCGAAACCGAACTCGCCGCCCTTGCCCACCCTGGCGTCGAGGAGGACGCGATCAAGGCCTTTCGCGACCGGCGCGAGACGCTCGACATCAAGATCGACGGTTTTCGTTCGCGCATTGCGGCCGCCGAGAGCGAGGCCAGCGCGCGTGACGCCGAGGTGACTGAGGCGCGGCGGGCGCTCGTCAAGGCGATGGCCGAACTCGACGATCCGACCGTCGCCGATCGCATCGAGGACATCTCGCGCCTGAAGGCCGACGCGCACAAAGCCGAGACGAAGGCGGAAGCAAGCCGCGCAAGTCTCGGCCGCGCCAAGCAGGAAGGGGCGCCGGCGCTGGCGGCTTATGCGGCCTGGGTCGATATTGGGGCCAACGAAGCCGAGTCTCTCGGCGTCATCAAGGCCCGCGCCGCCGCCCGGGAGAAGATCGCCGCCGCGCACTACGAGGCCAGCCGGTGCGAAGAAATTGCGACTTCCCTTCGTTCGCGGATCGAAGCCGTCGAGGGTGAGCAGGACCGAAAGCAGCGGGCGGCGACTTTCGAGAAGCAGATGGCAGCGCTTCAGGCGCGCCGCGCTGGCGTCGCGCAGGCGCTGGAAATCTTTGACCAGGAGGCGGAGCGCATCGCGCGACTTCGCCGCACGTGTGCTGTTATTCCGGAAATCCTCCAGCGCATCGTCGACCGTAACTCGTTCACCCGCGTCGTCGTCCACTTCCCGCCGCTGATGCTCTCGCCCCGGTTTATCGAAGAAGCGCGTGTTGCGAGCCTCGACGGCGAGCGCTCTTTCATGTTCCCGCAGTGGACGGAGGACCGTTACGAGGAATGGGAGCCCGTCCAGGAGATCGTCGCGCCGCTGCGCACCTTCCAGGGCGATGACGACTTTTCGGTCAAGCGTTTGGTGCAAGCGACGGCGGCGGCGATTGTCGAGGGCTACGAGACGGCCGCCCATCGGATGCGTGAATGTTTGGCCATTGAGATCGCGTGGCGGCGCGAGCGCGATGCGATCTTCGAACAAGCCGGGGACGCCGTTCCGCCGGGGGCAAGCCTCCGCTCCCCTCTCTACAGGGACAACCTTAGCGCCGAACTGGCGCCTTGGAAGAGACTATCCCTGCCCTCGCTCCGCAATAGCGGCGAGCCGTTCTGGCGGCCGGATTGGGCGCCGGAGCGCCTCCTGTCGCTGACCGAACAGGCCAAAGCCGCATGAAGGCTAAGGAGTCTCCCCCGCTCACAATGGCGGCGTTTCAAGAATTGCTCGACCGGTTGGAGTCGACAGCCTTCGACTTTGGCGCGCTCGCAGAACGCGCTCGGATCACCTTCATCATGAACTCGCCCAACGCGGCGGGCCGCTTGGCGCTGGCGTGGCGTCTCGCGGAAGCCGGCTTGAGCCACCAGGCCGCCGAAGAGGCGCTCCTCGTTGAAAAGCTGGGGTCGGCATTCTTGCCTGTCGACGCTGGCGCGTCGCTCTCGCACTAAGGATTGCAGGATCAAATGATCGCCGACAGTTCCCCTCGCGCCCTTGCAGCCGCCATGATTGGCCGGCCGCTTGCGCTGGCGCCGGACGCGGCGGCGGCCGCCTTCGATCTTTTCTGCAACATGGATTTTCGCGCGTCGGCGACGGGCGAGTGTGGGGGCGCGCTAAAACCTTACGAGGTGGTCGACGGCGTCGCAACGATCCCCGTCCATGACCAAATCGTGAGCCGCGCCAGTGGGCTTTCCGACTATCTCGGCCTGTCCGCTTTCAATCGCCTGCGAGAGGCGCTTGCCATGGCCGGGGCCGATCCGGCCGTGCGCGGCGTCATTCTCGAATTTGACAGCCCCGGCGGCGACGTCGCCGGCGCGACAGAAACCGCCGCCGCCGTGCGCGCGCTCGCGGCGAAGAAACCCATCGTCGCCTTCGTCGATTCCATGGCGACCTCCGCCGCCTATGTCATCGCAGCGGCGACGAACCGGATCGTCGTCACGCCCTCGGCGACGCTGGGCAGCATCGGTGTCGTCTACATGCACCTTGACCGGTCCGCCGCGCTTGCGAAGAACGGCGTCAAGCCGACCCTGCTTCACGCAGGCAAGTTCAAAGTGGACGGCAACCTATTTGCGGCTTTGCCCGACGACGCGCGCCGCCGGCTTCAGGCTTCAATCGACCAGGCGCACGATCTCATCGTCAACAGCATCGGCCTTCACCGCCCGGCGCTCGGCGCGGCTGGCGCGCGCAAGACGGAAGCGGCACTCTTCATGGGACAGAAAGCCGTCGCCGCCGGCCTCGCGGAAGTCGTGGGGACGCTTCAGACCGCGCGGGCCCTCCTTGTCCCGTCTCGCCCTGCTTCGCCGCCGGTGGCGTCCGCCAGCGTCTCACGGTCCACGCCCTCAATTGGAGCTAGTTCCATGCCCAGCCGCTCCATTCCCGCCCCTGTCCATTTCGAACCGTCGAGCGCCCTCGCGGCCATCGTCAGTTCGTCTCAACAGTTTTCGCAGGCGGCGGTTCTGAAGGCCGTCAAACACGACGAGGCGAGAGCAAAGGCGAACGCCTCTGTGGCGCGCCAATTGGAAGGGAAGTCCAGCGCCGAGTCTTGGAGAGACGCTTTCGCCTGCGTGAACGGCAAAGCTTCGCCGCGCGCCGGCGCCGCACAGCCGACAACCGCCGAACCGTCCCGCCCACAGACGGTTGACGAATTATGGAGCGACGTTGTGGCGAAACACGCGCGTCCGACCGCGTTTCGAGGGGCCCATCGATGAGCGCAAAGCTTCCCCGCTATGTCGAGGCCCGGCTTGGCGAGAGGCCTGACGGCTATCTCCTCGACGGCGACCATCTAACACCGCTCACATTGATTGAGGGAACGGCGAGCGTGTTGCCTTCCGTATTGGTACGGCCGCCTTCCGAAGCCTTGGCCGAGATCGCTGCGGTTGCGAGCACAATCGCCAGCGTCGGCAGAACACATGCGAGCGTCTCCAGTCTCGGCGCCGCCGGCGCTCGCGTTGTGGCGCTGGAGGCCGTGGACGAAGGCGTGCTCGAAATGCATCGTCACGAGCTCAAGAAACGCAAAGCTTCCGCGCCCTGAAACGCGGAAGGGGGCGGTTGGGCTAGTAACCGCAGGATCGGGGTCCGGCCGCTCTCCAATCAAACTAGAAGGCGATAACGATGGACGGAAAAATCATAAAGCTCGTGAAGCCTATCGAGGCGTTCGGACGGCGCATCACCGAAATCGCTTTGAAGGAACCGACGGGCGCCCTGTTTTCCCGGCTTGGGCAACCTAGAATTCCGATCTACAATCAATCTGCCGGGTCGGGATATTTCGTCGAAAGAGACGACGTCATCACGAGCTACCTCGAAAAGCTTATGGATATGGACTTTGCGGAAACCGGCGTCGTGCTTCAACAGCTTTCGTTGACAGACATGATGGAGTTGCGTGAGACGCTCTTCGGTTTTTTCGACGCAGCCCGGGCCACGAGTGCCGGGGCGAAAGTTGCCGCGACGCCGTGAAGATGCTCGCATTCGCCGTGAAAGTCCTTGATTGGAAAGTGGCGCAGGGCATGACTTTCACCGAAATCCAGTTGTGCGCGCGGGACGCTATCGAGTGGTCGGAGGGCGTCAAGGAATTCAAGGAAAAGCAATCGCGGCGAAAAGGATTTTGACAGATGGCTCAACTTGAAGCGGTTCTTCGGATAAGCGCACAAGACGACACGGCGAAGGCGCTCGCTTCGATCAAGGAAAAAATTCTTGGGATCGAAAAGACGGCCGTCCAGCTCGACAAGTTCGTCACGGCGGTCGGAAGGGTGACGCGCTCGACGGACCCACTCGCCTCTTCGCTGATAAACGCGGAAAAGGCGCTGGCGTCCCAGCGTAACGAAATCTCAGGCGTCGTCGCTGGCCTTGATCGCTTGACGGGCCCGACAGACCGGGCCGCCGCTGCGCAACGCAACCTCGCGCGCCAGGTGGAGGCGACGACCGGCGCGATGGCGCGGCAGGGGGAAACCGCCGTGCGCGCGACGGAGCGTGCAAGCAGCGCGGCACGGCGGGGCGCGGGCGGCGCGGCGGGCGGCATGGGCGGCCATGGGCTCGGGGGCATGCTTCCGTTCGCGGGCCCGGAATTGTCGCAAGGGGTCAAAGCCAATTTCCATGCGGGCGCTACGGTCGAAGAGCAACTTGCGCGCCTAAAGGCGGCGGGCGTCACGGGGCCGGACATAGACAAGGCGCGCGGCGGCTATCGTGAGTTCTCGAAGAAACATGCGGGCGTGCTGGAGGCCGATTATCTCGGGTTCTTCAAGGACGCGACGACTATCGCGCCCGGCGAAAGCCACGAAATGGCGGAGCTTGGCGCGCTCTACAAGACCTCTCTGCGCAACAGCGGCATATCTTCGACCGATTACGATGTTGGCAACGTGCTGCGCATCATGGACGAGTTGGGGCTGAAATCGCAGGGCGATCGCGTCGGCTTTCTCGACAATTTTCTGAAATCTCAACAGGCTTTCGGAAGCCAGATCAGCACGGAAACGGCGCTCGCGGCGTACCGAAACGCGAAACAATCAATCTACGGATGGTCGCCCGAATTCCGTGACAAATTCTTCCCCACGCTCTTGCAGTCGTCAGGCCAGCAGGGCGGCACGGAAATGATGACTTCGCTGAATAATTACATCGGCGGCCACATGAGCCATGCCGAATTGCAGGCTTTGGCCGACAATGGCTTCGTCGATTCAAAAGACCTGATGACGAACAAGAACGGCGACATCAAGGGCCTGAAAAAGGGAGCGAAGCTCTTCGAGGCTGACAAGTTCAAATCGAACATTGCCGAATGGTCGTGGGATTTTCACGATGAATACATGAAGCGCAAGGACTCCACCGAAGGCGGCTTCGACGACCTGATCGCGAAAATGCCGCGCAACATGGCGGGACTGATCGCGTTCCTCAATCATAATCGC
>JAYVYJ010000095.1:0-6161 GCA_043784465.1 Hyphomicrobiales bacterium
ACTTTTTCGCCCAGCGGAATCGTCCGCTACGCCTGTTGCATCAAGAAGTTGAAAACTGTTGCATATGGGACTCAGTTGAGAGCGTTGAACAGCCCTGCCCTTGCCCCACAGCCCCGCCTCCGCTAACGCGCAGCGATGGCCCGCGCTGTCGTTCCTCCTCCGCCCCCGCTCGAACCGATCCCCGTCAACCTGCGCGACGCGCTGGAGGAGCGCTATCTCGCCTATGCGCTTTCCACCATTATGGGACGCGCCCTGCCCGACGCGCGCGACGGACTAAAGCCGGTGCATCGGCGCATCCTCTACGGCATGCATGTGCTGAAGCTCGACCCCGGCACGGCGTTCAAGAAATGCGCAAAGATCGTCGGCGACGTGATGGGGTCGTTCCATCCGCACGGCGATCAGGCGATCTACGAGGCGCTGGTGCGGCTGGCGCAGGATTTCGCGTCGCGCTATCCGCTCGTCGAGGGCCAGGGCAATTTCGGCAATATCGACGGCGATAACGCCGCCGCCTATCGCTACACCGAGGCCCGGCTCACCGATTTCGCGCGGCTGCTGCTGGAGGGCATCGACGAAGATGCGGTCGACTGGCGCGACAATTATTCGGGCGACACGCAGGAGCCCATCGTGCTGCCCGCCGCCGCGCCCAACCTGCTGGCCAATGGCGCGCAGGGCATCGCGGTCGGCATGGCGACCTCGGTGCCGCCGCACAATGTCGCCGAACTGCTCGACGCCTCGCTCTATCTGATCGCCCACCCGGACGCCTCGGTGGAAGCGTTGATGACTTTCGTGCCCGCCCCGGATTTTCCGACCGGGGGCGTGCTGATCGACGACAAGGCGACCATCGCCGAGGTGTTCCGCACCGGGCGCGGCGGCCTGCGGTTGCGCGCGCGCTGGATCAAGGAGGACCTCGGGCGCGGCGGCTGGGTCGCGGTCGTCACGGAAATTCCCTACGGCGTTCAGAAATCCCGGTTGATCGAGGCGCTCGCCGAACTCATAAACGAGAAGAAGGCGCCGTTGCTGGCCGACGTGCGCGACGAATCGACCGAGGACGTGCGCGTCGTGCTGGAGCCGCGCAACCGCGCGGTCGAACCCGCTGTGCTGATGGAGCAATTGTTCAAGCTCAGCGAGCTTGAGGTGCGCGTTTCCGTCAACATGAACGTGCTGGTCGATGGCGTGATCCCGCGCGTCGTGTCTCTGGGCGAAGCCTTGCAGCAATGGCTCGACCATCGCCGCGACGTGCTGCTGCGCCGCTCTCGCCACCGGCTGGCCGCCATCGAGCGCCGGTTGGAGCTGCTCGCCGGCATGATGCTGGTCTATCTCAACCTCGACGAGGTGATCCGCATCATCCGCGAGGAGGACGAAGCCAAGCCCGCTCTGGTCGCGCGCTTCAAGCTGTCCGACAACCAGGCCAATTACATCCTCGACACGCGGCTGCGCTCGCTGCGTCGCCTCGAAGAAATGACGCTGCGTAAGGAGGCGGACGACCTCGCGGGCGAGAAGGGGCAGATCGAGACCCTGCTCGCGTCGGAAGAAAAGCAATGGAGGATGCTGGCGCACGAAATCCGTACCCTGAAGAAGAAATACGGTCCGGAGACGAAGCTCGGCAAACGCCGCACCAGCCTTCAGGCGCCGCCCGATGTGGAAATGGATCTGGCGGAATCGTTTGTCGAACGAGAGCCGATCACCGTGCTTTTGTCGCGCAAGGGCTGGATCCGCGCGATGAAGGGCCATGTCGCGGACGTTTCGGGCGCGACGTTCAAGGGCGACGACGGATTGTGGACTTCGTTCTTCGCCGAGACGACCTCGAAGATTTTGGTGTTCGTCAGCGACGGCAAGACGTTTACGCTCGACGCGGGCAAGCTGCCGGGCGGGCGTTCGCTGGGCGAGCCGTTGCGTCTGATGGCGGACATCGACGAGGCGGCTGTCGTGGTCGCGGTCTGGCCCTATCGGCCAGCTACGAAAATGCTGGTGGCGACCAATGACGGGCGCGGCTTCGTCGTCGCGCAGGACGATCTGATCTCATCCACCCGCAAGGGCCGCGCGGTGCTGGGGGTGGAGGCGCCCGCGATGGCGTGTCTGGCGATACCGGCGCAGGGCGATCATGTCGCCGTGATCGGCGACAATCGAAAGCTGCTCGCCTTCCCGCTCGGCCAGATCCCGGAGATGGCGCGCGGCAAGGGGGTGCGTCTGCAACGCTACAAAGACGGCGGGCTGTCGGATGCGCGCGTGTTCGCGCTGAAGGACGGCATGAGCTGGAAGGATTCGGCGGGGCGCACATTCAATGTCGGTCTGCCGGAGGTGCGGGATTTTATCGGCAACCGCGCCGAGGCCGGACGCCTGCCGCCCAAGGGCTTCCCCAAGAACAACAAATTCGACGGCTGATCGACACTCTGTTCTAACGACTCGGCGGCTAACCTCGGCCGTGTACGCCCGCTCCCGCCGATCCCGCGCGAGCCGCAGTAGACCCGGCCGTCCTTTCAGACGAACGCGCAGAGTTTAACGAACGGCCTGCGTCACTCGCTCGATTTCGGCCCGCACGAGCCGCTCGACCATCGCGGGCATGTTCTCGTCGAGCCAGGACTTCAGCATCGGACGCAGCATTTCGCGCGCCATGTCCTCAGCGACCTTGGCGCCATGCGCGGCCATGCTCTCGGAGAGCGCGCGAAACGATCCCGACACGGCGGCGCCCGCGGTCTCCGACAACAGCGGTTCGTCCCCGACGGGAGCCTCATTCGCGACGGCGACGGGTTCGGCCTTGCGGGGGGCCTCGGGTTGCGGGCGGGTCGGCGCGTCGCTCGCATAGACCAATTGCGGACCAGATTTCGGGGGCGCGGCGTCGTCGGCGATGATCGCGCGGATCGAGGCGAGAATTTCCTCCATCGAGGGTTCGTGCGCGCGTTGCGCGCGTTGCAGCGCCTCGGCCTCCGGGCTTGCGTTCTCGGAAGCAACCAGGCTCATTCGTTTCTCCACGACGCGCGCTGAGGCGGGCATTTCCGAATCAGCGAAACCGCGAGACAGGACTGTGCGCCGGGCGCCCGCCCGACGCAACGTCCGGCGTTAGCGACCGTCGGGGGTGCGCACGCCAAATTGCTTGGCCTTGACCAGTTCGAAATGCGTGCGTGGATCATATTCGGCCACCGAAAGCCCCAGGGCCCTCACCGACAAGCGACCGATGTTTGACAAAAGCGTGTAGGAATAGACAACCTGATCGTGCTGAGCGTTGACGAGCGCCGTGCGCGCCTGGAGCAGCGTCTGCTGGGCGTTGAGCACGTCGAGCGTCGTGCGCTGCCCGACCTTGGCTTCCTCGCGCACGCCCGCGAGCGCAACCTCGGCCGCCTGCACCTGCGACTTGGCGGCGTTGACGACGCCTTGGGCGTTAGCGTTGGCGTACCAGGCGGCCACGACCGCCGCGCGCACCTTCTCGCGCTGCGAATCTGCGGAAAGCTCCTGCTGGCTGACCTGCTCCTTGGCCTGACGGATCGAGGCGAAAGACGAGCCGCCGTCATAGATCGGGATCGTCAAACTGGCGCCCAGCGTTCCGACAAAAACCTTGTTACCGAAGGGGTAGCTCGACTGATCGTAGGATTGTTGCACCGAGCCCTGCACGTTGAGGGACGGATAGAGCGCCGCCTCGCTGATCTTGACGTTGAGCAGCGCCACGTCGACGCCGTGCAAGCTCGCGGTGATCGCGGGATGCTCGACCTGTGAGATCGCGACCGCCGCCGTCAAGTTGGAAGGTAAAAGCCGCGCGACCGGCTTGACCGGCGCGAGACTATGCGGCTGGTCGCCCACCACCTGACGATAGTTTGAAATGGAAGCCTGAAGCGTCGAAACCGCAATCAGATAAGTGGCCTGCGCTTGGGCCACTGCGCTTTCGGCCTGCGCGACGTCGGTGCGGGTCACCTCGCCCACGTTGAAGCGGTCTTTGGTCTGGCGAAGCTGCTCCTTCAAGACCTCGACGTTGTTGCGGTCCAGTTCCAGCGTCGCGGTGTCGCGCATCACGTTCATGTAATAGGTCAGCGCGTTGAGCAGGGTGGTCTGCTCGGTAAAGCGCAATTGCTCGCGCTGGCCAAGCACGGTCGATTCGGCCTGACGCACAGAATTGTAGGTCTTGTTTCCGTTGAACAGGTTTTCCTGAACGGTCAGCCCGACGTTGCGCGGCCCCATCACGGATTGCTGCTTGCCGCCCGAGACGATCCCGCCGATGCCTTCCGCCTGGGTCTGGGTCAGGCTCGCGTTGGCGCTGCCCTGCACGGTCGGCAAATAGCCGGCGTTGGCCTTGGGCACGCTCTCGTCGCTCGCGCGCACGCTCGCGCGCTGGGCGTTGATGTCGGCGTTGCTCAAATAGGCCTTTACGAGTGCGCCGCCCACCGTCTCGGCCCGCGCGCCCGCGCCGAGCGCCAACACCAATCCCGCAAAGCCCGCCGCGCCCAGCCGAAATCCCCGGCGCGTCGCACTGTCTTTTCCTTCGCGCATGCCGCCGATCACCAAGCCTGTCCCCGCGACTCGAACCTTTCGCGAAGCTTATCCCACTCTAGGGGGAAGCTCGCCACGTGGCTACCTCGCCTCGGACGGTCCCCCTCGAAATCGCGCCAATGTCGTATTCTTGCGACACTTCCCGCAACGTTAGAACACGAAAGCCGGCGCTGGCGCAAAGCCCGGCAAGACTTCCGCCGAGGCGTCGTAAGCCACGCGCTCGCTGACGCCCTCGCCCGAACGTTCGAAGATCGCGATATGCTTAGCGCCCGTCCGCGCATCGACTCCGACCAGACGGCCGCCGTCGTTGAGCGCGTCAATCAACGCCTCGGGCGCGACGGCGAAGGCGCCGTTGATCACGATCACGTCGAAAGGCCCCTGTCCGGCCGGCGGCTTGTCCAGCGGGCCTGCGACCCGCACGACCCCACCCGGCGCGTCGGCGCCGGCGGACTGGGTTTCCAGATCGACGACGGCGAGGCCCATTCGGGCGAGCAGCGCCGCGCAGTAGCCGGCGCCCCCGCCGACGACCAGCGCCCGCTCGTGCGGCTGCGGGGCCGCGCATTTCAACAGCAGGCCGAGCGTACGCGGGCTCAACAGCCGGCGTCCCGCCGGCCCCGCCGAGGCGAGTTCGCCGTCGCAATAGGCGATTCCCCGCTGCTCGGGCGCGACGAACGCCTCGCGCGGCACGGCGGCGAAGGCTTCCAGAATGTTTTGTTCGTTGATGTCGGATGTCCGCAGCTGGCTGTTGACCATCTGCAAGCGCAGCGCGTCGCCGTTCAGGTCCGCCATCTCAACCCCCCAGACGCACCACCTCGCGGCGCCGGGTTCGCCCGTAGAGCGGGCGGCCGGGAGCGTCAAGAAGACGCCTTGTCGTGACGCCTTGTCGTCCGCGCGCACGGACCCGATAAGGCAGGAAAGACGCAAGGGACGGACATGCAATTTCATCTCGACGGATTTGTCCCCGGCGACCCCCGGCGCGCCGCACGGCCGAGGCCGCGCGCGGAAAAAGTGGATGTGCTGATCGTCGGCGCCGGTCCTGCCGGCCTGACGCTCGCCGCGCAGCTTTCCCGCTTCTCGGACCTACGCGTGCGCCTCGTGGAGCGTAAGGACGGGCCGTTGCAAATGGGACAGGCGGACGGGATCGCCTGCCGGACGATGGAGATGTTTCAAGCGTTCGGCTTCGCCGGCGAAGTCGCGCGTGAAGCTTACCATGTCAACGAGGTCTCGTTCTGGAAGCCGGACCCTACCGATCCGGCCCGCATTCTGCGCGCGTCGCGTGTCCAGGATGTCGAGGACGGCCTGTCGGAATTTCCCCACGTCATTCTCAGCCAGGCGCGCGTGCATGATTTCTATCTCGACCTCATGCGCCACGCGCCTGCGCCGCTGGAGCCGGAATATCGAACGCAGTTCGTCTCCTGCGCGCGCGGAGCGGATGACGCGCCGCTCAGGGTGACGCTGGAGCGCGAGGGCGAGTCTGAAATCGTGGAAACGCGCTATCTGGTGGGTTGCGATGGGGCGCGCAGCGGCGTGCGGGCGGCGATGGGCCAAGCTTTGGAGGGGGAAGCGGCCAATCAGGCCTGGGGCGCGATGGACGTGCTCGCCGTCACGGATTTTCCCGACGTGCGGCTCAAGGCGGCGATCCAGTCGGGGAACGAGGGCAGCGCCCTCATTATACCGCGCGAAGG
>JAYVYJ010000096.1:0-6188 GCA_043784465.1 Hyphomicrobiales bacterium
GACGCCTGTAAGTTTTTACCGCGCCCCGCCCGCGCCTGCCGGGTGGCTTTACGGGCGCGACAACCTCAGGCGCCGGGGGCGGCAGCGCGAGCGGCGGCGGATCGGCGGGCTCAGGCGGGGCAACGCTGGTGTTCCCCCCCATGGCGGCGAACAACCCGGCGAGAATGGCGCCGTATTCGCGCGCGGCACGGCCTACGACGCGCCATTCTCGCACGTAGGGCTGCTCATCGCCCTTGGGCGGGTCGGACTCAACCGGCGATTTTGAGTCGCCGGCTGGCGGCGGCTTCGGCTTTGCGTCGTCTTTTTCGTCGGTCATGCACGGACCCCTGCCAGCGCGTGGCGCTCGCGTTAGGGTCGGTCAAACGGGAGAAATTGTCATGGGGACCGGACGCCGTTGACTTCTAAGCATCCTCAATTCTCACGGAGTCGTCAGCATTACCGGCGATCTCGCGGGAAGCGCGCAAGCCGAGTCAACGCGTTGGCGACGTTCGGCTGGCTTTACGCGCTGAATTCGAGAACGAAAACCACGGCAATATCTATTTTTTAACACTATAAAATTGTTACAAAAACATCATTTCCACGCTTTAATGCCGGGTTTGCCGATCACGCCGTCTACGCCTTCGATGACAAGGCTATGGATCGACCGCCCACGATCCTCGGCGAGGCGGCGCAAGGCTTCATGGCGGCGCGCGTCGAGATACAGCGTCAGCCGAGCCTCGACCTCGCGTTTGCCTTTGGGCCGCCCCGGGCCGCGCGCGCGCTCCACCGGCGGCGCAGACGATTCCACGACCGGCGGCGAAACCTCTTCGGCGACATCTTCGGGGTCGGGCGCTGAGGCGGCGCGTGCGGCGGCGGCGGCGAGCGCGTGACTGGCGGTCGGGCGGCGCGTCATTTCATTCTCCGAGGCGCGTGATGACCGCATCAGCCAGCGCGGCGAACTCGGCGGCGGATGGGCTGTCGGCAGGAACTGGCTCGCCAGTCGCGAGGCTGTCGGCGACGATGGCGCGATAAGAGATCACCGGCGCGACGGCCTCCGTCAGCGCTGCGAGTGTCGTGACAGCCTCTTTTCCGGCGCCGGTGCGCTTGTCGATCCGCGCCGGCACGATCAACATGTCGGGCTTCGACTTGCCGCTCGCCTTGCGATGCTGGCGCACGGCCCTGACCGTCTCGACCGCGCCCCGCACGTCGAGGACAGTCGCGCCACTCGGAATAAGCACGAGGTCGGCGACCGCAAACGACGCGCCGAAGGCCGCTCCCATAGCGCCGGGCGCATCCACGATGACGAAATCCGCTTTGATGGCGCGCACTGCCTTCGCCCAACCTCCTACGTCCTCGACCGACTCGCAAAGGGCGGTGATGACCTGAAACGGAAGGCGCTTGTCGGCGGCGATGCTCGACGCATGGCGCGCCGGGTCAGCATCGACCACGACAACGCTGCGACCGCGCCGGGTAAGCTCGGCGGCAAGATTGATGGCGGTCGTCGTTTTGCCGACGCCGCCCTTCGACTGTACCAGCCCGATGATCACTCGCACCGCCATCGCCCCGCCTTAGTGACGGTTTTGTAGTGTGACAATATCGTTTTGAAACCGTTAATCCGGTGGCGCTGTAGCTTCAAAATGACTTGAGGCTTTCCACTCGGCGATTGAGGGCGACAGAATCAATCCAACGGCGGCTCGGGAATCTCTTCAACCTGATGCAGGCTGATGCGCATGCACGATTCTAGTAGGAGGTAAGAGTTTTTTGGCCCGCTCAGCATGCACGCGTGCTTGTCGTCATCGGATAACTCGTTCCAATGTGCGACTGACCAAGCGCGAAGCATGGTCTCGAATTTGAACTGTTGCCTATTATATGAGGCCGCACCATGAGCGAGAACATTGCGTGCTTCGGCCTTCTGCTTCTCGCTGGATACATTATCCTGCGACCACTTCTGATATAAAGGCATCATTGTATTTGTCGTTTGTTCCGCGTCTGCTTTAATATTGAATTCGGGAAATGCTATCTCGGCAAATGATGGGCGAGCGCTAGCCGCGAATAAGGCGAGCGCGGTGGCGCAAAATAGGTGGCTCTTTTTCATGGCGTGGCTCCTTCGACGCTGGCGTGCGTCAGGCCCTCCCATAAAAAGTAACGCCGCCGCGATGTGGTTCCGGCTCCAGTTGGCCGACTTTAGCCTTGTCGCCTCCTTTCTTCGATAGCCCCCTTCGTCGCCGCGCTCGTCGAGCGCAGGATTGAGACGATCTCGGCCTTGTGTGCGGGTTCGAAGTAGCGCGCTACGTCAAAAGCGGCTCATATTCCGACTTCGGAAGCCAGTTTTGGCGCTCTGCCAAAGGAGGATAAAGCTCGTTTCTTATAGCTGGCGTTTTAGTTGACTCTGGCGGTCTCGCTGGCGTCGCGACCGGCGCCGGCGGCCTCTTGCCGAATGCGGCCAGCGCGAGCGCGCCTAGGCCCCTTGCTAGGCCGAGCGTATAGGCGGAGGCCGCTTGCGTAACCTTGACGCCTAGCGGCGTCTCTACCCGCTTGCGGCGGCGCTGGATCGTCAGGAAGCCGAACTGCTCAAGCCGCTTCATCGCCTCGACGACGCTCGCCCTCGACATGCGTGCGCCGGTCGCGACGTGCGCGAGGCTGGGGACCATGCCGAAGCGGCCCGACTTCGGCCAGAGCGTAAAGGCGAACCATTCGAGCAGTTGCAGCCCCAGGCGCCCGAGCCCGCCGCCATGCTCGCCCTTGGCGCGGGCGGCGTAGGTCTCGCGCTCGATCTGGCGCGCCTGCCGCATGATTTCGCGGGCGGCCTGCGGGCTGTAAGCGATGATGGGGACGGGGGCGAAGGTCGCGCTGCGGCGGACCTTGGTGAAGTCTGGGCCTTCCGCGAGCGCCTGTTCGAGCAGCTCGTCCGCTTGCGCTCGCCCCCCCGGATCGCGAGCGCGACCGGCGAGGTATCCCCAAGCGCGATAGACCCCCTCGCGCCATTGCGCCGCCTTGCCCTTGGCGCGGATCGTAGGAGGGCAAGCGGCGAGCAGGGCGGGGCGGTCAGCCGCTCCGGCAGGAAAGCGGTCGGGTAGGGCGGCTATAGCGGCAGCATCCGGGCGCCAAGGCTCGGGGAATAAAGACATGGGGGCTCCTTCGGTCTCGGGGGCGACCGCGAAGGAGGCGAGACGGGCGAAGGCCAAGAAAAGGCGTTGTCTCCAAAGAGGAGACTTGAAACGCACTCAATTATGGGAGAGAGTTAGAATACCAACGCACCCTGCAAAAGTCGTCGGTACTCATCTCACGCCCGTTAGCCGGGCACCCGGCCCGCCCTCTAGGCGGGTTTCGTGTTTCTGGGGTTCGCTTCTCCACCAAAATGATTCGACGCGGCGCGCTCGCCGCTTGACTTGTATATTTGCGTGAATTGCGAGCGGCGGCTAGCGGTTTTCGCTTTCGCCCCCCCGAAATCGGGCGATTGCGAATTCCAAGCTGTCAATATCATGCAAGCTCAGCTTACATTTTGCTTGTTTTTTATTGCAAGCCGCGTCGGCGTCTGCAAGGTATCCGCTGGGTAAACCCTTGTTTTACAGGATACTTCGGAAATTCCGCATGCAAGATCAGTTTGAATTTTGTAAGCTCACCTTGATTTTTTCTTGTACGTGCTTTGACGCTGGATTTTACAAGGCGATCTCCGGTCGCTGACGGCGAGTTCGGCCAAGGCGGAGAATATCGACCGCATGTGAAGGCGAATCGGACGGGCTACGGACGCCCGGTCTGGCGCCAAGGTTTAACAAGCATCAGCAGAATCGCCGCAGACGGCGCTATTCCTTGACCTTGCCCGAGCGCGAATCAGGCCGCGTCAAAGGCTCGTCAACAACGCGGGGGATTTGTCGCTCCGGGTTGGGCCTGCTCCTCCTGATTCGTCGGTCGGCGCTTTCGCCCTCGCGCCCGGATCGTTACGGCTAGGCGAAGCGGCGGCGGAGTTATGCCGCCTATCCGTAACGGTGGCGGCGCATGATCCTCTTTTTGAAGTTCGGGCATTGCACCCGATGCGAGACCCCGTTCGCCGGCAATTCACCCGTCGCGTTCATGGTCTGGGAGCGTATCGCCTGGGCGACCTATCTCGGCGACTGGAACGTGGCGCTCACTCAGCGCGAGTGCGTCCCGGTGTGCGCCGCCTGCCTCACGGACGACGAACAGGCGAAAGAGCGTCGCGACGCGACGTGCGGCGGCTGCGGACTTCCCATGCGGTTCGGCACCTTCGAGGACCATCGGCGGACAGTCTCTTGCTCGGCCCGCTGCGATCAGCGCGTGGCGCGGAAGCGAAAGCAGGCCCGCCGCCTATCCCGGCAATGCCCGCAATGTTCGACGCCGTTTCGTCCCGCTCGCGCCGACGCCAGGTTCTGCTCCGCCGCCTGTAAACAGGCCGCCTATCGTCAGCGCGCGTTGGCCCCCGTCCCATGCACCGCCTCGGATTAGGCTGTTGCGCTATAGCATCTAGTGCTATATATTGGGTGGCGCGCGCATAAGCCCGCCATCCCAAAACACTACCAACACACACTCAGAAAACCATCCATCCACCCACCCATCCCGACCAAGGAAAAACGGCCATGAACAACGCAACTTCGCCCCAGCGGCCAAATCTTTGGAGCCATCATGTACGCCTACCTAACGAAATCGTTTGACCAAGAGGCCAAGCGAGACGGAATTTCGGACGAAGACTGCCAGGAAGCGATACGAAAGGCCGAAAAGGGCCTGATAGACGCGGAACTAGGCGGCGGACTGATCAAGCAAAGGATTCCTAGAGGCAACCAAGGCGCGGCAAGAGGGTCGCGAGCGGTTATCTTCTATAGGAGGGGTGCGGTGGCAGTGTTCCTGCACATTTTCCCGAAAAATCGAAAGGCCAACCTGAGCAAAACAGAGTTGGTTCAGTATCGCAACGCGGCGCAAGCGCTTGAGAAGCTCACCGAAGCCGAACTTCTCGCCGCCGCCCGCAACAGCAAAGGATGGAGAGAATTAAAAATATGACCCAGACGAAGCGCTATCGGAGCCCGGCGCTGCGGTCGCTTCACGAGGCGATGGCGGACCTACACGACGTCGGCGCAATCGACAAAGTGACCATGCGTGGCTTTGATTTGGGTTGCCTCACGCCCGTTGAGCCCCTTGCCCCCGAAGCGATCAAACAGATTCGCGAGAAAGCGAACATGAGCCAAGCGACATTCGCCTTGGCCCTGAACGTGACACCCATCGTCATCAGCCGATGGGAACGGGGAGAGGTGCGACCGAGCGGCCCCTCTCTCAAGCTGCTCGCCCTCGCCGGGAAGAAGGGCATCGAGGCAATCCTCTAGCCGCTCCCCTTTCCTGACGTGGGCAGGTTAGAAGCATGATCCTCACGCTCTTTAGTTGCTACGGTCCAGCATCACCTTTCTCACGTAAGCAAAAAGCCCTTTACTCTCGTTAAAACCGTCGGCCCAATCGCGCACCCATTCAGTGCGAGCAAATCGCTTATCAAGTTCGATAAGTTCTTCTAACAGTTGTTTGCGAGTGCGGACGGAATAAATATGCTTATTTTTCACTGGAGCATCGTTGTACGCGCGCAACCAATTGCTTTCATACAATTGACCAACGCAATGCTCGAAGGCGCTGTAAAGGATCATGACAAGATCGTCTTTGGAAAATTGGCGTCTGCGATAACGAGTCACAAGTTGGCTGAAATCCAGATTTCGCGAAGCCTCTTTCATACTGCCATTTTCGAGCAATCGTCCGACATGAGTATTGAACCGGCGCTCAAGTGACTGAAACATCACAAAGCCCACAAATTCCGTAAACAAAGTCAACATGCCACGCAGTATTTTTTGCTTTTGATAATCCGGATCGAGATCAAGCGCTCGGTCTTGCTCGTCGCGAGTTTTGTTACCAAGGCCGAGTCGTCCAATCGACGTTTCGCGGTTCTCCTTTCGACCCACGGCCAGATAGTCCGCAGCCTCACGGCAAAGATAGGCGACCAACATCGCGGCGGGGTTAGGGGATCCGTTTTCCGCTTCCGTCCAAACTTTCGAGTCTAACGTCAAGCGGAAATCATACTCAAAACCATGGCGGGCTGTCTTCTTTAGAAAAATCAGCCCGTAATACTGGTCGCTATCGAAAATAGATCGCTTTTCGTTGATGGCTTCCGTCGAAAACCCGATAAACGCGAGCCAGTGCTGGCCCATGATATCGTTATCGAC
>JAYVYJ010000097.1:0-58096 GCA_043784465.1 Hyphomicrobiales bacterium
CCCCGCTATTCGCGCTCCTCGCCCTACCCCTCCGACGTGGCGAAGCTGGTTGAAGCCCCGATCTTCCACGTCAACGGCGACGATCCCGAGGCCGTGGTCTATGTTGCGAAAGTGGCGACCGAATTCCGTCAGAAGTTCCACAAGCCCGTCGTCATCGACATGTTCTGCTACCGCCGCCACGGCCACAACGAGGGCGACGAACCCGCGTTCACCCAGCCGCTGATGTACGCCAAGATCAAGTCGCACCCGACGACGCTCGAACTTTACGCCAGAAAGCTCGCAGCGGAAGGCGTCATCGGCGCCAACGAGAGCGACCGGATGCGCGCCGACTGGCGCCGACGGCTGGACGCGGAATTCGAAGCGGGCCAGCATTATTCGGCCAACAAGGCCGATTGGCTGGACGGCCGCTGGGCGGGCTTCAAATCCGCCGCCGACATTCCCGACGACGACCGGCGCGGCGAGACCGCCGTCGATTTCGACAGGCTCAAATGGTTGACCCAGCGCATCACCCTCGTCCCGGAGGGTTTCAACGTCCACAAGACGATCCAGCGGTTCCTCGACAACCGCAGGAACGCGGTCGAGGCGGGCGACGGCATCGATTGGGCGACTGGCGAGGCGCTGGCCCTCGCCGCGTTGCTCGACGAGGGTTTCCCCGTGCGCTTTTCGGGGCAGGACAGCGAGCGCGGCACGTTCTCGCAGCGCCATGCCGTGCTTATCGATCAGCAAACCGAGGCGCGCCATCTGCCCTTCAACAATCTGAAGGACGGGCAAGCGCGCTTCGAGGTCATCAACTCGATGCTGTCGGAAGAGGCGGTGCTGGGCTTCGAATATGGCTATTCTCTCGCCGAGCCCAACGCGCTGACGGTATGGGAAGCGCAGTTCGGCGATTTCGCCAATGGCGCGCAGGTGGTGTTCGACCAGTTCGTTTCGTCGGGCGAGCGCAAGTGGCTGCGCATGTCGGGCCTCGTCTGCATGCTGCCGCACGGCTATGAGGGCCAGGGACCGGAACATTCCTCGGCGCGTCTCGAACGCTTTTTGCAAATGTGCGCGGAAGACAATATGCAGGTCGTGAATTGCACGACCCCCGCCAATTTCTTCCACGTGCTGCGCCGTCAGTTGAAGCGCTCGTTCCGCAAGCCGCTGATCGCGATGACGCCGAAGTCGATGCTGCGCAACAAGCGCGCGGTGTCCGCGCTCTCCGCCTTCGCCACCGGCTCCTCCTTCCACCGCCTGCTGTGGGATCATGCGGAGACCCACAAGGGCGAGAAGACCAAGCTGGCGCGCGACGAGAAAATCCGGCGCGTCGTGCTGTGCTCGGGCAAAGTCTATTACGATCTGTACGACGAGCGCGAGAAGCGCGGGATCGACGACATTTATCTGTTGCGCGTCGAGCAACTCTACCCGTTCCCGCTCAAGGCGCTGGTCAAGGAACTGACGCGCTTCAAACGCGCGGAGGTCGTCTGGTGCCAGGAGGAGCCAAAGAACATGGGGCCCTGGACCTTTGTCGAGCCTTATGTCGAGTGGGTTCTGGGTCAGGTCGGCGGCAAGTCGAAGCGCCCCCGCTATGCGGGACGCCCCGCGATGGCCGCCACCGCCACCGGACTGGTGTCCAAGCATCTGGCGCAGCTCAAGGCGTTTCTCGACGAATGTTTCGCCGAGTGAACGATGCCGTATTTCCTGTGCAAGCTGATCCCGCCGCGCCCGACCTTTCCGCTCGACATGAGCCGGGCCGAGCGTGCAGTGATGTTGGCCCATCAGGATTACTGGCTTCCCCATCTCAACGCCGGGCTCGTCATCGTTATGGGGCCCGTCGCCGATCCCGCCGGCGCCTATGGCGTGATGATCGCGCATGCGCCGTCGCAGAAGATGCTGGAGGACTGGCAGGCCAAAGACCCGGCGATCCTTTCGCAACTCGATTTCCGTTTCGACAATTTTCCGATGCCGTCGGCGCGCGTGGCGCCCACCGAGCCTTTGGCTCCGGTGTCGTCCATTTCGCCTTGACGCCAACAGAAGGGCGCCGCCCTGCGGCGCGAAAATCATGGCCACTGAAATTCGCGTTCCCACCCTCGGCGAGTCGATCTCCGAGGCGACCGTGGGCAAATGGTTCAAGCAGCGCGGCGACGCGGTGAAGGCCGACGAGCCGCTGGTGGAACTCGAAACCGAGAAGGTCACGCTCGAAGTCAACGCGCCCGCCGCCGGCACGCTCTCCGAGATCGTCGCCGAGCCGGGCGCTACGGTCTCTATCGGCGCGCTGCTGGGCTCTCTGAGCGAAGGCGCGGCCATCTCCGTTCCCAAGGTCGCGACGCCCGCGCCTGCAGCGAAGGCCCCGGAGCCTCCGCCCAAGACGACGGGCTCCATGCCGCCCGCGCCTTCGGCGGCGAAGATGGCGACGGAGAACTCTATCGATCTCAACGGCGTCGCGGGCAGCGGCAAGCGCGGTCAGGTGCTGAAAGGCGATGTGATCGAGACGCTCGCCAAGCCCGCTCCCGCCCCTGCGCCCGCGCCCGCGCCCGTTCGCGCGCCTTCCGTCCCCGACGACGCCTCGCGCGAAGAACGCGTGCGGCTGACCAAGCTACGCCAGACCATCGCGCGGCGGCTCAAGGACGCGCAGAACACCGCCGCCATGTTGACGACCTTCAACGAGGTCGACATGTCCGAAGTCATGCACATGCGCGCCAAATACAAGGACGCCTTCGAGAAGAAGCACGGCGGCAAGCTTGGCTTCATGGGCTTTTTCGTCAAGGCCTGCGTGCAGGCGCTCAAAGACATTCCCGCCGTCAACGCCGAAATCGACGGCGCCGACCTCGTGTTCAAGAACTATTATCACCTGGGCATCGCAGTCGGCACCGAGAAGGGCCTCGTCGTGCCGGTGGTTCGCGACGCCGACCGGCTTTCCATCGCGGGCATCGAGAAGAAGATAGCCGACTACGGCAAGCGCGCGCGCGACGGTCAGTTGAAGATCGAGGAGATGCAGGGCGGCACCTTCACCATCACCAACGGCGGCATTTACGGTTCGCTGATGTCGA
Source organism: Hyphomicrobiales bacterium (assembly GCA_043784465.1). Classification (GTDB taxonomy): domain Bacteria; phylum Pseudomonadota; class Alphaproteobacteria; order Rhizobiales; family Beijerinckiaceae; genus Roseiarcus. The sequence continues at coordinate 3,027 of JAYVYJ010000097.1, forward strand.
CGCCGATCCTCAACGCGCCGCAATCGGGCATATTGGGGATGCACAAGATCCAGGAGCGTCCGGTGGCGGTCGACGGCAAGATCGAGATCCGCCCGATGATGTATCTGGCGCTGAGCTACGATCACCGCGTCGTCGATGGCAAGGAGGCGGTGACATTCCTGGTGCGCGTCAAGGAGGCGCTCGAAGACCCGGCGCGTCTTGTGCTAGACCTTTAAGTCCATTGGGGGAACCGTTTTGACCGAACTGACTTGCCTGAAACTGAGCCTCATCATGTGGCTCGTCCACGTCGTCACGCAGGCGGTCTTCGCCAATGGCGCGCTGGGGATGGATTACTTATCGACTCCACGCGACGAACCGAAAGAGCCGCGCGGCAACATGTATCCGCGCGCCACCCGCGCGCTGCGTAATTACATCGAGAATTTCGTCCCCTTCGTCGCGGCCGATCTCGGGCTGATCGTCACGAACCATACCGGGGGCTGGGGCGCGACGATCTGGATACTCATGCGCATCCTCTATCTGCCGCTCTATATGACGGGCGCCAGCCCCGGCCGCTCGATCGCCTGGGCCTTGAGCTTACTTGGGCTCATCATGATGATCTGGCGGCTGCTCTAACCGCGCGCGGGCGGGACCGATGAACAGAAGTGTCAACGACCTCGCTTTTTACGGCTGGGCCAACGAGCAGGTCCTGCCGTGCGAGGGCCGGCTCGCCGAAGCCGACATCGCCAACATCGCGGAGGAGATCGAGAGCATAGTCCGCTCTGAAAAGCGTGAGTGGGTGAGCTGGCGCGCGGTATTGCTGACGCATCTGCTCAAATGGCGCTACCAGCCGGCGGGGCGCGGGTCGGGTTGGCGGGCCAGCATCGTCGTTCAGCGCCGGCGCCTCGCCGAGCATCTCGACGACAACCCGAGCCTGACGCTCCTGATTTCCCGCGCGTCGGCGAGCGCCCATGACGACGCCCGAGTCGTCGCGGGCGATGAGACGAAACGCGGCGAAACAGCTTTTCCCGAGACGACGCCCTGGTCTTTCGACGACGGCTTGGTCTTTCGACGACGTCATGACGCCCCATGACTGGCCGGACTGACCCGGTCCCCAACGCAAAGAGACATTTCATGGCTTACGACGTCATCGTCATCGGCGCCGGCCCCGGCGGCTATGTGTGTGCGATACGCGCCGCGCAACTGGGCATGAGCGTCGCCGTCATCGAGAAGGGCGCGACTCTGGGCGGCACGTGCCTCAACATCGGCTGCATCCCGTCCAAGGCGCTGCTCTACGCCTCCGAGATGTTCTCGGAAGCCGCGCATGGCTTCGAGGCGCTCGGCGTTATGGTCGAGCCCAAGCTCGACCTGAACCGCATGATGAAGCACAAGGACGATACGGTGGCGGCCAACGTCAACGGCGTCGCCTTCCTGTTCAAGAAGAACAAGATCGACTGGCTGAAGGGCGAGGCGACGATCCTGGGCACGGGCCGCGTGCGCGTGAAGAGCGCGGTCGGCGAGGTCGTCTACAACGCGGACAAGATCGTGATCGCCACCGGGTCGGACGTCGCACGGCTGCCGGGCGTGGAAATCGACGAGGAGGTGATCGTCTCCTCCACCGGCGCCCTCACGCTGGCGTCCGTGCCCAAGCGGCTTGTGGTCGTGGGCGGCGGCGTCATCGGGCTTGAACTGGGCTCGGTCTGGCGGCGGCTGGGCGCGGAGGTGACGGTCGTGGAATATCTCGACCGCATCCTGCCTGGCATGGACCTTGAGGTCGCCAAGCAGTTCCAGCGCATTCTGGAGAAGCAGGGGATCAAGTTCCACCTTGCTCACAAGGTCGCCAAGGTCGAGAAGAGCGACGCAGGCGCGACGGTCTCCATCGAGCCCGCGGCGGGCGGCGCTGCGGCGACGCTGGAAGCCGACGTGGTGCTCGTCGCCATCGGCCGCCGCGCCTACACGGAAGGGCTCGGTCTGGAGGCGGCGGGCGTCGCGCTGGATCGGGGCCAGATCGTTATCGACAACCATTTCGGCACCAATGTGCCGGGAATCTACGCCATCGGCGACGTCGTGCGCGGCCCCATGCTCGCCCACAAGGCGGAGGACGAGGGCATGGCGCTCGCGGAAATCCTCAAAGGTCAGGCGGGACACGTCAACTATGACGTGATCCCCGGCGTCGTCTACACGTCGCCCGAGGTCGCCGTCGTCGGCAGGTCGGAAGAGGATCTCAAGACGGCGGGCGTCGCTTACAATGTCGGAAAATTCCCCTATCTCGCCAATGGCCGCGCGCGCGCGATGCGCCAGACCGAGGGATTCGTGAAGGTGCTGGCCGACGCAAAGACCGACCGCGTGCTGGGCGTCCATATCATAGGCCATGGCGCGGGAGAGATGATCCACGAGGCCGTCGTGCTGATGGAGTTCGGCGGCTCGGCGGAAGACCTCGCGCGCACGACGCACGCCCATCCCACGATGTCGGAGGCGGTCAAGGAAGCCGCGCTGGCGGTGGCCAAGCGCGCCATCCACGTCTGATGCGCCGCCTCGCTCTCGTCGTCCTCCTCGCCGTCGCCGCCTTCGTCGCGGGGAGGGCGGCTTCGGCGAACCGGCTGGCGCTTTGGGAAATCGTGCAGACCCAATGCGCCCCGGCGGCGGCGAAGGGCGAGCCGCTGCCCGCTCCCTGCCTGGACGTTGAGCCCCGCGCCGTGGTCATCAAGGACCGCAACGGCGTCGCGCAGGTGCTGGTGATCGCCGCCGAACGCATCAAGGGCATCGAGGACCCCGCGCTGCTTGGACCCGATGCGCCCAACACATTCGCCGATGCGTGGGGCGAACGCGCGCTGATGCGCAGGTTTCTGCCAAGCGCCCCGGAAAGCATGGGTCTCGCGCTCACCGTCAATTCGGCCGAGGAGCGCAGCCAGGACCAGTTGCACGTCCACGTCGATTGCTTGAAGCCCGAGGTCGCCAGGACGCTTGCCGATTTCACGCCCGAAGCCGCGTGGAAGACGATGAGCGTTTCGCTTGCGGGCCACACGTATTTCGCCCGCGCAGTCCCCGACCTCTCCACCAGCCCGTTCCGCCTGCTCGCCGAAATGCCCGGGGCGGCGGCCGAGATGGGCGAGTGGACGCTGGCCGCCGTGCCGCAGGGCGAACGCTTCGTCCTGCTGGCGGGCCGCCACGGCGGGCCGGGCGGCGGCCATGCCGAGGACATTCAGGACAACACGTGCGCGATCGCGCGCTGAATTTGCGTTTCAACGATGAAAACGCTACGGCGCGGCGTCCGCAGCGCGCCCGATAAGGCGCGCACGCGCAAGATTCCAGACGGGGCGCCATGTCGTCGGACGATGAAAAGCAACGGGCGGCGGAGGCCGCGCTCGCTCTGGTCGAGCCCGGCATGAAGCTCGGCCTGGGCAGCGGCTCCACCGCGAGCCGGTTCGTGGCGCTGCTGGGCGCGAAGGTGTCCGCAGGCCTCAGGGTGATCGCCGTCCCGACCTCCGAGGCGACGCGCGCCCAGGCGCAGGCGCTTGGCGTTCCCCTCACCACGCTCGACGAGACGCCGGAACTCGACCTCACCGTCGACGGCGCCGACGAGATCGACGGCGCGATGCGGCTCATTAAGGGCGGCGGCGGGGCTTTGCTGCGCGAGAAGATCGTCGCCTCGGCGTCGCGCCGCATGGCGGTGATCGCGGATTCCTCCAAGAAAGTCGTGATGCTCGGCGCCTTCCCGCTGCCTATCGAAATCGTTCCCTTCGGCTTCGGCGCCACCCGGCTCAAGCTGGAAAAGCTGTGCGGCCGGCTCGGTCTTTCCGGCCCGCTGACGCCGCGCCGGAAGGGCGATGGCCTGTTCGTCACCGACGGCGGTCATTACATCGTCGACGCCGCGTTTGGCGCCATTCCCGATCCCGAGCGTCTGGCGGCGCATCTGGTCGCCGTGCCCGGCGTCGTCGAGCACGGCCTGTTTCTCGATCTCGCGTCGGAGGCCCTGATCGCGGGTCCGGATGGCGTCGAGACCCTGCGGCGCTGATGAAAACCCCGTTTCCGGAGACCCCCATGAAGCTGTTCCCCGTCCTGTCCCTAGGCGCGACGCTCCTCGCCTTCCCCGCCTTCGCCGACGGCGCCTCGCCCGATCAGATCGATCTGGCCAGGAAGATCCTGATATCTGTCGGTCTGAAGGCGTCGATGGACCAGATTGTACCCTCCATGCTGGGCCAACTCGAATCCCAGCTCGTCCAGGTTCATCCCGAACAGCAGAAGCCGTTGCACGAGACGCTGGTGGCGCTCGTTCCCGAATTCAGTCAGGGCGAAGAGGCCGTATTCAACGACACCGCCAAAGCTCTCGGCGGCCGGCTCAGCCTCGACGAACTCAAGCAGACGCTAACCTATTTCGACAGCGAGGCCGGCAAGAAATACACGCAAGCGCAGGCGCCTATCCTCGAAATGCTGGCGTCCTCCGGCGGCCTCTGGCGCCAGAAGCTGACCAAAGTCATCGTCGACCGCACGCGCGAAGAAATGAAGAAGAAGGGTTTCGATTTCTGACGACCACGCACGTCAATTGGGGATAGGGGCGTTCGATGGCCTTCGATTACGATCTCTTCGTCATCGGCGCGGGTTCCGGCGGTACGCGCGCGGCGCGCATTGCTTCAGGGCATGGCGCGAAAGTGGCGATCGCGGAGGAATTTCGCATCGGCGGCACGTGCGTCATACGGGGCTGCGTACCCAAGAAGGTGCTGGTCTACGCCAGCCGCTTCGCTGATGCATTTGCGGAAGCGGCCGCTTTCGGCTGGACCCTGCCGGGGCCGCCCGTGTTCGACTGGGCAATCTTGCGAGCGGCCAAGGAGAAGGAGATCTCGCGCCTTTCCGACATCTACGCCGCCAATCTCGAACGCTCGAAGGTCGAAGTCTTTCGCCAGCGCGCCATCGTCGTCGGTCCGCAGGCGGTGACGCTCGCCGATGGCCGCACGATGAGCGCCCGCCACATCCTGATCGCGACGGGCGGCGCCCCGTCGCTTCATCCCGCCATCGAGGGGATGGCCCATACCATCACCTCCAACGAGGTGTTCGATCTGGCGACTCTCCCCAAACGACTGCTGGTGATCGGCGGCGGCTACATCGCCGTCGAGTTCGCCTCGCTGATGCAGCGCCTCGGCGCTCAGGTGACGGTGAGTTTGCGCGGCGACAATATCCTGCGCGGGTTCGACGAGGACATGCGCGGGGGCCTGCGCGACCTGATGCGAGCGGCAGGCGTGACGTTCCGTTTTGGCGCCCTGCCCGTCCGCATCGACCTCGACGGCGACGTCCGCCACGTCACGCTGTCGAACGGCGAGACGCTCGCCTGCGATCAGGCGCTGATCGCCACGGGCCGCCATCCCGCGACCCAAGGTCTGGGGCTGGAGGGGGCGGGCGTGCATCTGACCCCCCATGGCGCGGTCGTGGTGGACGGCGGCTCGACGTCGAACGTGCCCTCGATCCATGCGGTCGGGGACGTGACGGACCGGATCGCGCTGACGCCGGTGGCGATCCGCGAGGGCCATTGGCTCGCCGATCGCTTATTCGGCGGCGGAATGCGAGAAGTGAACTACGACGGCGTGGCGAGCGCGGTGTTTACGACGCCGGAGATCGGCACGGTGGGGCTGACGGAGACGCAGGCGCGCGAAGCGTTCGACGTGGTCGACATTTACAAGACGAGCTTCCGGCCTTTGAAGGCGACGATCACGGGAGGGTCGGACCGGGTGACGATGAAGCTGGTGGTGGACGGCGAGACCGACCGGCTGCTGGGCGCGCATATTTTGGGCGCGGAAGCGGCCGAGATCGTTCAGGCGCTGGGCGTGGCGGTGAAGATGGGGGCGAAGAAGGCGGATTTGGACGCCACCATTCCCGTGCATCCGACCGCCGCGGAGGAACTGGTGACGATGCGGGAGAGGACCGCCCGCTACACCCGGTGAGCCGCGCCCCGGCTATATGGGGGCGAAACCCCGCGCACGGACTTTGGAGGAGGCGACGCGCCGCGCGTCTTCGCCATTTGTCACCCGATCTCCACCACCACCCTCCCGCGCACCTGCCCTTTCAGGATCGCCTCGCCGATCTCGAACACCTGCGCGAGCGCCACGGTCCGCGTCATCTCGCTTAACAAATTTACATTGAGATCGCGCGCCAGCCGCGCCCACGCGGCGAGCCTTGGCGGCATTGGGCAGTTGACGCTGTCGATCCCCAACAGACGCACGCCGCGCAGGATGAACGGCGCGACGGAACCTGGCAGGTCCATGCCGCCCGCCAATCCACAGGACGCCACCGCGCCACCGTAGCGGGTTTGCGACAGCAGATGGGCCAGCGTGTGCGAGCCGACACTGTCTACGCCCGCTATCCAGCGTTCCTTGGCGAGCGGCTTGGCGGGGCCGGAAAAGAGCGTACGATCGAGGATTTCCGACGCGCCCAGCCGCTTGAGATAGTCGGCCTCGGCCATGCGCCCGGTCGAGGCGATGACGCTCCAGCCCGCTTTGGCCAGCAGCGCGATGGCGACCGAGCCGACCCCGCCTGCGGCTCCCGTAACCACAGCCGGACCCTGATCGGGCGTCAACCCGGCCGCTTCAAGCGCATTGAGGGCAAGGGCGGCGGTGTAGCCCGCCGTGCCGATGGCCATCGCCTGCGCGCGAGTGAAGGGCGCGGGCAGCTTGACCAGCCAGTCGCCTTTCACGCGCGCCTTACCGGCAAAGCCGCCCGAATGGGTCTCCCCCAGCCCGAAACCGTCGGCGACCACCTCGTCGCCCGGCGTAAAGTCCGGATGACGGGAGGTTTCGACGACCCCCGCAAAGTCGATCCCCAGAAACATCGGGAATTTGCGCGGGATTGTGGATTTGCCGGAAAGCGCGAGGCCGTCTTTGTAATTTACGGTGGAATGGGTGACGCGCACCGTAACGTCGCCGTCCATCAACTCGGACTCTTCGGCCTCGACCAGCGCGACGACGTGGCCCTGTTCGGCGCGGCTCGCGCGCACAGCGGGGAAAGACATGGAAAGCTCCCTGAAAAACGTTTCCCGGGTTCTTTTAGACCGCGGTTACGCCACGCGCTATTGCCGGACGCAGGTGGAGAATTCGCCCGCCCGGACACGCTCGGGGAACTGCTGAAGCAGCCCGGCGACCCGCTCCTCGCCATGCGCGGCGACGAGTTCGCGCAGCGCGGTGGAAATCGCGGCTTCGGCGAAAGTCTCGACGTCGACGCCGTCCAGCACCGCCTCGGCGAACGCCTCAGTCACGTAATCGAGCGCGCAGAGCCGCGCGTCCGAGGTTTCCAGCATATAGGGTGCGAAGGCTGCATTCAGCGACATGTCATCGCTATAGACGACTTGACGTAGCGCCGCGAGATGCGGATTTAAGAATAGTTAATGCGAGCGAGGAAAGGCGACGTTAACTCCCTTCGTTCACGCTTCAGGAACCTTGACGAACCATGGCAGGTTCGTTTGCAACGCAGCGGAACCAAGATGAAAGCGACTTTCGCCGTTCTGATCGCCGCGACGCTCTGGGGCGGCGCCCCGGCCCTCGCCTGCGAAACTTTCCTTTGTCTGGGGGAGGCCGTCGGCGACGATCTCGCCCCGCCCCACCGCTCCTCGCTACCGCCCGCCGTTGAGGCGCAGGTGCTTTTCCGCGACGGCCGGGGGCTTTCGCAGGCCGGGTTTTATAACGACCCTTCGGTCTACATGGGCGGCCCGCACGTGATCTACGGCGGCGAAGTTCGCCGGCGTTATTGAGACATACGCGCGCTCGGCCCCGCGGAGGTACACGCGACGGCGCCGCGCTGACGAGACCTGCGCGCGACAAGTCCGCAGGGTTCCCAACGAAAGCGCGCGTTCCCTCGCGCGGTTTCACAGAGGGGCACGCCCGGCCCCGGTCGTGACGTCGTTTTTGTCGGGCGGGCGCTGGACAAGCGGGGGGCGTCCGACGCAAGCTTGCCTCCCTTTCCAGGGAGCCCCACATGGTTGACCGGCCTAATTCGCTCGCCGCCCGCGACATCGCCTATTATTTCCACCCCGCCACCAACGCCCGCCGCCACGAGAAGGTCGGCCCGATGATGATCGAGCGCGGCGAGGGCGTGCGCGTCTGGGACGATCAGGGCAAGGAATACATCGAAGGGCTGGCGGGCCTGTGGAGCGTCGCGGTGGGCTTTGGCGAGCCGCGGCTGGTCAAGGCCGCCGCCGAGCAGATGGCCAAGCTTCCGTTCTACCATTCGTTCAGCCACAAATCGCACCCCAGCGCGACCAAGCTCGCCGAGCGGCTGGTCAATCTGGCGCCCGGCATGGGCAAGGCGCATTTCACCTCTTCGGGATCGGAGGCCAACGACCTTACCGTCAAGATGATCTGGTATTACAACAATGCGCTGGGCCGCCCCGCCAAAAAGAAGATCCTCGCACGGGTCAAGGGCTACCACGGCGTCACCATCGTCTCGGGCAGCCTCACGGGCCTGCCCAACTTCCATCGCGACTTCGATCTGCCCCTGCCCTTCGTGCGGCATCTGACCTGCCCGAACCTGTGGCGCTTCGGCCAGCCCGGCGAGACGGAGGAGACCTTCGCCACGCGGCTGGCGGAGGAGTTGGAGGCGATGATCCTGGTGGAGGGGCCGGAGACGGTGGCCGCGTTCATCGGCGAGCCGGTGATGGGCGCGGGCGGCGTGATGCCGCCGCCGCGCACCTATTGGGAGAAGATGCAGGCGGTCTGCCGCAAATACGACGTGCTGGTCGTCGCCGACGAAGTCATCACCGGCTTCGGGCGCACGGGCAATATGTTCGCCTGCCAGACCTACGGAATTGAACCCGATTTCATGGTGATCTCGAAGGCGATCACGTCGAGTTATTTCCCGCTCAGCGCAATCCTGTTCACCGACAAGATCTATCAGACGCTGGCCGACAATTCCGCCAAGATCGGCGTGTTCGGGCATGGGTTCACCGCAAGCGGGCATCCCGTGGGCACGGCCATCGCGCTGGAGAACATCGACATCATCGAGGAGAAGGACCTCGTGGGCGCCGCTCGACGCAACGGCCCGCATTTTCAGGAGCGGCTGCGCGCGTTCGCCTCGCACCCCCTGGTGGGCGAAGTGCGCGGCGTCGCGATGATCGGGGCGTTGGAGTTCGTGTCGGACAGGGCGACCAAGGCGCCGTTCGATCCGCCGGGTTCGTGCGGAGCCAAGATCGCCGAGCTTTGCCACGAGGAAGGCCTCATCATTCGCGCCATCGGCGACGTCATCGCGTTCTGTCCGCCGCTGGTGATCTCGCCCGATGACATCGACGAGATGTTCGACCGTTTCGGAAGGGCGCTCAAGCGGCTCTAGCCGATGGTCGAACAATACAAGCTCGCGCCCTCCACCGTCGTCGTCTCGACGGTGGAGACGCCTGAAGGCGACCGGCCGAAGGCGGAGACTTTGGAGGGCGTCGCACGCTGGCTCGCCGGACTGGCGCGGCGCGAGGCGTCGTTCGCCAAGACGCTTGACGAATTCAGCTGGCGGCTGACGGCGGCGGGCATCGGGCTGTTGCGGGTGGGCGTCAACGCCTCGACGCTGCATCCCCAGTTCATCGGCGCGACCTATCATTGGTGGAAGGACGAAGCCGTCACGCGCAAGATCATGGTCAAGCATGAAGTCATCGACGTCGTGCCTCTCGCGGACAATCCGATCTTTCAGGTGCGCGAGCAGAAGAGGATCATCCGGCGCAGGCTCGACGGTCCCGAGGCTGAGTTCGACTTCTCGATCCTGCACGATCTGAAGGCGCGCGGCGGCACGGATTATTTGATCTTTCCCGTCGAGAGCCCGTTTGGCTTCGAACCGGTGGTGATGAGCTTCGTCTCCGACGCGCCGGGGGGATTTCGACAGGCGGAGATCGACCTGTTGATGGGGTTTGCGCGCGATCTGGCGGTGATGTCGGACATGCGCAGCCAGCGCCAGATCGCCGAGAACGTGCTGAGCGCTTACCTGGGCGCGCAGACGGGGCCGCGCGTGCTGGCGGGCGAGGTCCGGCGCGGCAGCGGGCAGAAGATTTCCGCCGCTATCTGGTCGTCGGACCTGCGCGGCTTCACCGCTCTCTCCGATCATGCCCCCGCCGAGACGGTGATCGCCACGCTCAACGCGCTGTTCGATTTGCAGGCGACCGCGATCCACGCCGAGGGCGGGGAAATCCTCAAGTTCATCGGCGACGGGGTGCTGGCGATTTTCCCCGCCGCGACCCCGGAGGCCGCGCAAGGAGCGGCGCGTCGCGCGCTCGGCGCCGCACGCGCGACGCTCGCCGCGCTGGGCGCGGGCGAGGACGACCCGCCGCTGCGGCTGGTGATCGCGCTGCATTTCGGCGAGGTGACTTACGGCAACATCGGCTCGGCGGAGCGCGTGGATTTCACGGTGATAGGGCCGGCGGTCAACCTTGTGTCGCGCATTGAGGCGATAGCGAAATCACGCGACCTGGCGTTGATCGTGTCCGACGATTTCGCCCGCGCGTTCGGTTATTGCACGGATCTGCCGAGCCTGGGGCGGTTCGAATTGCGGGGGCTGTCGGCGCCGCACGAATTGTTCGCGCCGGATATACGGGTCGGGACCGGCCAGGGTCTTGATATTTCAGCGGCTTGAGTAGCAAAAAGTCTCCTGCGGCGCGTTCCAGGACGGGGTCTCCGGCAGCGCTCGCCGCCTCAGTTGAACAGGCTCGACACGCTCTCTTCCTTGGCGATGCGGGCGATGGCCTCGCCGATCAGGGGGGCGATGGTGATGACGCGGATGTTCTTGGCGAGGCGTACGGATTCGGTCGCAGATATCGAGTCGGTCAACACGAGTTCGGTCAGTTTGGAGGACGCGATGCGCGCAACCGCGCCGCCCGACAGGACGCCGTGGGTGATGTAGGCGGAAACGCTGCGTGCGCCCGCCTCCAGCAGCGCCTCGGCGGCGTTGCACAGAGTGCCGCCGGAATCGACGATGTCGTCGAGCAGCACGCAATTGCGGCCGCTGACGTCGCCGATGATGTTCATCACTTCCGACTCGCCCGCACGCTCGCGGCGTTTGTCGACGATGGCTAGAGGGGCGTCGAGCCGTTTGGCGAAGGCGCGCGCGCGCACGACGCCGCCGACGTCGGGGGAGACGACCATGACGTTGTTGGCCAGGCCTCGGTCCCTGATGTCGCGCACCATCGTGGGCGCGGCGAAAAGGTTATCGGTGGGGATGTCGAAGAAGCCCTGAATCTGGCCGGCGTGGAGATCGACCGTCAGCACGCGGTCGGCTCCGGCGCGGGTGATGAGGTTGGCGACCAGCTTGGCCGAGATCGGCGAGCGCGGGCCCATCTTGCGGTCCTGCCGCGCGTAGCCGAAATAGGGGATCACGGCCGTGATGCGTTGCGCCGACGCGCGCCGCAGCGCGTCGATCATGATCAGCAACTCCATGAGATTGTCGTTGGTCGGATAGGAGGTCGATTGCACGATGAACGTGTCGCGCCCGCGCACGTTCTCCAGGATTTCGACGAACACTTCGAGATCGGCGAAGCGGCGCACCTGACATTTGGTCAGCGGCTCCCCCAGATAGGCGGCAATGGCTTCGGCGATCTGCGGATTGGAATTGCCCGCGAGGATCTTCATCTTGCCCTGCATACCGCAACCCATCGCGACCGCGCGGCCCCTGCGCGGGCGGTCCATAGCAGCGCGCGACGACGCAAACAATAATACATTTCCGTGACGCCGCGAGGCTGCCCGGAACGTCGGCGGTCGCTGTCAAAGCGGGCGGGCGCGCAGCGGCGCCGGTAGGGGACGCGCCAACAGACGCCGCCGCATCGGTATCTCGACGCCTTCATGCAACAGGAAGGCCAGACCCAGCGACAGCGCCAGCGGCGCCAGCACGCCCGTCGCGCCTAGACGCCAGGCGAGCGTACGCATGACGATGACGTGGACGAGATAGAAGGCGAAGCTGGCTTGACCGAGTTTGACCAGCCACGGAGCCGACAGCGCAGCGCCGACGCGGCCACGCCCACCCGCCAACACGCAGAGCAACCCCGCAAACAGCCAGGACGAACCCGCCGCGCGCAGGCCGACGAACACAGCGCCCTGCGTGTGGAAAACCAGCCACGGGAGAACGACGAGGAGCCATAGCGCCGCGACAACCAGAATGGCCGCCTCCGCCGCCGTCCATCCGGCCTCGGAGAGGCGGGCGGGCAGAACCCGGCGCCGCCAGACAACGCAGGCCGCCATGCCCAGCACGAACTCGAAGCCGCGCGCGAGCGGGAAAAAACTGCCCAACTGGACAAGCGTGACCACGCAACCGTCGGGCGCGAAGGTCGGCAGGCCCGCCGCGACTCCGGCGATCAGCACGCCGAACGACACGAGCGCGGCGGTGGCGAGGGTGACGAGAGGTTGGCGAGCCATCGCCATGTTGAGAAACGGAAAAGCGGCGTAAAACGCCATTTCGACCGAGATCGACCACGACACGCTGTTCCAGGACGAGGAGATGGCGCGCAACGGAACCCAGGCGTCGAGCATGAACAGCTTGAGCGCAAAGGCGACTGCGGCGGCGGGGGCGCTTAAGATTTGCCCGAGCGCGACGGGAAGTGGCACGACCGCGAGAAGCCCAAACAGACAGACGACATGAAGCGGCGCTATGCGAGCGAAGCGCGCCGCGTAAAATTCGGTAAGAGGCGCGTCGCGGTCGGAATAAGCATGGGTCAGCACGAAGCCCGACAGTACGAAGAAGAACGAGACGCCCTGAAACATGCCGGGCGCGACGGCGTAGAGCGCCTCGGAGGGTGCGAACTCGCGCAGGTGGAAGACGAAGATCATCAGGGCCGCGAAAAAACGCAGGCTCGTCAGGATCGGCAGGTCGGCGGGCTGGGAGCGCAAGGCGGCCTCTTGGCGCGCCCACAGGGCGCTTTGTCGTCGCCCCAGTTTTAGCGTAAGGAGGTTCCCTCGATGTGAATCGAGACGAGCCGCCGCAGAAAATTGCTCAAGCCCTCTTGCCTGCCCTGTTCCCAGCCGTTAAGGGGGCATGAACAGGGCCGTCGGCGCATGGGGCCCTTTCGATCATTCATGCCTTCCGTTTCCGTTGTGAGTGCGACGTGGCGTCGATTTGCGGCGGGGAGCGGTGGATAGGCCGGGAGGACCGGGGCGAAGCCCTTGTCCGTACCGGCCATGTCCTGTCCGAGACTGCCGGCGCCTACCCCTTGGGGTGGGCTTAATTCCCTGACGGGGGCCTGCATAGACGGGGAAGACCGGAATTTCAGACCCGCGTTCGCGTTGGGTCCCTCTGGTTCGAACCATCTGTCCGGCGTCGAGGCCCCTCGGGCCTCCGCTCCGGGGACAGGCGCAAGACGCTGCGTCTTTGAGCCCTCGGGTTGAGGGGCGCGGCATTTCGCAAGGTGCGGGGGCGACCCCGCCAACCGGAGAGCATAAGTGGATAGAGCGGAAAAGAAGGAGGCCGTCAGCGACCTTCACGACGTCTTCGAAAAGGCGGCCGTGGTTGTCGTGGCGCAGTACTCCGGCTTGACGGTCGCCCAGATGCAGCGGCTGCGCAAGCAGATGAAGCAGAACGGGGCCAGCGTTCAAGTCGCCAAGAACCGCCTCGCCCAGATTGCGCTGAAAGGAACGGACGTCGCCTCGATCAGCCCCTTGCTCAAGGGGCCGACCCTGCTCGCTTATTCAAGCGATCCGGTGGCGGCGGCCAAGGCCGCCATGGCCTTCGCCAAGGATCACGAGAAATTCGTGGTTCTGGGCGGCGCCATGGGCAAAACCGCGCTCGACGCCAAGGGCGTCGCGGCGCTTGCGACCATGCCGTCGCTGGACGAACTGCGTGCGAAGTTGCTGGGGCTGATCGTCGCCCCCTCGACCAAGATCGCCCAGCTCGTCAGTGCGCCGGCCGCCAAGGTCGCGCGGGTCATATCGGCTTACGCCTCGAAAGACGCCGCCTGAGCAGGCTCTTCAAATCTTCTGAAATCGAACCATATAGGAACAACGCACATGGCTAACCTCGAAAAGATCGTCGAAGACCTGTCGTCGCTGACCATTCTGGAAGCGGCCGATCTCGCCAAAATGCTCGAAGAGAAGTGGGGCGTTTCCGCCGCTGCGGCGGTCGCGGTGGCGGCGGCCCCGGGCGCCGGCGCGGCGGCGGCGGCGCCTGTCGAAGTGCAGACCGAGTTCACGGTCATGCTGACGGCGGTTGGCGACAAGAAGATCGAAGTCATCAAGGAAGTCCGCGCGATCACGGCGCTGGGCCTCAAGGAAGCCAAGGATCTTGTCGAAGCCGCCCCCAAGGCCGTCAAGGAAGGCGTCACCAAGGACGAGGCCGACAAGATCAAGGCCCAGCTCGAAAAGGCAGGCGCCAAGGTGGAACTCAAGTAAGCGCGTGGGGCTCTCTTTCTTCGAGAGTTTGCGCTGAAGTGGACGGCCCGGGCTCGCGCCCAGGGCCGTTCCGTCGTTTTCAAAATTCCGGGCGGCGAGTTTCGCCGCTTGGGCTGAATTAAGGCGGAGGCTCGCTTCCGCCGACCGGCGCAGAAAGCGCCGAGGTCGCCGCGCATGGCCATCTGGGTCAGCGGCGAAGACGATTGAGGAGCGACATGGCGCAGACATTCACCGGCCGCAAGCGTGTTCGCAAGGTCTTTGGTCACGTCAAAGAGGTCGGCGAGATGCCGAACCTCATCGAGGTGCAGAAGGCGAGCTACGACCAGTTCCTTCAGATGGTGGCACCCAAGGGCGGCCGTCCGACCGAGGGCTTGCAATCCGTGTTCAAGTCCGTGTTCCCGATCTCGGACTTCGCTCAGACGGCGCAGCTTGAGTTCGTAAAGTACGAATATGAAGCGCCCAAGTACGACGTCGACGAATGCCGCCAGCGCGGCATGACCTTCGCGGCGCCGCTGAAAGTTACGCTGCGCCTCATCGTGTTCGACGTCGATCCCGAGACTCAGGCCCGGTCTGTCAAGGACATCAAGGAGCAGGATGTCTATATGGGCGATATGCCGCTGATGACGGCCAACGGCACGTTCATCGTCAACGGCACCGAGCGCGTCATCGTCAGCCAGATGCATCGCTCGCCCGGCGTGTTCTTCGACCACGATAAAGGCAAGAGCCATTCCTCGGGCAAGCTGTTGTTCGCCGCCCGCATCATCCCCTATCGCGGCTCGTGGCTCGACATCGAATTCGACGCCAAGGATATCGTTCACGCGCGCATCGACCGTCGCCGCAAGATTCCGGTGACGTCGCTGCTGTTCGCGCTCGGTTTGGACGGCGAAGAGATTCTGACGCGCTTTTACAAGAAGGCGGTCTACACGCGCGACAAGGACGGATGGCGCGTGCCGTTCGATCCCGAGCGGCTGAAGGGCGTCAAGCTCGTCAACGACCTGATCGACGCCGAGACCGGCGAAGTCGCCATCGAGGCCGGGCGCAAGTTGACGGCCCGCTCGGCCAAACAGTTCCAGGACAAGGGCCTGAAGTCGTATCGCGCGACGGACGCGGACCTGTTCACGCAATATCTGGCGGAAGACCTCTACAACCCCGAGACCGGCGAAATCTACGCCGAAGCGGGTGAGGAAATCACCGAGAAGACCTTGATCGGCCTGATCGAGCGGGGCTTCCACGAACTTCCGATCCTTGAGATCGACCACGTCAACGTCGGTCCCTACATCCGGAACACGCTCAAAGTTGACAAGAATTCCTCGCGCGAGGATGCGCTATTCGACATCTATCGCGTCATGCGCCCGGGCGAGCCCCCGACCGTGGAGACGGCGGAGGCGATGTTCCAGTCGCTGTTCTTCGATAGCGAGCGTTACGACCTTTCGGCGGTCGGTCGCGTGAAGATGAACATGCGCCTCGATCTCGACGCGCCCGACACGCAGCGCACGCTGCGCAAGGACGACATTCTCGCGGTTGTGAAGGCGCTCGTGGATCTGCGCGACGGGCGCGGGGAGATTGACGACATCGATCATCTGGGCAACCGGCGCGTGCGCTCGGTCGGCGAGTTGATGGAGAACCAGTACCGTGTCGGATTGCTGCGCATGGAGCGTGCAATCAAAGAGCGCATGTCTTCGGTCGAGATCGACACGATCATGCCGCAGGACCTCATCAACGCGAAGCCTGCGGCGGCGGCGGTGCGCGAGTTCTTCGGCTCGTCGCAGCTTTCGCAGTTCATGGACCAGACCAACCCGCTGTCGGAAATCACCCACAAGCGCCGCCTTTCGGCGCTTGGACCGGGCGGTCTCACCCGTGAACGGGCTGGCTTCGAGGTGCGCGACGTGCATCCGACGCATTACGGGCGCATCTGCCCGATCGAGACGCCGGAAGGGCCGAACATCGGGCTCATCAACTCGCTGGCGACGTTTGCGCGCGTCAACAAGTACGGCTTCATCGAGTCGCCTTACCGCAAGGTGAAAGACGGGCACGTGACGATGGACGTGCAATATCTGTCCGCCATGGAGGAGCAGAAATACGCCGTCGCGCAGGCCGATACGCCGATGGACAAGGACAGCCGCATCGTGGGCGACCTCATCGTCTGCCGTCAGGCGGGCGAAGTCGTCACCCTGCCCTCCGACCGCGTCGATTACATGGACGTGTCCCCTAAGCAGCTCGTTTCGGTCGCAGCGGCGCTGATCCCGTTCCTTGAAAACGACGACGCCAACCGCGCGCTTATGGGTTCCAACATGCAGCGTCAGGCTGTGCCGTTGGTGCGTTCCGACGCGCCGCTGGTCGGCACCGGCATGGAAGCGATCGTGGCGCGCGATTCCGGCGCGGCGATCTCGGCGCGCCGCACCGGCATCATCGATCAGGTCGATTCGACCCGCATCGTCATCCGTGCGACCGGCGAGACCGATCCGACCAAGCCGGCGGTCGACATCTATCGCCTGATGAAGTTCCAGCGCTCCAACCAGTCGACCTGCATCAACCAGAAACCACTGGTGAAGGTGGGCGACCGCGTAGTGAAGGGCGACATTATTGCCGATGGTCCATCAACCGACCTTGGCGATCTCGCGCTTGGCCGCAACGTGCTGGTCGCGTTCATGCCTTGGAACGGATACAACTTCGAAGATTCGATCCTGCTCAACGAGAAGATCGTCAAGGAGGACGTGTTCACCTCGATCCATATCGAGGAATTCGAGGCAATGGCGCGCGACACCAAGTTGGGGCCGGAGGAAATCACACGCGATATTCCCAACGTCTCGGAAGAGGCGCTGAAGAACCTCGACGAGGCGGGCATCGTCTATATCGGCGCGGAAGTGGTGGCGGGCGACATTCTCGTCGGCAAAATCACGCCCAAGGGCGAAAGCCCGATGACGCCGGAAGAAAAGCTGCTGCGCGCCATTTTCGGCGAGAAAGCCTCCGACGTGCGCGACACGTCGTTGCGCGTGCCGCCGGGCGTGCAGGGCACGGTGGTTGAGGTGCGCGTGTTCAACCGGCACGGCGTTGAAAAGGACGAGCGTGCGCAGGCCATCGAGCGCGAGGAGATCGAACGGCTCGCCAAGGACCGCGACGACGAACAGGCGATCCTGGACCGCAACGTCTACGCGCGTCTGACGGAGATTCTTGAAGGCAAGCGGGCGCTTTCCGGACCCAAGGGGTTCAAGAAAGATCAGATCCTCACCAAGGAACTGGTTGAGGAATTCCCGCGCTCGCAATGGTGGACGTTCGCGCTCGAAGCCGATCAGACGATGACCGAAATCGAAGCGATGCGGAAGCAGTACGACGAGTCCAAGAAGAGCCTGGAAAACCGCTTCCTCGACAAGGTTGAAAAGCTTCAGCGCGGCGACGAATTGCCGCCGGGCGTGATGAAGATGGTCAAGGTCTTCGTCGCAACAAAGCGCAAGATCCAGCCCGGCGACAAGATGGCGGGCCGACACGGCAACAAGGGCGTGGTGTCGCGCATCGTGCCGCAGGAGGACATGCCGTTCCTCGCCGACGGTACGCCGGTCGACATCGTGCTGAACCCGCTGGGCGTTCCCAGCCGCATGAACGTCGGCCAGATTCTCGAAACGCATCTTGGTTGGGCCTGCGCAGGGTTGGGCAAACAGGTGGGCGACGCGGTGGATGCCTACATGCGCCTGGCGGACGTGAAGCCGCTCCGCGACAAGCTGCATCAGGTTTATGGCGACAACGAAACCATCAAGGGCCTCGACGAACCTGGGCTTGTGGAGTTGGGCAACAATCTTCGGCGCGGCGTTCCCATCGCGACGCCGGTGTTCGACGGCGCACGCGAAAAGGACATCGTCGAGATGCTGGACATGGCGGGCTTCGACCGCTCCGGTCAGGTGACGCTGCATGACGGACGGACGGGCGACGCGTTCGACCGCAAAGTGACGGTGGGCTACATCTATATGTTGAAGCTGCATCATCTGGTTGACGACAAGATCCATGCACGCTCGATTGGTCCCTATTCGCTCGTCACGCAGCAACCTTTGGGCGGCAAGGCGCAGTTTGGCGGCCAGCGCTTCGGCGAGATGGAGGTCTGGGCGCTAGAGGCCTACGGCGCGGCTTACACGTTGCAGGAAATGCTAACGGTGAAGTCGGACGACGTGGCGGGGCGGACAAAGGTCTACGAGGCCATCGTGCGCGGCGACGACACGTTTGAATCCGGCATCCCGGAAAGCTTCAACGTGCTTGTGAAGGAAATGCGTTCGCTGGGCCTCAACGTCGAACTCGCCTCGGTCAAAAAGGCGGTAACCGACGAGACCCAGACGCTGCCGCCCGCCGAAGCTGCGGAATAGTCTGTTGAATATCGGGGGCGCGACATGCGCCCCCGCCCCTCTTGAAACGCGAGCGAAGCGGTTTTGCCGTTTCGCGCGGGAGAGCAAGGCATGAATCAGGAAGTCATGAATCCCTTCGCGGCGCCGGCGGCGCCTCTGGCTTTCGACCAGATCCAGATCGCCATCGCTTCGCCTGAGAAGATACTTTCTTGGTCGTTCGGCGAGATCAAGAAGCCGGAGACCATCAACTACCGCACGTTCAAGCCCGAGCGCGACGGGTTGTTCTGCGCGCGCATCTTCGGGCCGATCAAGGATTACGAGTGCTTGTGCGGCAAGTACAAGCGCATGAAGTACAAGGGCGTGATCTGCGAGAAATGCGGCGTCGAGGTGACGCTGAGCCGCGTGCGCCGCGAGCGCATGGGCCATATTTCACTGGCCGCTCCCGTCGCGCATATATGGTTCCTCAAGTCGCTGCCGTCGCGCATCGGGCTGCTTCTCGACATGACGCTGAAGGACCTTGAGCGCGTCCTCTATTTCGAATCCTACATCACGCTCGACCCCGGCCTGACCCCTCTGAAGGAGCGTCAGTTGCTGAGCGAGGACGATTATCTGCGCGCTCAGGACGAGTACGGGCAGGACAATTTTACCGCGATGATCGGCGCCGAGGCGATCCGCGAGATGCTGAAGGGCATGAACCTCTCGAAGATTGCGGAGGATCTCAAGGTCGAGATTTCGGTTTCCAAGTCCGAGTTGAAGCCCAAGCGGCTCGCCAAACGGCTGAAAATCATCGAGGCGTTCATGCATTCCGGCAACAAGCCGGAATGGATGATCCTGACCGAAGTGCCTGTGATTCCGCCGGACCTGCGCCCGCTGGTGCCGCTGGACGGGGGCCGTTTTGCGACCTCCGACCTCAATGACCTCTACCGCCGCGTCATCAACCGCAACAACCGCCTCAAGCGGCTGATGGAACTGCGGGCGCCCGACATCATCATCCGCAACGAGAAGCGCATGCTTCAGGAGGCGGTGGACGCGCTGTTCGACAACGGCCGGCGCGGCCGCGTCATCACCGGCGCCAACAAGCGGCCGCTGAAGTCGCTCGCCGACATGCTGAAGGGTAAACAGGGGCGCTTCCGTCAGAACCTGTTGGGCAAGCGCGTCGATTATTCGGGCCGCTCGGTCATCGTGGTGGGGCCGGAACTCAAGTTGCATCAATGCGGGCTGCCTAAGAAGATGGCGCTCGAACTGTTCAAGCCTTTCATCTATTCGCGCCTCGACGCGAAGGGGCTGTCGGCCACTGTCAAGCAGGCGAAGAAGCTGGTCGAGAAGGAGAAGCCCGAGGTCTGGGACATTCTAGACGAGGTCATCCGCGAGCATCCGATCCTGCTCAACCGTGCGCCGACGCTGCATCGCCTGGGGATTCAGGCGTTTGAGCCGGTATTGATCGAGGGCAAGGCCATCCAACTGCATCCGCTTGTCTGCTCGGCGTTCAACGCCGACTTCGACGGCGACCAGATGGCTGTGCACGTTCCGCTGTCGCTCGAAGCGCAGTTGGAAGCGCGCGTCTTAATGATGTCGACCAACAACATCCTGCATCCCGCGAACGGGCAGCCGATCATCGTTCCGTCGCAGGACATCGTGCTGGGGCTTTACTACCTGACGCTGATGCGCGACGGCGAGCCGGGCCAGGGCATGATGTTCGCCGAGATGGGCGAGATCGAGCATGCTCTCGCCGCCAAAGCGGTGACGCTGCATGCCCGCATCAAGGGCCGCGCCTGGTCGTTCGACGATAACGGCAAGCGCGTCTCGAAGATTTTCGAGACGACGCCGGGCCGCATGATTCTGGGGCGATTGCTGCCGCAGACTCACATCAAGATCCCGTTCGACGTCGCCAACAATCTGATGACCAAGAAAAACATCTCGGCGATGATCGACACCGTCTACCGCAACTGCGGTCAGAAGGAATCGGTGATCTTCTGCGACCGTATCATGTCGCTGGGGTTCCGCGAGGCGTTCAAGGCCGGCATCTCGTTCGGCAAGGACGACATGGTGGTGCCGGAGACCAAGCCCAAGCGCATCTCCGATACGCTCGCGCTCGCCAAGGAATACGAGCAGCAATATCTCGACGGCCTCATCACGCAGGGCGAGAAGTACAACAAGGTCGTGGACGCCTGGGCCAAGTGCTCCGACAAGCTCGCCGAAGAGATGATGGCGGGCATTTCGGCGGTGCGCAAGGACGAGCATGGCCGCGACCGGCCCATCAACTCGATCTACATGATGTCGCATTCCGGCGCGCGCGGGTCGCCCACGCAGATGCGCCAGTTGGCCGCCATGCGCGGGTTGATGGCCAAGCCTTCGGGCGAGATCATCGAGAGCCCGATCATCGCCAACTTCAAGGAGGGGTTGTCGGTTCTCGAATATTTCAACTCGACCCACGGCGCCCGCAAGGGCCTCGCGGACACCGCGTTGAAGACGGCGAACTCGGGCTATCTGACGCGTCGTCTGGTCGACGTCGCGCAGGATTCGATCATCACGTTGCCCGATTGCGGCTCGACGGGCGGCATCAAGATGCGCGCCATCGTGGACGCGGGCAATATCGTGGCCTCGTTGGGTTCGCGCATTCTCGGGCGCACCGCAGCGGAGCCGCTGATCGATCTTGACGGGACCACGATTGTCCCGGCGGGCAAGATGATCGTGGAAGAAAATATGGCGGCCATCAACGCGGCCGGCATTCAGGAAGTGAAAATCCGATCGGTGCTGACCTGCGAGGCCAAGAACGGCGTGTGCGGGGCCTGTTACGGACGCGATCTGGCGCGCGGCACGCCGGTCAACATGGGCGAAGCGGTTGGCGTCATCGCGGCGCAATCGATTGGCGAACCCGGTACGCAGTTGACGATGCGCACGTTCCACATCGGCGGCGCGGCGCAGTTGGCGGATCAATCGTTCATCGAGTCAAACTTCGACGGCACGGTGACGATCCGCAACCGCAACCTCGCGCGCAACTCCAACGGCGACCTGATGGCGATGGCGCGCAACGTCGCCATCGTGATCCACGACCGCTCGGGCGCGGAGCGTGCGGTGCATCGCGTGCAGTATGGTTCGCGATTGAAGGTGGACGACGGCGATGTGGTCAAGCGCGGCCAGCGTCTGGCCGAATGGGACCCGTTCACCCGTCCTATCATGACGGAAGTGGACGGCGCCATCGGCTTCGAGGACCTGACGGAGGGCGCCTCGATGAGCGAGCAGGTCGACGAGGCGACGGGCATCGCCAAGCGCCTCGTGATTGATTGGCGTTCTTCGCCGCGCACCTCGGGCCTCAAGCCCGCGCTTGTGGTGAAGGGGGCGGACGGCAAGGTGCAGAAGCTCGCGCGCGGCGGCGACGCGCGTTACATGCTGCCGGTGGACTCGATCATCTCGTATGAGCCGGGCAGCCACGTGAACGCAGGCGACGTCATCACGCGTATCTCGATCAACTCGGCCAAGACGCGCGACATTACCGGCGGTCTGCCGCGCGTGGCGGAATTGTTCGAGGCGCGCCGTCCCAAGGATCACGCCATCATCGCGGAAATCTCCGGCACGGTGCGATTCGGCAAGGACTTCAAGAACAAGCAGCGCGTCATTATTGAACCTGCGGAAGAAGGCGCGGAGGCTTCGGAATATCTGATCCCGAAGTCGAAACACATCCATTTGCAGGACGGCGACGTCATCGAGAAGGGCGAGTATCTGGTGGACGGAAATCCCGCGCCGCACGACATTCTCGCCATCAAGGGCGTCGAGGAACTGGCGGCTTATCTGGTCAACGAGATTCAGGAAGTCTACCGGTTGCAGGGTGTGCTAATCAACGACAAGCACATCGAAGTTATCGTGCGTCAGATGTTGCAGAAGGTCGATGTGACCGATCCCGGCGAGACCGACTTCCTCAAAGACGAGCAGGTCGACATCACCGAACTGGATCAGGCCAACGAGATCATGCGTGCGGAAGGCAAGCGGATTGCGGTGGGTTCGCCGGTATTGCTTGGCATCACGAAGGCTTCGTTGCAGACCCGTTCGTTCATCTCGGCGGCGTCTTTCCAGGAGACGACGCGCGTGCTGACGGAGGCGTCCGTCAACGGTAAGGTCGATACGCTGGAGGGATTGAAGGAGAACGTGATTGTCGGGCGGCTGATCCCGGCGGGCACGGGCGCGGCCAACACGAAGCTGCGCTCCATCGCCACGACACGCGACAATCTGATCCTCGCCCAGCGCGCGGAAGAATCGGCGGGACGCGCGCAGGCGCCGTTGATCGCCGCGCCGACGATGGAGCAGGTCTCGCGCTCGCCGCGCTCACGGGCGCCGGCCGCGCAGTAAGCGGCGGGAAATGGAACAAGGCCGCCCTTCGGGGCGGCCTTTTTTTGTAGCGCGTGGGCGATGGACCTTCATTAGTTGAAGAGCGCGGCGCCGTCATGGCGAGCGAAGCGAAGCCATCCGCCGCGCCGCATGTTCGAGGCTATCATTGCGACAGACGATCACGGCGACGCGGGCGCGGTTCGCTCGGCTTGCTATGACGGCGGCCGTCGTTGGACGCGCTCTGCGCCTTCAAGACGACGGCCGGTCGTCAATCCCCCCAATCAAAGCAGCCGTTCGCTCACAACGTAGATCGCCAGCCCGACGAGACCGCCAACCAAAGTCCCGTTGATGCGGATGAATTGCAGGTCCTTGCCGACCAGCAATTCCATTCGGTCCACCAGCGTGCGCGTGTCCCAGCGGTCCACCACCTCGGCGATATAGCCGCCGATGGCGGCGCGACGCGGCAGCACCGCGCGCAGCGTCCACAGCCGCAAGGTGCGGTTGAGACGGGCGCGACGGGTGGGGTCCTCCTCCAGCCAGCGAGCGAGGGTGGAGGCGGCGTGGAGCGTGGCGGCGGCGAAAGCTTGCGCTCGGGCGCCGTCTTCTTGAACAAGCTCCGCCACCAGGGCTTCGATCTGTCTGGCGAACAGCGGGCTTGTCGCAACATCATGCATCAGCGCTTCGCCGCGGGCGCGCATAACGGGATCGCGCGCCAGGGAGTCGATGAGCGTGCGCACCTGCGCTTCGACCTCGGCGCGCCACGGATGATCGGGCGCGCGCATTTCCTTCAGCGTCTCGGACAAGCCTGCGATCAGCTTCGCCGCCACCGCCTCGTCGACAAAGCGGGGCACCCACCGCGAGGAGCGCTCGCGCACCCTCAGGACGATGCTGCCCTTGTGGCGCTCAAGGGCGGCTTCAAACAAATCTAAGGCGCGGTCGAGCGCAACCTGCGAGGCACCTTGCGCCCACAGCACCGACAACGCGCGCGAGGCGAGCGTTGCGACGGGTATCGCTTCCAGCCCCGCGCGTGCGGCTTTGCCCGCCCAGCGCGACAGCGTCTCGCGCGGCAGGGCGGAAAGCACGAAGGGCGCAAGCTTCCCCGCGCCTTCCGCGAACCTGCGCGCATTTCGTTCGTCGGCGAGCCAATGGGCGGCCAACGCCACCAGATCGACGCCATGCAGGCGCCGCAGAGCGACGCGGGGGTGGAGAAAATGCTGAGCGATGAAGCGTCCGAGCGCGGCGCCGAGCCGCTTCTTGTTGGACGGCACGACGGCGGTGTGGGGGATCGGCAGGCCAAAGGGGCGTCGGAAGATCGCCGTCACGGCGAACCAATCCGCGCAGGCCCCCACCATTCCCGCCTCTGCGAAAGCGTGGAGATAAGGCGCGAACGGCCATGTGGCGTGGCGCGTCGCTGCGAACAGCGCCGTCATCGCGAGGAGCAGCAGCGACGCCACCGCGCGCATGCGTGACAGTTCGGCCCGGCGCTGGGCGGCGGTCTTGAGCAGATCGCCGTACCTTAAGGGATCGATCTCGGCGGGGGGCGTCTCGAACGTCATGGCGCCGATCTCATGACGGGAAGGCGCGGCGTCAGAGCGTGCTGTATATCTGGAGCGCGAAATCCAGATCCTCGACCACGCGTCCGCGTCCCGATTTGAGGATCAGCGCCTTCTTGCAATATTGCCTGATGATCTCCTGGTCGTGGCTGACCAGGATCATCGCGCAATGTCGGCGTTTGACGAACAAGGCGTCGAAGCATTTCTGTTGAAAGCGCGCGTCGCCGACCGAAATGACCTCGTCGACCAGAAAACATTCGAAATTGACCGCCAGCGTCAGGCCGAACGCCAGCCGCGCTCGCATGCCGGAGGAATAGGTGCGCACGGGTAGATAGAGCAGGCGGCCCAGTTCTGCAAAATCGTCGACGAAGGCGATCGCGTCCTGGATCGGCACGCCATAGATGCGCGCGATGAAGCGGATGTTGTCGAGGCCGCTCATTGCGATCTCGAAACCGCCCGCGAAGGCGATGGGCCACGACATGAACAAATCGCGCGCCACCGTGCCCGAGGTCGGAGCCTCGACGCCGCCAATGATCTTGACCAGCGTCGATTTGCCCGCGCCGTTCTTGCCCAGCACCGCGATCTTCTCGCCGGCGGCGATGTCGAACGTGATGCCGTCGAGCACGCGGCGCACGCCCACGGCGGTGTGATATTCCTTGACGATGTTGGTGAGCGCTATCCTGCGCGGCCGCAATGCCGGCACAGGCGCCAGCGCCTCGACCTCACGCCCCGCCCCGGCGCGAGCGGACACGTCCGGCAGCGTCATGTCGCGTGTTCGCGAATGTTCTTCAGAATCGCGCGCGCGATGGAGTAAAAGCAGAGGCTGAAGGCCGCGATGGCGGCGATGTTGAGAAGCCGGCGCGGCCGCGTCGCCATATCGGGCGCCTCGGGACTGACCACAGTCTGAAGGTAAAAATGCTGGCGCGTCGCGTCGGCGCGCGACTTGTCGTATTGCGCGAGCGCAGCTTCCAGTTGCTTGGACGCGAGCGTGCGGTCGAGAACGATGCGGTCGAATTCGGCGAATTTGCCCGCCAGCGAGCCGCGGTCGCCGGCCATGCGCGCGCGCTCCGTCACGATCTGATCGCGCAACGCCGTCGCCTGGCTCGCCAGCGAGGCGAGTTGGGGCGAGCGCGGCGTCAGGCTCGTCGTCTGCGCCATTTCGCTCTCCGCCTGCGAAAGCTTGGTCATCAGCGCCCCGATGCGGGTCAGCGTGTCGGCGACCTCCTTGTTAGGGTCGAGCACGTTCTGTGTGTTGCGGTAGGCGGTGAGGCGCGCTTCGATCTCGGTGAATTTTGTTTTCAAAGCCTCGACGTCGGCGGCGGCCAGTTTGAGCGAATCGCTGAAGATGCGGGTGTTGAGCCGGTTGACGAAATCCTCAGCGTTGCGCAGCATCGCGTTGTTGAGCGCCAGCGCATCCTCCGGCGAGAAGGCGACGGCGTCGAGCTTGGCGATGCCGCTCTCCGAACTCACGTCGAGCGTGACGAAATTCTGGAAATGCCAGTACAGCCGCTCGCGCGTATCGCGCGTGTAGAGGTTGGGGAAACGGTTGATGAAATCGGCCTGCGGGCTCGCCAGAATGTCGCGCAGCCGGTCGCTCTTGACCAGCACGTCGACGGCGTCGCGCGAGGTCATGTAGGCGCTGACGGCGTAGGTCTCGTCGCTGGCGCGCGTCACCTTCTGATCGGTCAGCAGCGTCGCGATATTGCCCATGTCGCTGGAGCCCAGAGTGCGCACCATGAACTCGGATTCCGAGACATAGCGGGGCGCGGCGATGACGACCTGGTAGAAAACCCCCAGCGCGATCGGCAGCGCCAGGGTCAGAAACTCCAGCCGGTATTTGCGATGGAACGGTACGGCCTCCGGCGCGTGGTCGGGCTGCCACCAATTGTCGACGACCAACTCGCCCTTGGAGTGGACGGGCTGAAGTTCAATCTCTTCGACGCGCGGCGGCTCTGCGAATTTCATTGCGCGTGGTCCTTCGACCCGACGCTGAGAATCCACAGGATCGAGAACGCCATGAAGCCGACGACGAAGGTCGCCGCGACGCTGCGCAGACGCTCGGGCTCGGTCGGCTCGTCGGGCAGGTTGGGCATGACGATTTCTTCGATATAGACGCGCTTGCGCTGCGCCTCGGTCTCGGCCGTGTCCAGCGAGACGAGCGAAGTGGCGTAGTGCTTTTCGGCGAGCTCGCGCGTCAGCACAAGTCCCTCGTAAGCGGCGACTTTTCCAGCGAGCGCGGAATTGTCGCCCGCGAGCTTGGCGCGTTCCTCGTCGACCTTGCGGTCGAGCGCGGCGGCGGTGACCTTCATCGATTCGATACCGGGGCCGTTGGGCGACAGGCGCTCGGCCTCCGCGAGATGGGCCTGCGTGCGCGCGCGCTCCAGCGAAAGGGCGCCAATCTCCTGCAACATGGCGCCCGCGAAAGCGAGCGGGTCCACAAGCAGGTTCTGGTTGCGATAAGTGGTCAGGTCGCTCTGCGCCTTCAGCACCTCGTCGCGAGCCAGCGCCAATTCCTGCCGCGACGACCCCACCAGATCTCCCTGAGCGCGCGCGTTGAGGCTGTTGGCCATTTCGGAGGCGGCCTCCAGCATGGCGCGCGCAATAACCTGCGCAGAGTTCGCATCGAAGGCGGCGACGTCGAGCCGGGTCACGCCGCTCGTCGAGTCCTTGTTGATGTCAAAGAAGCCACGCGTGTAGCCATAGAGGCTCTCGTAGGTGTCGCGCTCCCAGAAGCGGGGGAAGCGCGAGAACCAGTCGGCCTCGCGCGAGCCATAGACTGCGCGAAGATCGACGCGGGAATTGATGCGGGCGATGACCTCGCGCGATTTAAGAAAACTTTCGATGGCCGAGGTTTCATCCGCCGCGCGCGAAACGCCGAACGTGTTGAGCAACTGCGCCAGCCCGCCCGAGCGATGCGAGTCCACGCCGCGCACGATGTATTCGCTGTGCGAGACATATTGCGGGGCGGCGAACACGCCAAAGTAAAGCGCCGCCAGAGTCGTGGGAACCACGACCAAAGCCAAAAACTGCACGTGAGCCTGACCCGCGAGCAACAGCGCATGGCGCCAGGCCTGCCCTGGCCCGCCCGCCCGAAGCGCCGAAGTCGGCGGGAGATAACGAGGAAAGGCTTCGCTCATACCGCTTCGCAGGCTGTCATCAGGCTTCTATATCCGTCCGCGCCGCATCTCGCAATGCGTTCCTAAATCCATGAAATACCACGCTAAATCTGGAGAGAAGGAGGCGCCTTGACGGGCGGCGGCCGCGGCCTTAAGTAAATGTTCCCTTTTCGTTCCTTTTTCGGCCCATGCAAACCTCCCTACTCAAGGTTCAGGATCGCCAGAATGTCGCCCGCCGTCTCGGCGCGGAGGCGGCGGAGCGGCTCGTCCCCGCGTCGGCGCGACGAGGCCGCGGCGCGCCCTCCAACGCCACGGGCCGTTTCGAGACGCAGAAGCGTGAGGCGCTCGACGACGGCTGGACGCCTGAGGAAGTGGAGCCGCTGCGCACGCATGTCGTGGCCGAGAAGGCGCGCGCGATCCTGACGCGCAACAATTCGCCCGACATCTCGTTCGACCGGTCGATCAACCCTTATCGCGGCTGCGAACATGGCTGCGTCTATTGCTTCGCGCGGCCGACGCACGCCTACATGGGCCTGTCGCCGGGGCTCGACTTCGAGAGCCGGCTGTTCGTCAAGGAAAATGCGGCGGAGCTTCTGGAGAAGGAGCTTTCGGCGCCGCGCTACCGGCCCGACGTGGTGGCGCTGGGGGCCAACACGGATCCCTATCAGCCCATCGAGCGGCAATATCGCGTGACCCGCGCTGTGCTGGAAGTGCTTGCGCGCACAAATCATCCCGTAGGCGTCGTCACGAAATCGAACCTCGTGCTGCGCGACCTCGACCTGCTGGCGCCGATGGCCGCCAAGGGCCTTGCCAAGGTCTACATCAGCGTGACCACGCTCGACCGCGACCTCGCGCGCCGGATGGAGCCGCGCGCGCCGACGCCCGAGCGGCGGTTGGAGGCGATTGCGGAACTCAGCGCGGCGGGCGTGCCGGTGGGCGTGATGGTCGCGCCGATCATCCCCGCGATCAACGATGCCGAGATCGAGAAGATTCTGGCGCGCGCTCAGGGCGCCGGGGCGCGGGAGGCGGGCTATGTGACGCTGCGCCTGCCGCTGGAGTTGCGCGACCTGTTCCGCGAATGGCTGGCGGTGAATTTCCCCGACCGTCTCAGCCGCACGCTGTCGCTCGTGCAGTCGATGCACGGCGGCAAGGATTATGACGCGCAATGGGGGCGGCGGATGGCCGGGTCCGGCCCCTACGCCTGGATGATCGGGCGCCGGTTCGAGATGGCCGCCGCCAAACTGGGCCTCGACGGCAAGAGGTTTCCGCTGCGCACCGACCTTTTCGCGCCGCCCGCGCGGCTACAGGGAGACACGCGGCAATTGTCGCTGTTCTAGATGGCGATATCGGCCGTTCAGGCGGACTGGCGCCGTGGGTTCGCGGCAGGCGTCTCCTTGCGGCGGAGCGCCGCCTCGCGCTCGCCGACATAATCACGGGTGCGCGGCGCCACGTCCTGGCGTTTGGCGATCTGGATTTGGAACACCATGTTGCCGGCGACGCGGAACGCGGCTTCGGAGCCGGCGAGATAGAAATCCCA
Organism: Hyphomicrobiales bacterium; assembly: GCA_043784465.1. Taxonomy (GTDB): domain Bacteria; phylum Pseudomonadota; class Alphaproteobacteria; order Rhizobiales; family Beijerinckiaceae; genus Roseiarcus. The sequence continues at coordinate 32,184 of JAYVYJ010000097.1, forward strand.
CATACGGCAGAACCGTTCGTCGTAAAGCGCGCGCGCTTCTTCGCGCCGGGCGTTGAAGCGCTCGCGCCAGAGTTTGAGCGTGTCGGCGTAATGCAACCGCAGGATTTCGATGTCGGTGACATAGAGGCCCTGCCGCTCGATGGCGGCCAGCACCTCCGAGGCGGCCGGGATGTAGCCGCCGGGAAAGATGTATTTGGCGATCCAGGGATTGGTGTAGCCCGGCCCCCCGCTTCGGCCGATCGCATGCAGCATCATCACGCCGTCGTCGGTCAAAAGACGTTTCACCTGGGCGAAATATTCGTCGAAGCCGGCGAGGCCGACATGTTCGAACATGCCGACCGAGACGATGCGCTCGAACCGCCCCTCCACGTCGCGGTAGTCCTGCAACCGGAAATCCGCGCGCGCCGCCAGCCCGGCGTCGTCGGCCCGCGCGTGCGCGATGGCGTGTTGTTCCTGGCTTAGCGTGACGCCGACGACCTTCGCGCCGGTCTGGCGCGCGAGATAAAGGCCCATGCCGCCGAAGCCGCAACCGATGTCGAGCACCCGGTGACCCTCCTCGACCAACAGCTTGGCGGCGAGGTGGCGCTTCTTGGCGAGTTGCGCGTCCTCAAGGGATTGCTGGACGTGTTCGAAATAGGCGCAGGAATATTGGCGGTCGGAGTCGAGGAACAGATCGTAAAGCCGGTGGTCGAGGTCGTAGTGCGCCTCGACGTTCTTGCGCGCCTGGCGCCGGTCTGCGCCGCCGAACACGCGCAGAAGATGGCGGATCTTGTCGACCGCATGGACCCAGGCCGGCAGCCGGCGGTCGGTGAGATTGGCGGAACCCATCGCTAGCAAATCGTAGAGGTCGCCCTGCGTGAGTTGCAGGCGGCCATTCATGTAGAGTTCGCCCAGTTTGAGCTCGGGATCGGCGACAAGTTCCCAAAAGGCGGCGGCGTCGGCGAGCCGAAGGCCGATTTGCGGCCCGGTCCCGTCGCCGTAGCGCGTCTTGCGGCCGTCCGCGAACTCGACCCAAACGTCGCCACAAGTGACGAATTGAGAGATAACTCGTGAAATCAACGCGCTCATGGAAACAACCAGCGCGGCGGCCGTCTCGCGCCGCCCTAACATTACGTTAAGATGACGATACGAAGGCAAAATAGCTTTTGCAAGACGAGGGAAGCGCTCGAATGGCGAACGTTGCGCAGCGGCCAAAGGGCGGTTTCGTTGACAAGGCGCCCCTGCCTGCCTATCTCCAGCGCGCCTCAGGGCGGGCAAGCGCGGGACCGCCCCGACGCACCCCTGGCGATGCGTCCGGGCCCTTCGCGCCCGTGGGCGGAAGGTTCATTTATGCTGGACACGGTTTTTAAGAAAATCTTCGGGTCGGCCAACGAACGCCGGCTGAAAACCTATCGGCCGAAGGTCGCCGAAATCAACGCGCTGGAGCCGCAATTCGTCGCGCTGAGCGACGAAGCGCTGAAGGCCAAGACCGAAGAGTTCCGCGCCGAACTGGCGGCGGGCAAGTCGCTGGACGATCTCATGGCCCCCGCCTTCGCCGCCGTGCGCGAAGCCGCCAAACGTGCGCTCGGCCAGCGCCATTTTGACGTACAATTGATCGGCGGCATGGTGCTGCACGAGGGCGCCATCGCCGAGATGCGCACCGGTGAAGGCAAAACGCTCGTCGCCACGCTGCCTGTCTACCTCAATGCGCTGGCCGGACGCGGCGTGCATGTCGTCACCGTCAACGACTATCTGGCGAGCCGCGACGCCGCCTGGATGGCCAAGGTCTATAATTTTTTGGGGCTGACGGTCGGCACGATCGTCCACGGCCTCGACGATTTGGAACGTCATGCGGCCTACGTCTGCGACATCACCTACGGAACGAACAACGAGTTCGGCTTCGATTACCTGCGCGACAACATGAAATACGAGATGGGGCAGATGGTCCAGCGCGGCCATTCCTACGCCATCGTGGACGAGGTCGATTCTATCCTCATCGACGAGGCGCGCACCCCGCTCATCATCTCCGGCCCGTCGGAGGACCGCTCGGGGCTCTATGCGGCGGTCGACACGATCATCCCCAAGCTCGTCGCGGGCGACTTCGACATCGACGAGAAGCAGCGCACGGTCAACCTCACGGAGGCCGGCAACGAACATGCCGAGGCGATGCTGAGGGAATTGGGCGTATTGAAAGAGGGCTCGCTCTACGAGGCCGCCAACGCGACACTGGTGCATCACGTCAATCAGGCGTTGCGCGCGCACAAGCTGTTTTCGCGCGACAAGGATTACATCGTGCGCAATGGCGACGTCGTCATCATCGACGAGTTCACCGGGCGCATGATGCCGGGGCGGCGCTACTCCGAGGGGCTGCATCAGGCGCTTGAGGCCAAGGAGGGCGCAACCGTCCAGCCCGAGAACGTGACGCTCGCCTCAATCACGTTCCAGAACTACTTCCGCCTTTACGACAAACTTGCGGGCATGACCGGCACGGCCTCGACGGAGGCGGACGAATTCGCCGAAATCTACAAGTTGACTGTCGTCGAGATCCCGACGCACCGCCCGATCTCGCGCCTCGACGAGGACGACGAGGTCTATCGCTCCGAGGCCGAGAAGCTGAAGGCCATTCTCAAGGAGATCGAGGGCGCGGCGGAGCGCATGCAGCCGATGCTGGTCGGCACCACGTCCATCGAAAAATCCGAGAAGCTCGGTGAAATGATGGAGAGCGCGGGCTACAAGCAGATCGACTTCGACAGCCCCACGGCGCTTAAAGGCCTATACGACGCGGCCCGCGCGGGGCGGGCGTCCAAGACATACGCCATCCTCAATGCGCGCTTCCATGAGCAGGAGGCGTTTATTGTCGCGGAAGCGGGAGTGCCCGGCGCCGTCACCATCGCCACCAACATGGCGGGACGCGGAACGGATATTCAGCTTGGCGGCAACGTCGAGATGCGGGTGCGCCAGGAAATCGACGCCAACGCTTCTCCCCACGAGCGAGAAGCGAAAGAGAAGGAGATCCGCGCCGAGGTCGACGACTTCAAGCAGAAGTCAATCCGCGCGGGCGGGCTCTACATCATCGGCACGGAGAGGCATGAAAGCCGCCGCATCGACAACCAGTTGCGCGGCCGCGCGGGGCGTCAGGGCGATCCGGGGCGCTCGAAGTTCTTCCTGTCGTTACAGGACGATCTGATGCGCATCTTCGGGTCCGAGCGCATGGATACGATGCTGCGCCGGCTCGGCCTCAAGGAAGACGAGGCCATCGTCCATCCCTGGATCAACAAGGCGCTGGAGAAAGCGCAGCAGAAGGTCGAGGCGCGCAACTTCGACATCCGCAAGAACATTCTCAAGTTCGACAATGTGATGAACGACCAGCGCAAGGTCATTTTCGAGGACCGGCGCAAGATGATGGCGCAGGAGACGCTGGAACCGACTCTGTCGGAGATGCGCGCGGGCGTCGTCGACGACGTCGTGGCCAAGCACATTCCGCACGACGCCTATGCGGAAGCCTGGGACATCGCGGGGCTCAAACTGGAGATGGGCGAGAAGCTGAACCTCGACGCGCCGGTGGAGGCGTGGGCGAAGGAGGAGGGGATAGGCGAAGAGGAGATGTCCGAGCGCCTGCACAAGGCGGCGGACGCGGCTTACAACGAGCGGGTGGCGCGCAACTCGCCCGACATGATGCGCTACATCGAGAAGCAGGTGATCCTGCAAACGCTCGATCATCTATGGCGCGAGCATCTGGTGACGCTGGATCATCTGCGGCAGGTGATTGGCTGGCGCGGAATGGCGCAGCGCGATCCGCTCAACGAATACAAATCCGAGGCGTTCGAGTTGTTCCGCACGTTGATCGCGCAATGGCATGAGGGCGTTATCTCGCAAATGATGCGCATCGAGGTGCGCTTTCAGGCCCCGCCCGAGGCGGCGCCGGCGACGCAGCTTCAGCATATGGACCCCGTCAGCCATATGAACGACGCGGAGCTGGGCGCGATCTCGGAGCCGATCAACGCGGCCTTCTCGCCTGCGACCTCGGCCTACGACGAGACCGTGGCCGTCGCCGACCGCGACCCCGAAGATCCCTCGACGTGGGGCCGGATCGCGCGCAACGAGTCCTGTCCCTGCGGGTCCGGCAAGAAGTTCAAGCATTGCCATGGCGTGCTGGTCTGACAAAGGCGCTTTATGCGAGGGGCCTACGTACGTTTGCCCCCATTCGGGGACGGTGAGCGGATCGGGCTGCTCGGCGGTTCGTTCAACCCGCCGCACGAGGGGCATTTGCTGGCTTCCCGGCTGGCGCTGACGCGGTTGGGGCTGAACCGCGTGTGGTGGATGGCGAGCCCGGGCAACCCGCTTAAATCGCGTTTCGATCTCGCCGCGCTCCACGCGCGGCTCGCAGCGTCGCGGGCGCTGGTGGACGATCCCCGCATCGTCGTGACGGGGTTCGAGAGCGAGATCGGGTCCAACTTTACGATCGACGCCGTGCGTCATCTCAAAGCCCACGCCGGGCTTGCGCGGTTTGTCTGGATCATGGGCGCGGACAATCTCGCGCAGTTTCATCGCTGGCGGAACTGGCGCGAGATCGCGGCGACGTTTCCGATGCTGGTGGTGGACCGGCCGGGTTCGTCCTTCTCGCCGCTGTCGAGCCGCGCGGGTCAGGCGCTCGCGCGCTGGCGGCGGCCGGAGCGGGAGGCGCACGCGCTGGCCTCGCAGGCGGCGCCCGCGTGGGTTTTCCTGCACGGCCCGCGCTCGGCGCAATCGTCGAGCGCGCTGCGGCGGCGTCCCTCAGAGCGCGGCGACGCGGACCTTTGAGGCGCGCGCGCGCGTCAGGCGGTTGCGCAAGGGCAGGCCAAAGGACTCGGCCTCGATCTCGAACACGTCGCCCTTCTGTGTCTGCACGCCGTCGGAGAACGACAGCGTCGCGGTGCCGAAATAATGCACGTGCACGTCGCCAGGGCGGCGGAACAGGCCGTATTTGAAGTGATGCGCTTCCAGATTGGCGACGCTGTGGGACATGTTGTCTTCGCCCGACAAAAATGGCTTCTCCCAGAGGATTTCCTTGCCGCGCCGGATGCGCGAAACGCCGCGGACGTCCGCGGGCAGATCGCCCACCAGCAATTCCGGGCCGAAGCTGGAGACACGCAACTTGGAATGGGCGAGATACAGATAGTTCTGCCGCTCGGTGACGTGATCGGAGAATTCGTTTCCGAGCGCGAAGCCGAGGCGGCGCGGGGCGCCCTTGGCGTCGATCAGATAGATTCCGACGATTTCAGGCTCCTCGCCGCCGTCGAGCGCAAAGGACGGGCTCTCCAGATCGCCGCCGGGGGGAACGACCGTCGAGCCGTCGCCCTTGTAGAACCATTCGGGCTGCACGCCCTCCTCGCCTTTGGCCGGCTTGCCGGATTCGAGGCCCATCTTGAACATTTTCATGGAATCGGTGAGCGACGAGGGCTCGGCGAGCGATTTGTGCATCTTGTCGCGGCCTTCCGCAGAGCCCAGATGCGTCAGGCCGGTGCCGGTGACGTAAACGTGCGCGGGATCGCGATGATCGACCGGCGCAAGCACACGACCTTCCTTGTAAGCCGCCGCAAGGTCGACGGCCTTGCCCACGCCGCGCTCGGCCACGAGCTTTTTGATTGACGCGCCTTCGTCAATGGCGGCTTGCGCCAGTTGCAACGTGGTGCGCGCGCCTTTCACGAGCCGGCTCTCGCCGCGCGCGGTGACGACAAGCGCCCGTTTGCCGTTTTCGTCCGTGATTTGCGCGAGTCGCATGTTAGTCTCCCTTGCGCCGCCGCTTAGACTCGACGCAAGGGGTCGGCAAGCCTCAACGACCGCCGGTGACGACCTTCAACAACCGGCGAAGCGCCGAAGGCCGGGCGGGCGCGATTTTTTCGGGATCGTATTTGATGCGAAGTTGGGTGCCCGCCGCCTCGGCCATGCGGCGCGTCTTGCGCCAGTCCGCGACGACGGAGGCTCCCGTCTGGCCGAGCCGCGCCGAGACCACGGGAGGCACGGCGCGGTCGTCGAAGCTGTGCGTGGGCGCAATGAAATCGGCCGAGCGAAAACCGTGCTCGGGATAGTCGAGCGGCTCCAGCTCGATGATCGGACCTTGCGTTCCGTCGAAGCGCGGCCCCGCGCGCAGGTGGCGCGCGCGGAAGGTGAAGCTGCCGTCGGCGGGCGAGAACGTGTCGCCGTCGGGCACGACATAGCCGTTCTCGACGGTCGCCAGACGCAGAAAAGCGATGATCGGATCGAGGGTCGCGACCAAGGGTATGAAACTCGGCGCCACGCGAATGTCGCGGGCCAGGAAATGCGTGGCCCCGAACACGTCGATACCGGCGAGCGCACGGCCCTGCGCATCCTCGCTCGCGCCGAAGGGTAGCGGCTGGAAATGCAGCAGGCTCGGGATCGGCTCAGCGGCGAACAGGCGGAAGGCGTCCTCGCGCAACAGGTGGTCGGTTGGCGTCCAATGCACAAGGCTCGGGCGCCCCATCTCGCAGACCAGCGCGCCCAGCCGGGCCGCGATGCGCAGCCTTTGCTTGAAGGAACCGAGATCGGCGCCCGCCTTGATATCGAGTTTGCGCAAGAGGTCGCCGATTTCGCCCTGCGGCGGCAACGCGCCATGGTGAACGTTGACGAGGACATAGCCCGTGTGCGCGGCGATCCGTTCGCGCGCGTCCGGGGTGGCGGCGGTGACGAACGGGGCGGTCAGCGCGGCGTTGAAATGGGCGGGGTTCGTGGGCCGGTCGATATATTCGAGGGTCGCCATCACCTCGTTCTGGCCGAATAGGCGATAGAACACGCCCGGCTTGGTGTCGAAAACGAGTTTGTAGGAAACGGGCAGCTCTTCACCTTGAAAGCGCGCCACTAGCGCTTCGAGGTCCACCGGGTTCGCCCGGTCGAAGAGAAGGCAGACCTGGATGGTACTGGGAAATTGTCTCATGAAAACACCCCAACGTCGCCAAGACGTTGGGGCATGTCTGCAAATTTCCGATTTAACTGTCCGAAAGCCGCAGAAAATTATTCGCGCAGAGCGTTAGCGAAACCTGTTCAGGATCGCGCGCGACGCTCGTTCATGAAACGGTCGAACTCCTCGCGGTCCTTGGCCTTGCGCACCGTCTCCATCCAGTCGGCGAATTCCTTGTGCGCGTCTTCCAGCTTGCGGCGTTCGGCCTCCAGGCGGGCGAGTTCTGCGCTCTTCCATTCGTCGAACGCGGCGTTGCCGGTCGAAGTGGTGAAGCCTCGCGCCCAGTTGGCCCCGGGAGCCTGCTGGAAACCGCGCGCCCACTGCGCGCCCGGCCCCTGCTGGAAACCGCGCATCGCCGAACGGGCGTTGTTGAACGCGCCGGTCGCGACGGTCTGAAGGTCGGGCCCGCCCATCTTGCTGTGCCAGTACTTGTAGCCCAGCACGGCGAGGCCGATGGGCCAGAACACCATGAAGCCGAGCACCATCGCGATCAACTCCGCAGGCGTCCACTTGGCGCGCGTCCCCGGCGAACTGCCGAAATCGCTTGCCTGACCTGAACCGTATGCCCCTTGTGCGCTCATCACGAGCCTCCGATAAGCCCGCACGACGCGCGAATGGCGGGGCAGGCACGCCAATAGGTCGTCCCGAACCGCGATCCGCGCAAGGGGGGTCACATTAAATCCCCGTAACCCGTCCCGCTTGGGATCGGTGTGGCGGACCGCTTGGCGCTCCGCCCCGCCCTGCCCTATAGGCGTGGCGACGAATCTCCGGGAGGCCCTTGTGGCTCGCTTCGCCCTAGTCCTTTGTCTCGCTCTTGCCGCCGCCGCCGCTTTCGCCGACGAGCGGACGGTCCCGGCCAATATGGCGCAGGTGCATCTGTCGTTTGCGCCCGTCGTCGCCAAGGCGCGGCCGTCCGTCGTCAACGTCTACGCCTCGCGCGTCGAGGCCATGCCGCATAACCCGTTCGCGGACGATCCGTTCTTCCGCCATTTCTTCGGCGACGAAACCGAGCAGCGGCGCGGGCGCGTCGCGCAATCGCTGGGCTCGGGCGTGATCGTGGACGCAGGCGGCCTCGTCGTCACCAACCATCACGTGATCGAGGGCATGACGGAGGTGAAGGTCGCGCTGTCGGACAAGCGCGAATACGAGGCCGAAATCGTGCTGCGCGACAAGCGAACGGATCTGGCGGTGCTCCGGCTCAAGGGCGGGGATCATCTGGCGCCGCTGGATCTGGGCGATTCCGACGCCCTGGAAGTCGGCGATTTCGTCATCGCCATCGGCAATCCCTTCGGCGTCGGTCAGAGCGTCACGCAGGGCATCGTTTCGGCGCTGGCGCGCACGCAGGTCGGCGTCAGCGATTTCGGCTTCTTCATCCAGACCGACGCCGCCATCAATCCCGGCAATTCAGGCGGGGCGCTGGTCGACACCTGGGGGCGCCTCGTCGGCATAAATTCGGCGATCTTTTCGCGCTCGGGCGGCTCCATGGGAATCGGCTTCGCGATCCCCGTCAACATGGTCAAAAGCGTGATCGCGGCGGCCAAGGCGGGCGGCAGCACGGTCAAGCGTCCCTGGCTGGGGGCCAAGTTGCAGGACGTGACCAAGGACATTGCGGACTCGCTGGGGCTAGACCGACCGGTGGGCGCGGCGGTCGCCAATCTGGAGAGCGGTTCGCCGGCGGCGGACGCAGGCCTGAAAAGCGGCGACGTCATCACGGCGGTGGACGGTCAGGCGGTCGACGACGCGGCGGGCGTCGATTTTCGCATCGGCGTCAAGCCGCTGGGCGGTATAGCGTCTCTCAGCGTGCTGCGTGGAGGCAAGACGGTGGTGCTGCCCGTCAAGCTGAAAGCCGCGCCGGAAACCATTCCGCGCGGCATTGTCCGGCTCTCCACGCGCTCCCCGTTGCAGGGCGCGCAGGTGATGAACCTTTCGCCCGCCGTGCTGGACGAGCTTTCGCTCGACGCTGCGACGCTGGGCGTCGCCGAAGGCGTCATCGTCGCCGACGTGGCGGCGGGAACGCCGGCGGCGGAGTTCGGGGTTCAGAAAGGCGACGTGGTGCTGGGGGTCAACGGCGCGGAAATACACGAGACCAAGGCCCTCGTCGCCGCGACCGCGCAAAAGGCGCGCGCTTGGGATTTGATCATCGTGCGCGGTGGGCAGACGATTCATACGCGCCTTTCGTTCTGATACGCTTTCGGGCTGACGGCCTCCGGTCACACAGGCCGGCGTCCACGCCCGCTCATGCCGGTCCACCCGCGGACGCATGGGACTATTTAAGCGTGGGGAAAAGCTGGGCGGTTGGCAGCACGGCCGAGACATAGGGCACGGTGGGCGTCTCGCCCGGCCTGAAAGGCCCCGGAACCGCGTTGTGGACGGGGGGGAGGCTCTGGAGATAGGCGGCGAGCGCATTCGCGTCTTCGGGAGTCAGGTGCGACAGCGCGGGCCAGGGCATGATCTCGGACAGGAGCCGGCCTTCCGGCGTAACGCCTTTGGTCAGCGCGGCGATAATCTGGTCTCTCGTCCAGGCGCCGAGGCCGGTCTCCTTGTCGGGCGTCAGGTTGCCGCCAACCCAGACTCCGGAGGCGGGGTCGCCGAAGCCGACGTCGGATCCGCCAAACAGCCGCTTGGCGTCGGGCGCGCCCAGCATGCCGCCGGGCGTGTGACAATCGCCGCAACCCCCGATCGTCGCGAGATAGCGCCCGCGCTCGGCGGGCGTATCGGCGCGCTCTTGGGCAGTGACGAGAACGAGGGCGAGGAGGACGGCGAGCGGCATGGCGGGGCTCCTGGTGACGGGGAGCCTCTTACGGCGCCGCGCGCCGCAGCGGAAATCACGCCGCCTTGCGCGTGGCGCGGCCCGCCTTGGCGAGCCGCTTCTTCAGCGAGGCCCAGAGGGCGCGCATCTCGTCGGCCGCCGCGCCCGCCGCGTTCCACTCGGTGACGCCCCAACCGCGCCGCGCCGCTTCCTGATAATCGACGCGCGCCAGAATGAGAGGCGACATCAGCGCGCCCATGGCTTCGAGCGCCTTGATGCCTTCCTCGACGCGCGCATTCTGTTGCGCGGGCGGGCATTGGTTGAGCACGAAGGCGAATTCGGCCTTCATCTCCTTGATCGTCTTGCGCGTGTTGGCGCTCGCCCACAGGTCGAAGGCTGTCGGGCGGCTCGGGATCACGCAGAGGTCGGCGGCCGCGATGGCGGCGCAGGCCGCCGGACCTTCCGCGCCGGGCGTGTCGAAGATCGCCAGAGTCACGCCCTTGTCGGCGAGCGCGGCGAGAACTGCGGGAAGTTTGGCCGCCGTGGCGGAGATCACGGGAAGGTCGCTCTTGCCTCGCGTCTTGCCCCAGATCGACAACGTCGCCTGCGGGTCGAGATCGATAAGACACACGCGTTCGCCGGCCTCGTGCGCCGCAACAGCGACCGAGGTCGCCAGCGTGCTCTTGCCCGCCCCGCCCTTCTGCGTGACGAAAGCGATGGATTTCATGCGCGACGCTCCCCGAATGTCCCGAGCGCCTGATTCGAATCGCCGAACCCCCGCACTCGATACTTTCAATTACGTTGCGGATTTAGGGTTAAAGAAGCGTAAGCGTATGCTCACGACCCCGTCGTATTGGGATCGCGCCAGGCGCGCTCGAAAGGCAGGCGCCAGGCGTTGGGCGCGATCAGTTGGTGGATGGACTTCGGCCCCCAGGAGCCGGGTCCGTAGAGCCGGACCGGCGGGGGCGCCTCCAGCAGCGGCTTCGACACTTCCCACAGCCGCTCGATGCCGTCGGCGGTGGTGAACAGCGTGCGGTCGCCGCGCATGGCGTCGAGGATCAGACGCTCGTAAGCCTCCAGCACCTCGCCCGCAAGCCCGGTGTCGCTCATCGAGAATTGCAGGCTCTGCTTGTCGAGCCGCATGCCCGGCCCAGGCCGCTTGCCGTAAAACGACAGCGAAACTTTGGAAGCGTCGGCGAGGTCGAACGTCAGATGATCCGGGCCTTGCGCGCCGACCCCGGAATTGGTCGGAAACATGCTCTTGGGCGGCTCCTGAAAGGCGATGGAGATGATGCGCTGGCCCTCCGCCATGCGCTTGCCGGTACGCAGGAAGAACGGCACGCCCGCCCAGCGCCAGTTGTCGATCTCGCATCGAAGCGCGATCAGCGTTTCGGTGTCGGATTCCGGATCGACGCCCTCCTCCTCGCGGTATCCGGAATATTGTCCGCGCACGACCTCGCGCGGGTCGATGGGCTTCATGGAGCGGAAAACCTTGTTCTTTTCTTCGGTGATCGGGATCGGCTCCAGCGAGGTCGGCGGTTCCATCGCCATGAAGCCCAGAATCTGGAACAGATGCGTCACCACCATGTCGCGATAGGCGCCGGTCTGTTCATAGAATCCCGCGCGTTTGCCCAGGCCCAGCGTTTCGGGCACGTCGATCTGCACATGGTGGATGAAATTGCGGTTCCAGATCGGCTCGAACAGTCCATTGGCGAAGCGGAAGGCGAGAATGTTCTGCGCCGGCTCCTTGCCCAGAAAATGATCGATGCGGAAGATCTGGCTTTCGTCGAAAACCTCGTGCAGGCGGGCGTTGAGCGCAACCGCGCTTTCGAGGTCGGTGCCGAACGGCTTTTCCATGATGACGCGCGACTGTTCAATCAGGCCAGCCTCCGCGAGCGTTCTGACCGCCGGCAGCGCGGATTTGGGCGGCACGGATAGGTAATGGAGGCGCCGGGTCTCGACGCCGAGCGCCGCCTCGGCGCGGGCAGCCGCTTCCTTGAGCGCGCCGGCGCCCGCGTCCAGGGGGACGTAGTCGATCAATTCGGCGAAGTGGCGCCAACCGTCCTGCGTCGTCTTGCGCGGCCCGAACTTGTCGATAGCTTCGCGCACCAGAGAGCGAAAACCCTCGACGTCGATGTTGTCGAGCGAGACGCCGACAATACGGCAGGAGGGGATGAAGCCGGAGGTCACAAGGTGATAGAGGCCCGGCCACAATTTACGTTGCGCGAGATCGCCGGTGCCGCCGAATAAAGTCAGAAGCTGTGGAAATTTCGGGCCGACGCCGGGGGGAATTCTGGCCAATTTGCTCATCCCTGTCGTTGTGGGCCGGACGGCGCCGCGTGTCGAGGGCCGACGCCCTCGCCAAGCAAGGTACGCGCCTGCGCTCCCCGCTTAGGAACGGTTGTTGACCCATTCCTGACGGGGTTTTGCGTGACAGGACTTGCGGGAAGGGCGGCTGGTCATTCGCCTTGAGCGCTCAGAGCGAACGGGCGAACCGAAGGGCGCCCCCGGGCCCCTTGATGACGAGATCGCCGTTGACGAGATCCCAGGCCGGCGTGCCCAGCAACGCGCGCAGAAAGCCGCGCTCGATCTCCTGATTGGTCTTGTCGCAAGCTTTCTTGGTCAGGACGAAGCCGCCAGCCAGAATATGCTGGTTCGCTTGCGGATACGCGGTCGCCGACCAGGAATTGCAGCCCGAAAAGCCCGACGCATGATACGATCCGTCGAGCTTGAACGAAACGTCGAGCGACGAATTGATGGACTTACCGTTGAGTTCACGCAGGCTGAAGGTCTGGTCGAGCGGGAAGTTCTTCTGCATCGGCGGCAACGGCTTGGGAGCTTCGTCGTCCTTTTGCAGCGGCTTGGCCGACGCCGCCGCGCCGGCGAAGGCGACCGCCAGCCCCAGGACCGCAAGCCGGAAGACCCATGCGCGCGCCATTTTCGCCTCCCCGTCTCGTCAACGTCGGCGCCTATACGACGCGGCGCCTGCGGGTGCAACGCGGGCGAAAATTTCGCGCCGGCGCCCCTTGCAAGCGGTGACGCGGCGACCAAATCATGGAGTGCGCCGGCCATTCGGCGGCGCATCTCGAAGGCGGCGCCAATCAGGGCCGCTTGAGAGTCATGTCGCTTCACCTGGAGGATATGTCATGCTTAATTACGATTTTGCGCCCTTTCACCGCTCCACCGTCGGCTTCGACCGACTCCTGACGCTACTGGACAAGGCGTCCGGGGCCGACAACGCCCAAACCTACCCGCCCTACAACATCGAGCGCACCGGCGAGAACAATTACCGCATCACGGTCGCCGTCGCAGGCTTTGCTCCCAACGAACTCAGCGTGGAGACCAAAGAGGGCGTGTTGGTGATCCGCGGCGCCAAGGAGCAGCCGCAGAAGGCGGGCGACGAAAAGCGCGAAGTGTTGTTCCAGGGCATCGCCGCGCGAGCGTTCGAGCGCCGTTTTCACCTCGCCGACCACGTGAGCGCGACCGCAGCGAATGTCGAGAACGGGCTGTTGCATGTCGCGCTGGTGCGCGAGGTGCCCGAGGCCCAGAAGCCGCGCACCATCGAGATCGGCGGCGCGTCGGCCAAGCCGCTTGACGCCAAGATCCTCGACGCCAAAGCGGCCTGAGCGGCTGTCCTAAATTATATGAAGAGAGGCGCCCGTGAGGGCGCCTTTTTCTGTTCTGAAGGATTTCTTCGACTTTTGACTGAATCCTGTCGCAGTATCCGATTCACGAGGCCTCAGTCCAAGCATTTGCGAAGTCGCCCTTCTTGATCTTCAAGTCTTGTCGATATCCAGAAAATATTTTTTCTCGCATAGAAAGCTCCGTCTCGAATTCGTATTGGATATACTTTCGCATTTCCACTTACAGTGACTAAATATCGAAATATAATTAGACCGTGTGAATGTATTTTAATAAAATTTACAATATTCATCATAGTAATAGCCCGATTTGACGCCGTCGAGTACAGTGTTTAATAAATTTTTTTGATCGTCTTAAAATAAAATTCTATCGTCGGACGCCGCCAGCGCCGCCCGAACCCAAATATCGGCGCGGGCTCCTCCGTGGAAGGGGCCGAGTGCGTTGATCTGTAGCGGGCGGTTTCTGTGCTGCTGCTGAACGTTCGATTTTTCCACGGTTGACGTGCTTGATGGCTTTTCACGCGAAGCTGTTTTCAGGCGAGCGCGTGACGTGCGAACCGATTGAGCTTGCCATGTGATCGGAGACGGCCAGCGCAGGGTTCGCTGCGGCGGATGGAGCGGGCTGATTTTTTAATGTGGCCCAGCGGATTTTCCTGAAGCTTCTTCCGGGGGACCACGCATTCGACGCCGTTTCGCGCTTTCGTCTTGCAAGTCCATAGCGGCCCTGGACACGGGGAGCGCCGCTTCGCACGCGTGGCCGCTTGAAACGCGCGCCCCGGCGCCGGACAAGGGCGCGGGAGGGCGTGGGCATGGGCGACATATTCATCGGGGTCGACGTCGGCACGGCGAGCGCACGCGCGGGCGCCTTCGACGCCGAGGGGCGCCTGATCGTCAGTGCGCGGCGACCCATCGCGATATTCCGCGAGCCTGGCGACGTCGTCGAACATTCTTCCCGCGACGTCTGGGCCGCCGCGGTCGCCGCGGTGCGCGAGGTCGCGAGCGCCGTTGACGCCACCGAAGTTGCGGGAATGGGGTTCGACGCCACCTGTTCGCTGGTCGCGCTCGATGCGAACGCCGCGCCGCTGACCGTTTCTCCGACCGGAAGACCGGAACGCGACACCATCGTCTGGATGGATCACCGCGCCGTTGCGGAAGCTGCGGAGATCGATTTGGGCGGCCATGACGCGCTGCGCTTTGTCGGCGGCACGATCTCGCCTGAGATGGAGCCGCCCAAGCTGATGTGGCTCGCCCGCCATCTGCCCGGCACGTTCGCCCACGCGCAGTTTTTCGACCTCACCGACTTCCTCACCTACATGGCGACGGGTTCGGCGGCGCGCTCGACCTGCACGCTGGTCTGCAAGTGGCTGTATCAGGGCCGTGAACACATGTGGCCCGAGACGATCTATCGCGCGCTGGGATTGGGCGCCCTGCTGGCGGACGGCGGGCGGCGCATTGGCGCGCAGGTCGTCGCGCCGGGGACGCCGCTGGGGCGGGGCCTGGGGCCCGAAGTTGCGCAGGCGATGGGCCTCGTGCCGGGAACACCCGTCGGCGCGGGGCTGATCGACGCCCATGCGGGCGCGCTGGGCGTGATCGGCGGCGCGCTGGGCCGCGAGCCCGTCGATCCCCAGCGTCGGCTCGCGCTGATCCTCGGCACGTCGGCCTGCTGCATGGCGCTGAGCGGACAACCACGGTTCATTCCCGGTCTCTGGGGGCCGCTCTACGACGGGCTGGCGCCCGGCCAATGGCTGAGCGAAGGCGGTCAGAGCGCGTTCGGCGCGGCGATCGACCGACTGGTGAAATCGCACCCTGCGTGGCGCGGCTCCTATGAAACGCTGGAGCGCGACATTCTCGCCCGCTGCGGCGCGCCTTCACAGGCCGCCCGGCTCGCGCAGGACCTGCACGTCCTTCCCGATTTCCTGGGCAACCGTTCGCCCTTCGCCGACGCGCGCGCGCGCGGCGTCGTGGCGGGGCTCGATCTCGACGAGGACGAGGCGAGCCTTCATGCGCTCTATGTCGCGGGTCTTTGCGGGCTCGCGCAGGGCCTCGCCCAGGTGATGCGCGCGCTGGAGGCGGGCGGCTTCGCGTTCGATGCGCTGGTCGCGTGCGGCGGCGCGGCGCGCGGGGTGCTCGTGCGCCAGATCGTCGCCGACGTGTGCGGACGGCGCGTCGTCAGCGCGGAGACGACCGAGCCCGTGCTGCTGGGCGCCGCCATGCTCGGCGCGGTCGCGGCCGGCCGCCACGACCTCGCCGGGGCGATGCGCGCCATGTCGCGGCTCGGCCAGATCGTCGAGCCGGCGGGGGCGGAGATCGCGGCGCTGCATCGGCGCAAGCGCCTCGCATTCGAGACCTTGCAACGCGCCGAGCGCGACATACGAGCCGCGTCGGCGCCGCGCTGGCCGTTGCTGGTGGTGTTCGATTGCGACGGCGTGCTGGTCGATAGCGAGCCGATCTCGCTTGCGCTGGTGCGCGAGCATCTCGCGCGCCACGGTTTCGCGGTGTCGGAAGACGAGGGCCGCGACCTGTTTCTGGGCATCAGCGCCGCCTCGGCGCGCAGAATCGTGGAAGGACGCCTCGGCGGTCCGCTACCTGACGATTTCGAGGCGGAATTGAGCCGCGCGACGCTGGCCCGCTTCGAGGGCGAATTGCGCGGCGTGCCGCACCTGCGCGAGGCCGTGGCGGCGCTCGGGCGGCCTGTTTGCGTCGCCTCCTCCGGCTCGCCCGAGCGCATCCGCGCGAGCCTGCGCATCGTCGGCTACGCCGAACTGTTCGGCGCCAACCTGTTCTCGGCGCGCGAGGTCGCGCAGGGAAAGCCGGCGCCGGACCTGTTTCTTCACGCCGCCGCGACGCTCGGCTTTGCGCCGCATGATTGTCTGGTCGTCGAAGACAGCGTGGCGGGCGTCACGGCGGCGCGGGCGGCGGGCATGGTCACGTTCGGCTTCGTGGGCGGCGCGCATCTGGCCGAGGGCGGTTATGCGCAGCGGTTGATCGACGCCGGCGCCGCGCTGACCTTCGACGACATGCGCGAGCTTCCCGGTTTGGTTGCAAGGTTCCAGCATTGATGGGCAAGTCACCCGACAACGAGACCTCCCGTCTGGAGGACGCCGCCCGCGCGGGGTGGCTCTATTATGTGGCGGGCAACACGCAAGACGAAATCGCACGCAAGCTCGGCGTCTCGCGCCAGACGGCGCAACGGCTGGTTTCGCTGGCGATGAGCGAGCGGCTCATCAAGGTGCGGCTCGACCATCCCATCGCGCGCTGCATGGAGCTCGCCGCCGCGCTCAAGCAGCGCTACGACCTGACCTATTGCGAAGTCGCCCCCAGCGACCCTGCGTCTTCATCCACGAGCCTGGGCATCGCGCAACTGGCGGCGACGGAGATGGAGCGGTGGCTGCGGCGGGTTGACCCGATCGTCATCGGCATTGGAACGGGACGCACGATGCGCGCGGTGGCGGACCAGATGCCGCGCATGGATTGCCGTCAGCACAAGCTCGTCGCGCTTGTCGGCACCGGCAAGGCGGACGGCTCGGCCTCGTTCTACGACGTCATCATCCGTCTCTCCGACACGGTGCGCGCGCTGCATTTTCCGATGCCGCTGCCCGTCGTCGCCCGCTCTCCCCAGGAGCGCGAACAGCTTTTGTCGCTGCCTTCCGTGCGCGCCGTTCTCGATCTGGTGGAGCAGGCGGACGTAAGCTTTGTCGGCGTCGGTTCGCTGGGCGAGAACTCGCCCATTCTTATGGACGGCTTCATCACCCCTGAGGAGAGCGAATCGCTGCGGCGGGCCGGGGCGGTGGGAGAAATCATCAGCTGGGCGTTCGACGCCAATGGCCAATTGGTGAAGTGCGATCACAACGACCGCGTCGTGGTGGGGCCGCTGCGGCGTCCAACCAAGCGGCTGATGATCGGCGTCGCGATGGGCGCCGCCCGCCGCCCCGCGCTGCGCGCGGCGCTGCTCGGTCGACTCATCTCGGGCCTCGTCACCGACGAAACGACCGCCGAACATCTGCTCAAACGCTGATCGTTTCCAGCTAGAGGCGCCCTGCTTTCTGTTGCGCCGCAGCATGGATTCCGGAAACTTGGATTTCGGGTTGACACGCGCCCGCTGAGTAGCGAATATATGCCCGCCTGTGAGGCAAATGCTCATCGCAAGAGCTAACGCGGGCGCCCATTCGGAGGAAACACCTATGACGACTCTTATGAAGAGTCTGCTCGGGGCTTGCGCCCTATTTCCGCTCGCGCTCGCCGCGCAAACGCCCGCTTTTGCCGAGACCACGCTGACCATCGCCACCGTCAACAACGGCGACATGATCCGCATGCAGAAGCTGACCGACGACTTCACCAAAGCTAATCCCGACATCAAGCTGAGCTGGGTCACGCTCGAAGAGAACGACCTGCGCCAGAAGGTGACCAAAGACATTTCGACCAAGGGCGGCCAGTATGACGTGCTGACCATCGGCACCTACGAAACCCCGATCTGGGGCAAGAAGGGCTGGCTGGTGCCGCTCACCGGCGTCGACGATCCCGCAGACCTGCTGCCCGCCATCGCCGGCGGCCTCACGGTCGACGGCAAGCTCTACGCGGCGCCGTTCTATGGCGAATCCTCGATGGTCATGTACCGCAAGGATCTGATGGACAAGGCCGGGCTCAAGATGCCCGACGCCCCGACCTGGGACTTCATCGCAGAAGCCGCCAAGAAGATGACCGACCGCTCGGCGGGCGTGAACGGCGTGTGCCTGCGCGGCAAGGCCGGCTGGGGCGAGAACATGGCCTTCCTGACCGCCATGGCCAACTCGTTCGGCGCGCGCTGGTTCGACGAGAAGTGGAACCCGCAGTTCGATCAGCCCGAATGGAAGCAGTCGATCACGTTCTATATGAACCTGATGAAGGACTCCGGTCCGCCGGGCGCCTCAACCAACGGCTTCTCGGAAAACCTCGCGCTGTTCCAGTCGGGCAAATGCGGCATGTGGATCGACGCGACGGTGGCGGCTTCGTTCGTCTCCGATCCGAAGGCCAGTCAGGTCGCCGATAAAGTCGGCTACGCGCTCGCTCCCGATACGGGTCTCAGCAAGCGCGGCAACTGGCTGTGGGCATGGTCGCTCGGCATCCCGGCCGGGACCAAGCATCAGGCCGAAGCGCAGAAGTTCATCGGCTGGGCGACGTCCAAGCACTACACGGAAATCGTCGCCGCCAAGGAAGGCTGGGCGAACGTGCCGCCAGGCACCCGCTCCTCGCTTTACATGAACGCCGACTACGCGAAAGTGCCGTTCGCCAAGATGACCCTCGAGTCCATCAAATCGGCCGATCCGACGCATCCGACCGTCAAGCCGGTTCCCTACACGGGCGTGCAGTTCGTGGCGATCCCCGAGTTCCAGGGCATTGGCACCAAGGACGGTGAAATCTTCTCGGCTGCGCTCGCCGGCCAGATGAGCGTCGACGAAGCGCTGGCGCAGGCGCAAGCCTACACCAAGACCGAAATGACGAAGGCCGGCTACCTCAAGTAACCGCCTGCGTGAGGCCGCCCGTTCCTCCCACCGGGCGGCCTTTTTGCTTCACGCGTCGGGCGCTCAGGCGCCCGCCGCTTCTTTCCTGAAACGTTGGGCGCCAAGGCGCGCAACCCTGCCCTCCCATCGAAGGCGCGCACATGGCGACCCAACAGGGACAAGCGCTCGGGCGCATAGCGGCGGCCCCCGCCGTCCTCGCACTCGCAGCCTGGTCGATCGTCCCGCTGGCGCTCGCGTTCTATTACGCGTTCCTGCACTATAAGCTCGACGATCCCGACAAGACGTATTTCGCGGGCTTCGACAATTTCTATTATTTCCTCACCGACCCGTTCTTCGCGCGCGATCTCTTCAACACCATCGCGCTGGTCGCGCTCGTGCTGGTCATCACGGTGGTGGGCGGCGTACTGCTGGGGCTGCTGCTCGACCGGCCTTTCTGGGGTCGAGGGATCGTGCGCGTGCTGGTTATCTCGCCGTTCTTCATCATGCCGACGGTCTCGGCGCTGGTGTGGAAGAACCTGATGATGCATCCGGTCTATGGTTTCTTCGCCCATGTCTGGCGCAGCTTCGGCCTTCAGCCGGTCGATTGGTTCGGCGCGCATCCGCTGACGTCGGTCGCCATCGTGGTCGGCTGGCAATGGCTGCCCTTCGCCACGCTGATCCTTTTGACCGCACTGCAATCGCTGGACGAGGAACAGCGCGACGCCGCGCAAATGGACGGCGCGGGGAAGCTCAATTATTTTCGATATATCGTGTTGCCGCATTTGTCGCGCCCGATCACGGTCGTCATCCTGATCGAGACTATTTTCCTGCTTAACGTGTTCGCGGAGATCAAGGTCACCTCGGTCGGCGGGATCGCGGGTAATTTGACCTATCTGGTGTTCAGCCAGCTCAACGATAGCAACGATGTGGGCGAAGCGGCGGCGGGTGGGCTCATCGCGGTGGTGCTCGCCAATATCGTCGCAGTGTTCCTCGTGCGGCTGATCGGCCGCAATCTGGAGGCTTGAGGCCATGGCGCGCAAGGTCACCGCCGCTCAGATGACGGTCTCCACGATTTTTGCGTGGGCCGTCGGGCTCATCATGTTCTTCCCCATCCTGTGGACGGCGCTTGCCGCCTTCAAGAGCGAGACCGACGCCTATTCGCTTCCCGAAAACTGGTGGACGACGCCGTGGACGACCGAGAATTTCGGCATCGTGCAGGAGCGCTCCAACTATCTGCGCTATGTGCTCAACACCACGATCATCGCCGTCGTTTCGACGCTGCTCGGACTGTTGTTCGCCATTCCCGCCGCATGGTCGATGGCGTTCCAGCCCGAGGCGCGCGCGAGCGTGTCGTGGCCGGGCTACGTGTGGATATTCATAGTGCTCGGCGCCTTCGCGGCCGCCGCGGCGATCGCCTATTCCGTCGGCTGGGGCATGGCCAACCGGCCTGCACTGGGGCTTGCGCTGATACTGGTGTTTGCGGCGCCCATCGTCGCCTGGGTGTGGACCCGGCGCACCGGCGACAAATTGTTGTGGATGCTATCCACCAAAATGATGCCCCCCGCCGGCGCGCTGATCCCGATCTATCTGATCTTCAACCGCAACGGCCTTGTGTTCAAGGACTGGGGCTGGTTCGATCTTTCGGACTACAACCTGATAGACACGTTCGCCGGTCTGATCCCGCTCATGATGCTGCTCAACCTGCCTATCGTTGTCTGGATGCTTTACACGTACTTTAAAGAAATCCCGTTCGGGATTCTGGAGGCGGCGCGGATGGACGGGGCAAATCTGTGGCAGGAACTGGCCTATGTGCTGGCGCCGATGGCGGTGCCGGGCATCGCCTCGACCCTGCTGCTCAACGTCATCCTGTCGTGGAACGAGGCGTTCTGGACGCTAAACCTCACCAACAAATATGCGGCACCCCTAAGCTTCTTCATCTCCGAATATTCTTCTCCCGAGGGCCAGTTCTGGGCGAAGCTGTCGGCGGCGTCTCTGATGGCCATCGCGCCGATCATGGTTCTGGGCTGGTTCTCGCAGCGCCAGCTCGTGCGCGGCCTCACCTTCGGCGCAGTCAAATAGGACATCTCACATGGGCTCGATCCAGCTCCAGCAGGTCGTCAAGGAATTTGGCGCCGTCCGCATCATCAAGGGCGTCGATCTCGATATCAACGAGGGCGAATTCGTCGTATTCGTCGGCCCCTCGGGCTGCGGCAAATCCACGCTGCTGCGGCTCATCTCGGGACTGGAGGACGTGTCGGGCGGACGCATCGTCATCGACGGCAAGGACGCCACCAACCTTGGCCCCGCGCAGCGCGGCCTCGCCATGGTGTTTCAGTCCTACGCGCTTTATCCGCACATGAGCGTGCGCGACAATATCGCGTTTCCGCTCAAGATGGCGAAGGCGTCGAAGGACGTGATCGAGGCCAAGGTCAAGTACGCGGCGCGCACGCTCAACCTCAACGATTATCTGGATCGTCGCCCCGGCCAGCTATCGGGCGGCCAGCGTCAGCGCGTCGCCATCGGGCGCGCCATCGTGCGCGAGCCTTCGGCCTTCCTGTTCGACGAGCCGCTCTCCAACCTCGATGCGGCGCTGCGCGTGCAGATGCGCGTCGAGATCGGTGAACTCCACAACAAGCTCAAGACGACGATGGTTTATGTGACGCACGATCAGGTTGAGGCGATGACGATGGCCGACAAGATCGTGGTGCTGGACGCCGGCGCCATCGCGCAGATCGGCGCGCCGCTCGAACTCTACAACCGGCCCGCCAATCTGTTCGTCGCGCGCTTCATCGGTTCGCCGACGATGAATATCGTGACGGGTCCTATGGCGGCCCGACGCGGCGCCGAGACCGTCGGCATCCGGCCCGAACACACAGATATTTCCACCACCGCCGGCGAATGGCCGGGGACCGTGCGGCTGGCCGAACATCTGGGGTCGGAGACGTTCGTTTATGTGGACGTGGACGGGATCGGCCCGTTTACGATTCGGGCGGAGGGCGAAGCGCCGCTGCACGCGGGCGACCGCGTTTTCCTGACGCCGCGCGAGGCGCGCATCCACAAATTCGACGCCGCCGGCCAGCGCATCGCCGGTTGACAGGTTTGGGAGCGCCTACAATGACCCGACTTTCCGCCGCCGCGCTGGGCGCCCTGCCCACCGGGGTCGCCATCCCCAATTACGCGCGCGCCGATCTGCGGCCGGGAATCCTTCATATCGGCGTCGGCAATTTCCATCGCGCGCATCAGGCGGTCTATCTCGACGAATTGTTCAACAAGGGGCTCGACCACGATTTCGCGCTGATCGGCGCGGGCGTGCGCACGGCGGACGCGGCGATGCGCGACGCCCTGCAGGGTCAGGACTGGTTGACGACCGTGGTCGAACAGGAGGCGCACCGGAGCGGCGCGCGCGTAACCGGCGCCATGATCGACTTCATCACGCCCGGCGACAGCGCCGCCTTGCTGGCGGAAATGGTGAAGCCGGAAATCCGTATCGTCTCGCTGACGATCACCGAAGGCGGCTATTACATCTCCCCCGCAACGCAACGCTTCGACCCGACCCACCCCGATATCGTCGCCGACGCCGCTCATTTCGACGCGCCCAAGACCGCCTTTGGCCTCATCGCCGCCGCGTTGCAACGCCGCCGCGCAAAAGGCGTCAAGCCTTTCACGGTGATGTCGTGCGACAACATCCCCGGCAACGGCCATGTGACGGCGAGCGCCGTTTCGGGGCTGGCCGCATTGGTTGACGCCGATCTCGCCGATTGGATCGAGGCCAACGTCGCCTTCCCCAATTCGATGGTCGACCGCATTACGCCCGCCACCAGCGAGCGCGAGCGCAAGGCGCTGGCCGAGAGTTTTGGCGTCGAGGACGCATGGCCGGTGTTTTGCGAAGAATTCAAGCAATGGGTGATCGAGGACCATTTCAGCGACGGGCGCCCGGCGCTGGAGGAAGTCGGCGTCACTTTCACGGAGGATGTCGCGCCCTACGAGTTGATGAAAATCCGCATCCTCAACGGCGGCCATGCAGCCATAGCCTATCCGGCGGCGCTGCTCGATATCCATTTCGTGCATGAGGCGATGGAGGACGCGCAGATCGCCGCGTTCCTCAAAAAGCTGACCGAAACCGAAATCATGCCAACGGTGCCGCCGCCCCCGGCGACCGATCTGGAGGACTACCGGCAGTTGATCGCGCGCCGCTTCTCCAATCCAAAGATCGGCGACACGATAGCGCGTCTTTGTTGGGACGGCTCCAACCGTCAACCGAAGTTCATTCTGCCGACCGTGCGCGACCGGCTCGACAGCGGCGGCGCGATTGCGGGGCTGGCTCTCGTCTCGGCGCTCTGGTGCCGGTACGCCTATGGGGAGAGCGAGAGCGGCCGGACGATCGCCGCCAACGACGAAAACTGGGACAGGCTTCAAACCCACGCGCGTCGCGCCAAGGACGATCCCAAGGCATATCTTGAGATGACCGACATTTTCGGCGCGCTTGCGAGCGAGCCCGCTTATGTCGCAGCCTTCTCGAAAGCGCTGTCGTCGCTATGGGCTAAGGGCGTGCGGTCCGCCCTCGACGATTATCTCCAAGGCCGTCCGTGAGATCCCTGCCATGATGCTCAAAGACAAGGTCGCCATTGTCACCGGGGGCGCGCGCGGGATCGGAAAGGCCATCGCCGAACGCTACGTGGCGGAGGGCGCCAAGGTCGTGGTCGCCGACATCAACGAACAGGGCGCGGGGAACCTCTGCGCGCACCTCGGCCCCAACGCCATCGGCGTGAGGCTCGACGTGACCGATCAGGCGTCGATCGACGCCGCAGTGAGCGCCGCCGTCGCACATTTCGGCCGCGTCGACATTCTGGTCAACAACGCCGGCATTTTCGACCTCGCGCCCATCGTTGAGATCACGCGGGAGAGCTACCGGCGCGTATTCGGCGTGAATGTCGAGGGATTGCTGTTCATGGCGCAGGCGGTCGCCCGGCAAATGATTGCGCAAGGGCAAGGCGGCAAGATCATCAATTTCGCCTCGCAGGCCGGGCGCCGGGGCGAAGCGTTGGTGGGCGTTTATTGCGCCTCCAAAGCGGCGGTCATCAGCCTGACGCAGAGCGCGGGCCTCGATCTCATCAAGCACGGCATCAACGTCAACGCCATTGCGCCGGGCGTCGTCGACAACGAGCATTGGGAGCACGTGGACGCCATGTTCGCCAAATACGAGAACCTGAAGCCTGGCGACAAGAAACGGATGGTCGGCGCGGCAGTGCCCATCGGGCGAATGGCGCGGCCTGAAGAGATTGGCGGCCTTGCGACGTTTCTCGCCAGCCAGGACGCCAATTACATCGTCGCCCAGACCTATAATATCGACGGCGGGAACTGGATGAGTTGAACGGCCCGCCCTTATGGCGAGCCGTTCGGAGCCAAATCAGGCGCCGGCCTCCTTGACGCATTTCGTGATGCTGGAGGTCTTGGCGGCGCCGGCCAGCGGCTTGCCGTTCTTGTCGATCGCCTTGACTTCGCAGGAGACCTCGATGTCCTTCATGCACTTGTCGATGGACGAGGTCTTGGCCGCTCCGGCGAGCGCCTTGCCGTTCTTGTCGATGGCCTTGCTGGCGCAAGAATCGGCGTAGGCGCCGGAGACGCCAAGACACGCTATGGCGACCAGAGTTGCGACGAACTTCATGCATAACCTCCCGTTGAGCGACGCGCCCGCTTCAGAAGCTAGCCGCTTTACCGAGCCTCGCCAAGCGTTTCAGCGTTCCGTCAGCTTCAGTTCGATGCGCCGGTTGCGTTGATAGGAATCCTCGCTCGTCCCTGCGTCGAGCGGCTGAAACTCGCCAAATCCAGTGGCGGCGAGAAAGCGCGCGTCGACGCCCTTGCTGACCAGAAATTGCGCGACCGCGATGGCGCGGGACGCCGACAATTCCCAGTTGGATTTGTACGCGCTTCCTGTCACCGGGCGCGCGTCGGTGTGTCCGTCGATCCGCAAGATCCAGGGAATGTCGGGCGGGATTTCGCGCTCCAGATCGAGCGCGGCTTCGGCCAGCTTGTCGAGCGATTGCTTGCCTGCCCCGCTCAGGTCCGCCTTGCCTGAATCGAACAGCACGGAGGATTGAAAGACGAAACGGTCGCCGACGATGGAGATGTCGGGCCGCGCGCCCAGAATTTGCCGCAAGCGGCCAAAGAAGTCGGAGCGGTAGCGCGCGAGTTCCTGCACCTTCTGCGCGAGCGCGATGTTGAGCTTCTGCCCGAGATCGGAAATCTTCTCCTGCGCGTCCTTGTCGGAGGTTTGCGAGACGGACAGCGCTTCCTGCAACGCCGCCAGTTGCCGGCGAAACGCCGCGATCTGCTGGTTGAGCACCTCGACCTGCGCGAGCGCCCGCTCCGATATCTGCTTTTGCGAATCGAGCGCGACGGTCGCCTGACCCTCGCGGCCCGAACCACCGGCGGCCTCAAGATGCTCCTTGTCTTTCTTCGCCTGATCCAGCGTCGCGGTCAGCTTGGTGATCTGGTCGGCGTCGGAGCCCGTCTGGCTGTGCTCCATCGCCAGCAGCGAAGTGAGTTCCTCGATTTGCCGGTTCAGGCGTTCCAGCGCGGTGTCCTTGCCGGTGACCTCGCGCGACAGAAAATACTGCGAGAGCATGAAAACCGACAACAGGAAGATGATGACCAGCAGCATCGTCGATAGCGCATCGACGAAACCGGGCCAGTAATTGACGGGTTCGACCCGCCGTCCGCGCATCAGCGCCATGGCTCAAAGCTGCTTTTCGCGTTGGTCGGAAAGGCGTCGGAGCAGACGCCGCATGTCCTCCTGCACCGCCGCCTGACGCTCCACCCATTCGCGGATTTGCGCCTGCTCGTCGCGCATCTGCGAGATCAGGCTTTGCAGGCCGTCGGCAAGCTGGCTGATCGCCAGGGCGTTTCGCTTGGCGTCGGGCGCGGCGATCGGGGATTCCTGCGCGCCCGCGCCGGTGTCCATGTAGCCGGCGAGGAAATCCTCCAGTTCGGTGTAGAAGCGGTTCTGCGCCTGCCCCGCCTGAAGGTCGAGGAACCCTAGGATCAGCGAGCCCGCGAGGCCGAACAGGGAGGAGGTGAACGACACGCTCATGCCCGCGATGGGTGCCGAGAGG
>JAYVYJ010000098.1:0-16818 GCA_043784465.1 Hyphomicrobiales bacterium
CCGCTGGGCGCTCGGCTGGAGCTGGCCGGGCCGGTCGGCGAGCGCAACGTCTATCTGTTGAAGCCGCGCGGTCTCATCGCCGCTTTGGCTCAGAGCGAGACGGGCCTGCGCCTACAGATCGCCGCCATCCTCGCCACAGGCAACGACGCCGCGATGGAGCGCCGGCCTGCGGGCCTGCCGGCGTCGCTATCCCATCGCATCCACGCCTTCGCCGATCCCCTCGCCGCGCCGCAACTCGCGGGCGCCCTTCTGGAAGGCGAAGGCGACACGGTCGCCGAAACCGCCCGCCGCCTCGCCGCCCGCTCCGGCCCGATCCTGCGCCTTCAAGCGCTGTCGCCCGCCGCGCTGGCGGCGGGGGAGGATTTCGATCTGGCGGGGCTCGTGGAAGAGCGCGTGGTTTCAACCAACATCGCAGCGGCGGGCGGCAACGCAAGCCTGATGACGATTGGTTGATGATTCCAACCTTCGCCAGGCCCTGCGCCCTGAGCCGTCGTGACCGGGCTTGTCCCGGCCATCCATGCGATCGCGCGCGGCTATCCCGGTTGTTTGACAAATAAGCGTCGAACGTGAAAAGCGCGGCAAGTCGTCTCGGCGTGGATGTCGGGACAAGCCCGGCCATGACGGAGAGGGCGGCGCTCGTGATAGGCAGCCTCATCCCGCCTCCAGCAACCTCACCGCCTGCTCGCGTTCAAACAACCAGAGCAGCGTCCGCAGCGCCTGATGCTCCGGCGCTTCCAGCCGCGGATCGCGCTCCAGCGCCGCACGCGCCTGGCGCCGCGCCTCCTCCAGCAAATCCTGATGCGCCTCGATGTCCGCCAGATGATACCCCGGCAGCCCCGACTGCCGCGCCCCCAGCACGTCGCCCTCCCCGCGCAGTTTGAGATCCTCCTCCGCGATGCGAAACCCGTCCTCGCTCTCGCGCAGAATCTCAAGCCGCGCCCGGCCCGCCGCGCCCAGCGGCGGCCTGTAAAGCATCAGGCATGTCGAGAGCCCCGCCCCGCGTCCGACGCGCCCGCGCAATTGATGCAATTGCGCCAGACCGAACCGCTCGGCATGTTCGATCACCATGATCGTCGCCTCTGGGACGTCTACGCCCACCTCGATCACAGTCGTGGCCACCAGCACGGACGTCTCCCCACGCTGGAACCGCTCCATCGCGGCGTCCTTCTCGACGCCCTTCATGCGCCCATGAACGATCCCGACGCCGGCGCCGAACACGGCTCGCAGCGCCGCCGCGCGCTCCTCGGCGGCGGCGAGGTCGCTTTCTTCGCTCTCCTCCACCAGCGGGCACACCCAATAGGCCCGCGCGCCCGAAGCCACCGCGCGCGCAATCGCGGCGACCACCTCGTCGAGCCGTTCGAGCGATACGGCGCGGGTGTCGATGGGCGTACGGCCCGGCGGCTTCTCGTCGAGCAGCGAGACGTCCATGTCGCCGAAATGCGTCAGCGCCAGCGAGCGGGGAATCGGCGTCGCCGTCATCACCAGCAAATCCGCCGCGTCCCCCTTGCCTGCAAGCGCCAGCCTTTGATGCACGCCGAACCGATGTTGCTCGTCCACCACCGCCAGCGCCAGATCGCGGAACACGACGCTCTCCTGAAACAGCGCGTGCGTGCCGACCGCCACGTCGATCTCGCCCGCCGCGAGCCGAGCGAGCTTGTCGCGCCGCTGCGCGGTCGTGTCGCGTCCGGTGATGAGTTCAAACCTCAGGCCAGCCCCCAGCGGCGCCATATGTGCAAAATGCTGGCGGGCGAGGATTTCCGTCGGCGCCATCAACGCCGCCTGCCCGCCCGCCTCCACCGCATGGGCGATGGCGAGCAGCGCCACCACCGTCTTGCCCGCGCCCACGTCGCCTTGAAGCAGCCGCACCATGCGCTCAGGCGCCTCGAGGTCGGCGCGGATTTCGGCGACCGAACGCGTCTGCGCGCCCGTCAGGCGGTAGGGCAGCCCCGAAAGAACCGCTTCCGCCCGCCGCCCCGGGGCGACCAGCGACCGCCCCGCCGTGCTCCTCATCTGACCGCGCAGCAGCGCGAGCGCGAGTTGACCCGCCAGCAGTTCGTCAGCCGCAAGGCGGCGTCGCGCGGGGCTCGTCGGCTCGACGCCCGCGGGGTCCTTGGGCGCATGGGCGTCGGTCAGCGCTGCGGCGAAGGTCAGCGACGAACCGGACGCCCATTCCGGCAGCTTCGGCAGCTTTGCCAGCGCCCCTTGAGTCGCTTTCTGCACGGTGCGCAGAAACAGCCCGTCGGTCAGCCCGTAGACCGGCTCCACCGCCGCCATTCGGGCGACCTCCTCATCGTTCATCACGCGGTCGGGGTGGACCATCTGCAAATGGCCGTCCCACAATTCGAGCCGTCCCGACACCCAGCGCCGCGCGCCGATCGGCAACGACTTGCGCACCCATTCGAAGTTCGCCAGAAAAAACACGAGTTCGACGTCGCCAGTCTCGTCCTCGGCCAGCACCCGCAGCGGGCCTTTGCGCCCCGGCGCGGGCGCCCGATGCTCGGTCACGCGCACATTCAGCGTCGCGACCGCACCGGGAACAGCTTCGCGGATCTTGGGCCGCGCGCGCCGGTCGATCACGGACGAGGGCAGATGAAACAACAGGTCGATCACCCGCGCGCCGTCCGGCCGGCCAAGCAGGCGGTCGAACAGCCGGGCGTTCTTCGGCCCCACGCCCGACAGCGTAGAGACCGGGGCGAACAGGGGATCGAGCAGCGCGGGACGCATGCTCCCGCTTATCACAGGCCTCAGGCCCTTCGCGACCAGCGCCACAACGACCATTGCCGCCGCCACGCGGCGACTTCCCGCGGCGGCGATTTCGCCAGCGCGTCGAGCCACAGCGGCGCCGTGGCGAGATCGGCGTAAGCCGCGCCCAGCGCCCGGGGCAGGAGCCTGCGCGCGACCTCCGCCTCACCGAGCCGCCGCCGCGCGAGCGCGATCAGTTCTTCGCGCGCCGCCGTGGCGCGGCCTTCCCGCTCATCGTCCG
Organism: Hyphomicrobiales bacterium; assembly: GCA_043784465.1. Taxonomy (GTDB): domain Bacteria; phylum Pseudomonadota; class Alphaproteobacteria; order Rhizobiales; family Beijerinckiaceae; genus Roseiarcus. Next base: position 2,984 of record JAYVYJ010000098.1, read on the forward strand.
CCGCCACGCCCATGCGCGCGCGCCGGTCCCGAGGCGCAAACGCGAGCGGCCTTGGTCCCGCCATCCCGCGTAACAATTCCACCAGTCCCAGCGCGACGCCCGTCAGCCCGCTCGCCTCCGCCGTGCCGACATCGCGGCCCTCGCTCAGCACGTAGGCCGCGATCTGGCGCAGACCCGAACGAGTCTCGCCCAGGTACGCTTCCAGATCTGTCGTCGTCGTCAAAAACGGATCGTCATAAAGATCCGCCTGCCGCCCCGTCACGGCGTTGGCGATCAGATGCGGCGGCGGGCGGAACGTCGCCAGCGTGTCGAGCAAGGCGGCGGCGACCGGGTTTCCCTGCGCCTCCCCGGCGCGCTCGCCCGAGACGGCTTCGCGCCACCAGACCAGTCTGATCTCGCCCGCGCGCGGGTCGCGCACGGCCGCGCGCAGCCGCCCCATCTCAATCTCGAAGGCGATCAGCGCATGGAGGTGACGCCGCAACGGCGCAGGCGCGAACAGGCTCCCCAACCAGCGGTCCCGCGCGCCCAGCCGCGCCTCCGCCTCGCAATGTGCGTAGGCCGCGCCGAGGCTCAAGGCGCCGCCAGCAGCAGCGCGGCGACGCGACGGTTCTCTGACACCAGCACATTGTAAACACGCGAAGCCGGCCCCGTCGCCATCGCCTCCAGCCGCAGACCGGCGCTGCGCAGCCGCAGGGCGAGCGGCGCAGGCAGCCGCGCCATTTTCTCGCCCGTGCCCACGACCAGCAGTTCCGTGGACCCGGTCTTTTCGGCCAGCTCCGCCATCAGGGCGGAGAAATGCTCGAACCTGAGATCGGCCAGCGCGCCCGCCGCCACTTCATACACGCCGCCGGGCGTCGCCAGAATTGAGCCGACATGGCTCATGCCGGCGAAGCGGAACCCCCCGGCGCCATAGGCGTCGATCAGGTGGCGCCCGACGGCGAAGCCGCTCACGCGGGCGCCTTGGCCGGTTTGGCCGCCTCTTCAGGCTTATCGAGCGTATCGGCGCGCACGCCCATGTAGATCAGCATCGGCGAGCAGATGAAGATCGACGAATAGGTGGAGACGAATATGCCCCAGATCATCGCCGCCGAGAACGAGCGGATCACGTGGCCGCCGAGCAGGAACAGCGCGAGCAGCGCCAGAAACACCGTCGTCGCCGTCATGATCGTGCGCGGCAGCACCGCGTTGACCGACATGTCGACGATCTCGGCGGTCGAAAGCTTCTTGTATTTGCGCATGACCTCGCGGATGCGGTCGAGCACGACGACCGTCTCGTTGAGCGAATAGCCGACGATGGTAAGAATGGCGGCGATCGACGTCTGGTTGAACTCCAGCTGCGTGGCCGAGAAAAAACCGACCGTCAGCAACAGATCGTGCATCGTGCCGATGATGGCCCCGACCGCGAACTGCCATTCAAAGCGAAACCACAGATAGGTCAGCACCGCCAGAATGGCGATGACCACGCCGAGCGTTCCGCTCTGCACGAGTTCGCCCGACACGCGCGGCCCCACCGCCTCGACCGAGCGAAAGTCGTAAGATCCGTCGAAGGCGTCATGCAGCTTGGCGACCGCCGCCGCCTGACCCGCCTCGCCGCCGGGCTGCACGTTGAGGCGCAGCGTGACGTCCGAATCGGCGCCGGAGCGCTGAGCTTCGACCGGGCCGAGGCCCAAGGTCTCGGCCTTGTCGCGCAGGGAGCCGATGTCGGCCGCGCCCGCGTGAGCGCGCAACTCCACCTGCGTGCCGCCCGCAAAGTCGATGCCGAAATTCATGCCGACGGAAAAGAACAGCACGACCGCGATTATGGAGAGCGCCGCCGACAGCGGATAGCTGATGCGGCGAAACCGCATGAAGCTGATGTTGGTCTTTTCCGGCGCGAGGCGCAGCAGTTTCATGGGCTTTATGCCCCTTTCCGCATCTGTGTTGCCGCGACTTGGCGCTCGGGCGTAAAGTCCTTCGCCCCTTTGGGGAGAAGGTGGCCGAAGGCCGGATGAGGGGTCGTTCGCCTAGACGCTGAGGAAAAGGTGTTCATGCCCAATCCGCCTTCACGCCGCCCAATTTCCGAATTGATGCGCACGCGCGCGCGCAGCCTGCGCCGCAAGCCGACGGACGCGGAGGCCGTGCTCTGGGCGCTGCTGCGCGACAGACGGCTTTCGCAGACGAAGTGGCGCCGGCAAACACCCATGGGCAATTATATCGTGGATTTCGTGTGTCTGGAGAATCGTCTGGTCGTCGAATGCGACGGCTCGCATCACGCTGATGGCGAGAGCGACGCCGTTCGCGACGCCTGGCTGGCGTCGCAAGGTTTTCAGGTGCTTCGCTTCTGGAACCGCGACGTGCTCAAGGAGCGCAGGAACGTCATCGACGCGATCCTCGCCAAATGCGGACCGCTGCTTTAGTTGCGACGCCCCCTCATCCGGCCTTCGGCCACCTTCTCCCGCGAGGGGAGAAGGCGCTGGCTGCAACGGAGCTTGCGCTTGAGGAATCCTCATATCGGCAACACCTGCGGCCGGTTGCGGCGATACCATAGCGCGATCATCATGCGCGTCATCGTCACCGCCGTGATGACGGAGGTAAGAATGCCCAGCCCCAGCGACACCGCAAAGCCGCGCACCGCGCCCGAGCCGAACAGGTATAGAATCAACGCCGCGACAAACATCGTCACATTGGAATCGATGATGGTCGCAAACGCCCGGTTATAGCCCGCCTCCAGCGCGGAGATCACGCTGCGCCCGGCGTGGCTTTCCTCGCGGATGCGCTCATAGATAAGCACGTTGGAATCGACCGCCATGCCGATGGTGAACACCACGCCCGCGATGCCGGGCAGCGTCAGCGTCGCGCCCAGCACCGCCATCGCGGCGAAGATGAACAGGATATGCACCGCCAGCGCCAGATCGGCGAACACGCCGAACACGCCGTACGTGGTCAGCATGTAGACGAACACCAACAGTCCGCCGACCAGCGCCGCGCGTTTGCCCGCGTCGATGGAATCCTGCCCCAGCCCCGGCCCAACCGTACGCTCCTCCACCGTCGTCAAACGGGCAGGCAGCGCGCCCGCGCGCAGCAGCACCGAGAGCTGGTCGGCCTGCTCGACCGTGAAATTGCCGGTGATCTGTCCGGAGCCGCCGGTGATCGGCCCAAGAATGCGGGGCGCGGAGATGACCAGATTGTCGAGCACGATGGCGAACGGACGGCCCACATTGTCGCTCGTCACCTGCCCGAATTTCTGGCCGCCGCGCAGGTTGAAGCGAAAGCTCACGTCAGGCTCGCCGGTGCGCGAGTCGAAGCCGGGCTGCGAATCGGTGAGATCCTCGCCCGCCACCATCACGCGCTTCTGAACGGAAATCTCGCCGCCCTGCTGCTGCTTGAGCGTCTCGACGTCGCCGGGTTGATCGTTGGCGTCGGCCACGAGGCGGAACTCCAGCTTGGCCGTGGTGCCCACCAGCGCCTTTAGCTTGGTCGTGTCCTGCACGCCCGGCGCCTCGACCAGCACGCGGTCGACCCCCTGCTGCTGCACGTTGGTCTCTTTGGTGCCCGAGGCGTTGAGCCGTCGGTTGAGCACTTCGATCGATTGCGACACGGCGCGCCGCACCTTGTCGTTGAGCGCGACGTCGGTGAGAGTCAGACGGACGCCGCCGTCTCCTGCGTCGGTAATGTCGAGATAATGGTCTGTCCCGCCCGACAGCGCGCCGCCGAGACGCTGATCGAGCGGACGCAACGCGACGAGCGCCCTGGCGCGTCCCTCCGGATCGGCGACGCGAACGATGACGCCGCGCGGGTTGCTTGCGACGCCCCCGCTCAGCGGTATCTTGGCCTCCCGCAATTTGCCGCGAACGTCGTCGCGCAGTTGATCGACCTGCGCCTTGACGAGCGCCGCCTTGTCCACTTCCATCAAAAGATGCGCGCCGCCCTGCAGGTCGAGGCCCAGCACGATGGGACGGGCGGGCAGCCACGCGGGCAGCGCCCGCTCCAGCGCCGCTTGTGTCGATGCGGGCAGGAAGGTGGGGACGACGAGCAGGAAAGCCGCCGCGACCAGCCCGAGGATGGCCGCGACCTGCCAGGTGGCGATGCGCAACATTTACTTGACGGCTTTGGGGGTCGGCGCGGCGGGCGTCTCTTTCACCGGCTCGCCACGCGTGCGCACGTCGGCGATTCCGGAGCGCACCAGACGCACGCGCACGTTGGGAGCGATCTCAATCTCGACTTCCGCATCATCGGTCGCCTTGACGATCTTGCCAATGAGCCCGCCGCTCGTGACGACCACGTCGCCGCGCTTGGCGCCCTGCACGAGGTTTTTCTGCTCCTTGGCGCGCTGCTGCTGAGGCCGCAGGATCAGGAAATACATGATGACGAAGATGATGACGAAGGGCGCAAACTGGATCAGCATGTCCATCGACCCCATCGGGGCCGCGCCGGAAGTTTGCGCGTATGCGGGGGAAATCAGCAAGGAATCGCTCCGGAAACGCCGGCCTTGAGGCCGGCGCGGCGGGTCTATATACCGGCGCGTGAGGCGGGCGCAATCGACGTCGCCCAAAGTTCGGGCCGCCGCGCGGGGCTTGGACTGAGGACGCCGACCTGAAAGGCTGCGGTACGGAGCGGGCAAAAGCTTTCGGGCGCTCTGGATTTCGTTGGGCGTTTGCGTTAACAGTCCTTAAAGGGCGAGGCCCCATATTCCGGGGATGTGGAGTGACGGCGTAAACCTATGACCCATTGGACCGAAGCTGCGGAGATGTGGGACGAGCGCGATTCGGCGCCCCCGAACGTCGTCGCGCGTTACGCTCCCGGCGTTTTCGCCTTCGTCATGAGCGCAGCGCTGGGCGTCTATCTCGTGTGCCTGCGTCCCCAGATGTTCGCCACGCCGCCGCAGCCCGTATCGCCGCCGCTCGCCAAGCCCGACGCTTTTGGCGGCCTTGCGCCGGTCCCGCGCGCCCCGGCGTTCGCGTTTGCAGGCAGTCCCTACGGCCTGCTCGTCACCAAAGGTTTCGAGGCGCCTCCCCAGTTCTCGCTTGCCGAGCGGGAGGCCGCGCCTGTGCCCCCCGTCGCCCCGCCGGACCTGCGTAACCTCGCGGAGACGGAGGCGCCGCCGATGCCGCCGCGCCGCCCCAGCGAACTCGCCGCCCCTTCGGCTCGCCCTGCGACGGTCGCCCGTCTGGCGCCGCGCGCCGCTCCCCTCGCGTCGCCCGCGCTTGCGGAGGCGGCCCCCGCCGCGCCCGCCGGGCCGGGACTGTTCGAAAAACTGTTCGGCGGCGCGGGCGCCCCGGGTCGTTCCGCCGCCAAGCCGCAGGAACAGCGGCTCGCCTATGCCGCGCCGCCGCCTGTGGCGTCGACCTCCGGTCTTAGCGTAATCGCGGCCGGACGGGGCGCTGCGCCCAGTCCGGGCGGCTTCGGCGGCTTCCTTCGCGGCCTTTCCTTCAGCGGCCAGGGTCAGGGCCCCAGCACGCGTTATGGCGACCACGTAGCGGTTTACGACATTTCCGCCCGTGTCGTTTACCTGCCCGACGGCACCAAGCTCGAAGCCCATTCGGGCCTCGGCGATTTGCGCGACGACCCCAATCGCGTCAACGAGCGCATGCGCGGCCCCACGCCGCCCGCCACCTATTCCCTTACGCTCCGCGAAGCTTTGTTCCACGGGGTCGAGGCGCTCCGGCTGACTCCGCTCGACGGGAGCGTCTATGGCCGCGTCGGATTGCTCGCGCATACCTATATGCTCGGCCCCGAAGGGGATTCCAACGGCTGCATATCGTTCCGCGATTACGATGCGTTCTTGCGGGCCTATCGTAGCGGGCAGATCAGCAAATTGGTCGTCGTCACGCGCCTTTGACGCCGCGCGACGTGCGCGCCTTCATATTCGAAAACACCCGTATCCTGTCCCCGCCGCTGACTCCGGAACTGCGTCTGCATCTGGCGGACGAAGCCGTGCCGCTCTGGCAAAGGACCGAGACGGAACTCGGGGAGATTGGGATGGCCCCGCCGTTCTGGGCCTTCGCCTGGGCGGGCGGCCAGGCGCTCGCGCGGCATATTCTGGATTTTCCTGACATTGTGGCGGGCAAACGGGTGCTGGATTTCGCCAGCGGCTCGGGACTTGTCGCGATTGCCGCCGCGAGGGCGGGCGCGGGAAACGTAGAGGCGAGCGAGATCGACGCCTTCGCGCCGGCCGCGATCGCCCTCAACGCCGAGGTCAATTCCGTCGAAATACATGTGTTGGCCAAAGATATCATCGGCCGTGACGAAGGCTGGGACGTCGTGCTGGCAGGCGACGTATCCTACGAGCGCGACATGGCCGCCGCCGTGACAGGCTGGCTGGAGCGGCTCGCCCGGCGCGGCGCCGTTGTGCGCATCGGCGATCCCGGCCGCAGCTATCTCGCCCGCGAGCGGCTGGAGCGCGTCGCATGTTACGCCGTGCCGGTGTCGCGCGATCTGGAGGATTGCGAGATCAAGGACACCGGCGTCTATCGCTTCAAAGCCTGCTGACAGAATCTGGCGCGAGACCTTGCTATGCCGTCTTCGTCCTTAACGGAGACCGCAAATGTCCAACGTCACCTTCGTCCTGCTCTATGTCGAGAACGTCGCGCGCAGCGCGGAATTCTATTCTCGCCTGCTCGATAAGCCGACACCGGAAGCCTCGCTCAACTTCGCGCTTCTGCCGGTCGGTCCGGCTCTGATGCTGGGCTTGTGGCGCCAAGGCGACGTCGCGCCCGCGCCCGACGGCCGGCCGGGCGCCGCGGAAATTGCGATCACGCTGGAAGACGATTCCGCCGTGGACGCCGCGCACGTGCGCTGGGCCGCGCAGGGCGCGGTCATCGCGCAAACCCCAATGCGCGCGGATTTTGGGTATACTTTCCTTGCGCTTGACCCCGACGGCCACCGCTTGCGCGCCTTTCACCCTGCGGATAGATGACACAAGGGCGCTGGACAGGCGGGGGCCCCGCTTTATATTGTTCCCCGCGCCGTCCGCGCGGGGACATCCGGTCAACAATGAGCGATCCCGTCGCCGAACATTACAAAGGCCTCGCGGCGGCCTACACGGACGCGATTCGCGCCAGCGATTTCAAGGCCAATATCGTCATGTTCTTTCTGTCGCTGGCGATGGGGCCGGTGCTCTACAACCAGGCGAAGTTTCCGCCCTTTCTTTCCATGCCGCTTTTGACGACGCCGTTTCTCGTCATCTTTTTCGCCCTTTTCGTGGCGCTGCTGCCACGCTATCCGCGCCGGGGCCGGGCGAGTTTCTTTATTTCGGGGCGCGCGACGCCTTCGGATTTCGCCTACCGCGGCCCCAACCCGAACGAGGGGAAAGAGTTGCGGCTGCGGGTCGCCATTCTTTCCGACATCCTCTACTGGAAGACCCTGTGCCTGCGGGTCGCGTTCTTCCTGTCTATTGCGGGGCTTCTGATCGCGGCGCCGCTGCTGGCGATCTACGCACGATGATTGAGGAACTCGACGGCCATACGCCCACCCGGGCGAAGACCGCCGCCGACGCGGCCACGCATTATCGCAACATCATCGGCGCGTTCACCGACACGATCAGGATCAGCGACTTCAAGGCGAACGTCGCCATCGTGATCGCGGCGGTGATGATGGGGCCGGTGATCGGCTTTCACGACAAGTTGCCGGCGTTCCTGCCGTTGAATGTGGCGCTGGCGCCGTTTATCGTCGCTTATTTCTGCCTGCTGATCTGCCTCTATCCGCGCTACGGGCGCGAGGGGCGGGTGCATTTCATCATCGCCCGCAACGCGCCGCCGACTATGTTTCCAGGCCCCGAGTCCGAGGAGATCGAACTCGAAAAATTGCAGACTTTGTGTGCGATTCTCTCCCGCATCCTGTATTGGAAGACGCTGATGCTGATGATCAGCTTCTACGCCGCGTTGCTGACGGTCGGAGTCGCGATGGCGATCATGGTTTACGAACTCCTGCCGTTCGCCCGGTGAACCCAATGAACGCGCGTTAACTCCCCGGTAATCGACACGCCCTAGCGTCGCGAACGTGGAAGCGTGACGAGGCGTAAATGACGAGCGAAATCGCAGGGACCCGGCTGCTCTCGATCATCGAGCGGATCGAGCAACTGGAAGAAGAGATCAAGGCCCTCAACGAAGGCAAGAAGGAAGTGTTCGCCGAGGCCAAGGGCGAGGGTTACGAGGTCAAGGTGCTGCGTGAGATCCTAAAACTGCGCAAGCTCGACAATGAGGAGCGTGACGAACAGGAATCGTTGCTCGATCTCTATATGCGCGCGATCTCCGAGGCCCAGCCAGAAAAAGCCGCAGCCTGAGCGCAGCCCGGCGGGCGACGCCCGTTCCATTGCGAAGTCAAAGGCCCCCGTAGCGGGGCCTTTTTCATGCCGGGGTGAAAAAAGCCCAGCGCAAACGGCGCGCAGGGGTAAAATTCCTGTGGTTACTATTTACAACGTTTGTAACTTCAAAAGAGACTTTTCCGTGCTAGTTACCGGCGGCAGCCTCGATCTCCGCGTTGCAAGTTACTGAATTTGCTGAATTCATCAAACTCGTTCACCGTTTGCAAGAGTAGGAGCCGTTTCTCCCGGCGAAAGTTCGGCTTGCCCGGCAAGCTTCAGGGGACGATAGCGACGCAAAAGGCTGCGACTAATTCGGCGTAGCCCGGCCTGGCTTGATAAAGAGGGACGACGGACACATGGCGAGAAGCAAGATAGCGTTGATCGGCGCCGGGCAGATCGGGGGCACGCTGGCGCACCTGGCCGCCATCAAGGAGCTTGGCGACATTGTGCTGTTCGACATCGTCGACGGCGTGCCGCAGGGCAAGGCGCTCGACCTCTCAGAGTCCGGCCCCGTCGAAGGTTTCAACGCCAAACTCAAGGGCGCCTCGTCCTACGCCGAGATCGCCGGCGCCGACGTCATCGTCGTGACGGCGGGCGTGCCGCGCAAACCCGGCATGAGCCGCGACGACCTGCTGGGCATCAATCTGAAGGTGATGGACGCGGTCGGCGCCGGCATCAAAGAGCATGCAGCGGGCGCCTTCGTCATCTGCATCACCAACCCGCTCGACGCAATGGTCTGGGCTTTGCAGAAATCGTCCGGCATTCCCTATCAGCGCATCGTCGGCATGGCCGGCGTGCTCGACAGCGCCCGCTTCCGTTTTTTCCTCGCCGAGGAATTTAACGTCTCCGTCGAGGACGTCACCGCCTTCGTGCTGGGCGGTCACGGCGACGACATGGTGCCCTCCGTGCGCTATTCCACCGTCGCGGGCGTCCCCTTGCCCGATCTCGTCAAGATGGGTTGGACCACGCAGGAGCGGCTCGACGCGATAGTTGAGCGCACGCGCAAAGGGGGGGGCGAAATCGTCAACCTGCTCAAGACCGGCTCGGCTTTCTACGCCCCCGCCGCCTCGGCCATCGCGATGGCGGAAAGCTATCTCAAGGACCAGCGCCGCGTGTTGCCCTGCGCCGCCTATCTGACGGGCCAATATGGCGTGAACGGCGCCTATATCGGCGTGCCGGTGGTGCTGGGCGCGAAGGGCGTCGAGCGGATCGTCGAGATCACGCTCGACGACGCGGAAAAGGCGATGTTCGCGAAATCGGTGGCGTCGGTGAGCGGATTGATCGAAGCCTGCAAGGCGATCAATCCCGCTCTCGCTTAAGGGAGTTTTGCGGTGGCCGAGCTTTACGCCTTCTCGGTCGCCTACGCGCCCTCGACCTTCGCGTCGGCGGCGCGGCTGCACTTGTGGCGAAGCCTGACGACCGGCTGGCGACGCTTCGCATCGCTCGCCATGGTCGCCTCGGTGGAGGCGATCAACGTCCTCGTGTTCGGGCCAGTCTACGCGACCCCCCTCTCGGCGCTGGAGATCGGCTTGCCGATGGCGCTGGTCGTCTGGCGCAGCCAGCGGGCGATGCGGGCGAGTTGGGTCGGGCGGCTGAATAACCTGGAGGCCAGATTCGTCGTCAGCGACGACGGCGTGGAGGTATCGACCGAGGCAGGTTCCGGCCGGCTTCGATTCGAGGCGGTCAAACAGATCTGGAAGTTCAAGCGCCTCTGGTTGCTGATGCTGGATCCCACGCGCTTCGTCACTCTGCCTCTGGCCGGCGCCCCGGCCGAGGCGCTGCAAGTTTTGAACGCCAAAGTCCGGCCCCGGCCGCTCTAGCGCCGCCTCAAAGGAACGCCGTCATGAACATCCACGAATATCAGGCCAAAGCCGTTTTGCGCGCGTTCGCCGCCCCCGTTTCGATGGGCAAGGCCGCCTTCACCCCTGCCGAAGCGGAAGCCGCCGCGCGTGAACTGCCCGGCCCGCTCTATGTCGTGAAAAGCCAAATTCATGCGGGCGGGCGTGGCAAAGGCAAGTTCAAAGAGGCCAGCGCCGGCGAGAAAGGCGGCGTGCGGCTCGCCAAGTCGGTTGAAGAGGTCAAGCAGTACGCGCAGGAAATGCTCGGAGCGACGCTGGTGACCGCGCAGACGGGGCCCGCAGGCAAGCAGGTCAACCGGCTTTATATTGAGGACGGCTCCGACATCGACAGGGAGTTCTACCTGTCCGTCCTCGTCGACCGCGCCGTGTCGCGCATCGCCTTCGTCGTCTCGACCGAGGGTGGCGTCAATATCGAGGACGTGGCGCACGACGCTCCCGAAAAGATCGTCGGCTTCTCGGTCGATCCCGCCACAGGGATCATGCCGCATCATGGCCGCACGGCGGCCAATGCGCTGGGGTTGAAGGGCGACCTCGCCAAGCAATGCGAAGCGGTGGTTACGAAACTCTACACGGCCTTCGTCGCCAAGGACATGGCGATGCTGGAGGTCAACCCGCTCGTCGTCACCAAACAGGGCCAGTTGAAGGTGCTCGATGCGAAAATGTCGTTCGACGACAGCGCGCTCTACCGCCACGCCGACATGCTGGCTTTGCGCGACGAGAGCGAGGAGGACGCCAAGGAGATCGAGGCGTCGAAGTACGATCTCAATTATGTCGCGCTCGACGGCACTATCGGCTGCATGGTCAACGGCGCCGGTCTCGCGATGGCGACGATGGACATCATCAAGCTCTACGGCGAGGCGCCCGCCAACTTCCTCGACGTCGGCGGCGGCGCGACCAAGGAGAAGGTGACGGCGGCGTTCAAGATCATCACCTCCGACCCCAACGTGAAGGGCATCCTGGTCAACATCTTCGGCGGCATCATGCGCTGCGACGTGATCGCGGAGGGCGTGATCGCGGCGGTGAAGGACGTGGGGCTGAAGGTGCCGCTCGTGGTGCGGCTGGAAGGGACCAACGTGGAGTTGGGCAAGAAGATCATCTCCGAAAGCGGGCTCAACGTAATCTCTGCCGACGACCTCGACGACGCGGCGCAGAAGGTCGTTAACGCCGTCAAAGCGGCGGCCTGAACCATGGATGCCGAAGGGTGGACAGCTTGGGCGCTCGCTAATGGAACGCCGGTCGTCATTTGCATCGTGATCGTGCTTTGGATGCGCGGACTCTGGCGTCGACAGCTTGACAGATCCGAGGCCATGCTGGCCGTCCCGCGAGAAAATAGTGAATTGCTACGCCAATCAACGGCGCGGCTCGAAGACATCCGCGAAATTCTGAAGGGCAAACCCTGATGTCCATCCTCATCGACGCGTCAACGAAAGTCATCACCCAGGGCTTCACCGGCAAGAACGGCACGTTCCATTCCGAGCAGGCCCTCAATTACGGCACAAAGGTCGTCGGCGGCACCTCACCCGGCAAGGGCGGCACGACGCATCTGGGGCTGCCGGTGTTCGACACGGTGGCCGAAGCGCGAGAGAAAACCGGCGCGGACGCCAGCGTGATCTACGTCCCCCCGCCGGGCGCGGCGGACGCCATTCTCGAAGCCGTCGCCGCCGAAATCCCGCTTATCGTCTGCATCACGGAAGGCATCCCGGTGCTCGACATGGTGCGCGTCAAGCGCGCGTTGCAGGGCTCGAAGTCGCGGCTCGTCGGCCCCAATTGCCCCGGCGTGATGACCTCGGGCGCGTGCAAGATCGGCATCATGCCGGGCAACATTTTCACGAAAGGCAGCGTCGGCATTGTCTCGCGGTCGGGCACGCTTACCTATGAAGCGGTGTTCCAGACGACGCGCGAGGGACTTGGCCAGACCACCGCCGTCGGCATCGGCGGCGATCCCGTCAAGGGCATGGATTTCATCGATGTGCTCGAAATGTTCCTTGCCGACGAACATACGAAGTCGATCATCATGATCGGCGAGATCGGCGGCGGCGCGGAAGAGGAAGCCGCCGAGTTCCTCAAGAGCGAAGCGAAGAAGGGCCGCGCCAAACCGATGGTCGGTTTCATCGCGGGCCGCACGGCGCCTCCGGGCCGCCGCATGGGCCATGCGGGCGCCATCATCGCCGGCGGCAAGGGCGATGCGGAAAGCAAGATCGCGGCGATGGAATCGGCGGGCATCCGCGTTTCGCCCTCGCCCGCCCGACTCGGCAAGACGCTGGTCGAAGTTTTGAAGAAATAAGGAGGCCGTCATGACACGGCAGGACGTCAATCAGACTTTTCTCCACACCGCCTTTCTCGACGGCGCCAACGCGACTTATGTCGAGGCGTTGCAGGCGCAGTATGAGAAGGACCCCAACTCCGTCGAGCTAAGCTGGCGCGATTTCTTCGAGACGCTCGGCGACGACGCGGCGAGCATAGAGAAGACGGCGTCGGGCCCGTCGTGGGAGCGGCCCAACTGGCCACTGACGCCCAACGACGACCTGACTCACGCCCTCGACGGCGATTGGCCCGCTACGGCCAAAGTCGTCTCCGACAAGGTGAAGGCCAAGGCGGCGGAACTAAGCGTAGAGCCGCCGCGCGGCGATTCCATCCTGCGCGCGACGCGCGATTCCGTGCGCGCCCTGATGATGATCCGCGCCTATCGCATGCGCGGCCATCTGCACGCCGACCTCGACCCGCTCGGACTGGAGCCGCCCCGCGACCACGAGGAACTGCATCCCGGCTCTTACGGCTTCGACGAGGCCGACTACGACCGCAAGATTTTCATCGACAACGTGCTGGGCCTTGAGTTCGCGACCATCCGCGAGATGCTCGCCATCCTGCGCCGCACCTATTGCGGCACCATCGGCTTCGAGTTCATGCACATCTCCGATCCCGCCGAGAAAGCGTGGATACAGGAGCGCATCGAGGGGCCGGACAAGGAAATCACCTTCACCAAGGAGGGCAAGCGCGCCATCCTCTCCAAGCTGGTGGAGGCCGAGGGCTTCGAGACGTTCTTCGACGTCAAATATCCCGGCGCCAAGCGTTTCGGCCTCGACGGCGGCGAGGCGATGATCCCCGCGCTGGAGCAGATCATCAAGCGCGGCGGCCAGTTGGGCCTGAAGGAAGTGTGCCTGGGGATGGCGCATCGCGGCCGCCTCAACGTGCTGTCACAGGTCATGGGCAAGCCGCACCGCGTCATATTTCACGAATTCAAGGGCGGCTCCGCCAGCCCGGACGAGGTGGATGGCTCCGGCGACGTCAAATATCATCTGGGCGCGTCGTCGGACCGCGAGTTCGACAACAACAAGGTGCATCTGTCGCTCAGTCCCAATCCTTCACATCTGGAGATCGTCGATCCCGTCGTGCTCGGCAAGGTGCGCGCCAAGCAGGATCAGTTGAATGACTATATCGAGCGCGTGAAGGTCGTGCCGGTGCTGATCCACGGCGACGCGGCCTTCGCCGGTCAGGGCGTCGTCGCGGAATGTTTCGGCTTGTCGGGCCTGCGTGGTCATCGCACCGGCGGCTCCATCCATTTCATCGTCAACAACCAGATCGGCTTCACCACTTATCCCCGCTATTCGCGCTCCTCGCCCTACCCCTCCGACGTGGCGAAGCTGGTTGAAGCCCCGATCTTCCACGTCAACGGCGACGATCCCGAGGCCGTGGTC
>JAYVYJ010000099.1:0-9139 GCA_043784465.1 Hyphomicrobiales bacterium
CAACGTGCTCGCTACATGACGCTGGCGGGAATCGCTCCGGTGAGCGATAACCCCATCGTCATTCTGCCCGCCGTGGCGACATGACATCCCGGCAAAACCCGGAAGCCTACGTGGCGCAAAAAGTTAAACAACGCGCTGGGACACGATCGGAGTGCAGCCGATGTGACGGCTTGTACGAAGCGTTTGGTCTTCACCGCTAGTGGATCAAATCTGACATTGGAATTCGGGAGGGGATTCTCTCTGGACGTGGGAAGTGCGAGTTTTGCGAATGCGCGCAGGAATCTTGCTTACCGTTTCGCCGGAAGATCGGCCTCAGTTGTTGGCTCTGGTCAAGGATCGCAATTCGCCCCAAAAGCACGTTTGGCGAGCGCGGATCGTGCTTTTGAGCGCCGATGGCGTCGGCACGAGCGAAAACATGCGCGAAACCGGCAAATCGAAAACCTGCGTCTGGCGCTGGCAGGAGCGGTTTGCCGCCGAAGGATACAAGGGCCTCTTGCGCGACAAGACGCGACCCTCGCGCGTCAAGCCGCTGGCCGATGACATCGTGGCGGGCGTGGTGGCGCTGACGCTTGCAGCGCCGCCGGGCGAAACAACCCATTGGACCGGCTCGCTGATGGCCAAGGCGTCGGGCGTTTCGGTCAGTTCGGTCCAGCGCATTTGGCGCAAACACGGCCTGCAACCCCACCGCGTGCGGCAATTCAAACTCTCCAACGATCCCCATTTCGTGGAAAAGCTGCGCGACGTCGTGGGTCTTTATGTCAATCCGCCCGCTCACGCGATTGTCTTGTCCGTAGATGAGAAGAGCCAAATTCAGGCGCTCGACCGCACCCAGCCCGGCTTGCCGCTGAAGAAGGGCCGCGCTGGCACGATGACCCACGACTACAAGCGCAACGGCACGACGACGCTATTCGCGGCTATGAACATTCTCGACGGCACAGTGATCGGCCAGAACATGCAGCGCCATCGCCATCAGGAATTCATCAGGTTCTTGAACGCGATAGAGGCCAAAGTTCCTGTCGGCAAGGTGATCCACGTGATTCTCGACAACTATGCTGTCCATAAACACCCCAAGGTCATACAGTGGCTGGCGCGCCATCCTCGGTTCGTCTTCCACTTCACGCCGACATCCTGCTCGTGGCTCAACGCCGTCGAAGGCTTTTTCGCGACCCTTACAAAGCGAAGACTGAAACGCGGCGTCTTTAGATCCCTCGTCGAACTCCAGGCCGCGATCAATCGCTTCCTCATCGAGCACAACACCCAATCAAACCCATTCACCTGGACCAAAGACCCTGACAAAATTATCGCCGCTGTCCGACGGGGGCACCAAAAGTTAGATTCGGTCCACTAGGCTGGCGCGTTCAGCAGGGTTTGGAGGCCAAGCCGCTCGCCGAACCCGAGATCGTCGGCCTGTACCTGGCGGCGCTCGCTTCGGGCTCCTATGCCCGTTCCCGCCGGGTCACGACGATCGAGCGGCGGCTTTCGGCGCTCGCCTGGCATTTCGTGCAACGCGGCTTGTCGTTCGATCGCGGCGATCGCCATGTCGCCACCGTGCTCGCCGGCGTCCGCCGAAGGCACGGTCGCCCGCCCGTCCAGAAGGAGGCGCTGCTTCCCGATCACCTCATCGCGATGCTCGAGGCGCTGCCGCCTTCCGACCTTCGCAATATCCGCGACCACGCGATCCTGCTGATCGGCTTCGCCGGCGGTCTGCGGCGCTCGGAGATCGTCAACCTTGACTGCCGAAGCGAAGATTCGCGGCAAGGCGCGGGCTGGCTGGAGTTTCTGGACGGCGGTCTTCTGCTGACGCTGCGCGGCAAGACCGGCTGGCGCGAGGTCGAGATCGGCCGGGGTTCTAGCGAGGCGACCTGCCCGGTCGCAGCGATGCGACGCTGGCTCGACTTCGCGCGCCTGGCTCACGGACCGGTGTTTCGGCGCGTGCCAGGGCGGCAAAGTTAGATCGGAACGGCTCAACGACCGCCATGTCGCGCGGCTCGTCAAACGCCTGGCGGCGGTCACGGGTTTGCGCGGCGACTTCTGCGAAGCGCAACGCGCGGCGCTGTTTTCCGGCCATTCGTTGCGGGCCGGGCTCGCCTCCTGTGCCGAGATCGACGAACGCTACGTGCAAAAGCAGCTCGGCCACGCCTCCGCGGAAACGACGCGCCGCTACCAGCGCCGACGCGACAGGTTTCGCGTCAACCTGACCAAGGCAGCAGGATTGTAGCGCACGATTTTCATGCGGCTTCGCGAAGCGACGAAAGCGCAGTCGTCTCAATGCGTTTTGCAAGAAGGCAGGAAAAGGCGTTGCATTATGGGCTCGGCGGATTCAAGATTCGCTCATGCCAATCCGCCGCGCATATCGTTGGCTTTATCCCCTCGACTGGCCTCAAATTTCGGCCTCGATCCGCTTTGGCCGGGCGAAAGGACAATGCGAGCAATGCCGTCGTCCGCATGGGCGGGTAGTTACTCATCTTGGCGACGGACGCTGGTGGGACGAAGACGCAAGGGTTTGGCGCAACTAACGTGGCCAGACGTTGACGAGGCTGGCGGCGCCCCTCGCTCACGATCCGAATTTACTCGTGACGAAGGTCTTTTTGGCGACCGCGCATCTCAATCATGATCCCGGCGACAATCGCCCCCGAAACCTTCGCGCAGTCTGTCAACGCTGCCACCTGCGGCACGATCGTGAAGAACATCGGCGGCGACGATGGCTGAACTATCGGATGCGCAATGCGCTCGGCGATCTGTTTCTGGGGCCTTATCCCAAGATTTGGTAGGCCGCCGCAGCGTGCGGAAAACGTTTCTTGCCAAATGGCGCGCAAAACCGCGTATTGCCCAAAAGGGTACGCCTGGATCAAAGCGCCGAACGCGGCGTTCGGCGGGGTCTCGGCGCTCGACGTGATGGGGGGCGGAGAGCTTACCGACCTCATGCGGGTTCGCCGCTATTTGGACGCGGAGCACGGCGGCTGGTGATCGACGCGGCTACGGTTCCGGTCGCGTCGGTTAGCTGGAAGGGCGCGCGGAAGATCATCCGCAGTCTTTTCCCGCCGATCGATCTGTTCGAGGACATCGCCGACCCCGAGGACTGGCCGCTGCTGATCGGCGCCGAGCAGAAGACCAACCCGCAGTTGATGGAAACCCTGGGAGCGCTGGCTCTTATGGCGCCGGCGCGGCGCGTGTCGGGACCCGGCGCGACGTATCTGATGGACCCGTTCACGCATGTCAGCCCCTATCGACCCAGCCGTTTCACGCGCGGCGACTATGGCGTGCTCTGTGTCGCGCGACGCTTTGAGACGGCGCTTTGGGAAACCCTGCATCATCACGCGCGCTTCATGGCGCGGACCGCCGAACCGCCGGGATGGACGTCGCAGTTTCGCGAGCTTGTCCTGGACGTCGCCGCAGATCTCCATGATCTCAGAGGCGGCGATGCAGCGCCCGCCCTCAATCAGGACGATTGCGCCGAGGCGCAAAAACTCGCCGCCGCGCTTCGCGGGTTGGGATCGGAAGGCGTCGTCTATTCCAGCCATCGCAATCCCGGAGGTGAGTGCGCGGGCCTGTTTTATCCCGATTGTGCAAGCCACGTCGTTCAGGGCCGCCCCTCGGACTATCACTGGAACGGAGCCCGCGTGGATTTCTATCGATACGTTGGCGGCGGCGAGGTTTTTCGCGTTGCGTAATACGGCTTGGGCAGCCTCGGAGAGGCGTGGCGTCGCATCGATGTGTCGAAGACGAAAGTCTATTTGCTGGGCTTACGTCATCGCCTAACGTCGCGCAGCGCCGCACATGGCACGCCGCATCGTACGGGTTTTACCCTTTCGTCGATGTGTTCCTGTCCAAGCTCTCCTTGATCGCCGGCGTTTCTGACGCTATATAGCGTCAACATCATCACAGCTTTCGAAAGCTAGCCTCATGGGCCTCGCCCAATATGCCGACCACGGCGTCTTCGCGCCGCGCCGGTTCGCCGAGGCGCTGCAGATCACCAGCGAGGACATCGCCCGCACCGCCGGACTCGGCAAGGACGCGATCCAGCGCAAGGACCGCATCCGGTCGGACAAGACGCAGCGGCGGCTGCATGAACTGGTCGAGGTCATCACCAAGGTCGAGCCGCGGTTCGGCTCGGCGCTCGTCGCTTACGCCTGGTGCCGCTCGCAACCGCTGCCGGGGTTCTCCGGCCAGACGGCGACGCAGCTCGTGCGCCAGGGACGCGGGGACGACGTGCTCGACTATGTCGACGCCGTCGACGCAGGCGTGCACGCCTGAGCCGACCCATCCGATATCAGGGAAAGCTCTACCGCGCGCTGAACTCGATTTACGCTCGCGAGCCGCTTTCGGGCCGGGGCGCGGAACTTTATGGCGGCCGCTTCAATCCCAAGGGCGTTGCGGCGCTCTACACGTCGTTGACCCTCATGACTGCGTTGCGCGAAGCCAATCAAATCGGCGCCCTGCAGCCGACGACGCTCGTCGCCAATGAAGCCGACATCGGAGCCGTGTTTGACAGCCGCGACGTGGAGGCGCTGGCTTCTCATGGCATGGACGCGGCGGCGCTTTGCGCTTTGACCTGGCGCGATGAGATGAAATCGCACGGCGAAGCGAAAACTCAGGCGTTCGCCCGGCAACTTATAGCAAGCGGGCTCGACGGCCTTCTCGTTCGAAGCTTCGCCGCGGGGTCGACGGCGGGCGATCTGAACCTCGTGTTGTGGCGGTGGGGCGACGCTACGGCTCGGCTTGCGCTGATCGACGAGGAAGGCCGGCTTTCGCCGTAGCGGGCGCATGAAGGGCGCCGGCAGGCTTCCTTCATTCCAACGCTTGCTCGACGAGGCCGGCGTCCTGGAGCGCCTCCAGATCCGGCAGATCGCCGAGCGTTTCGAGGCCAAAGGTCTCCAGAAACCTTCTCGTCGTCACGTAAGCGAAAGGGGCGCCGGGCGTCGGCGCGCGCGGTCCCGGTGCGATGAGCGCCCTATCGCGCAGGGCGGCGATGAGGTCGCGGCTGATCTCGCGCCCGAACCGCTGAGACAAAGCGGCGCGGGTGATCGGCTGCTCGTAGGCGATCGCGGCGAGCACGCCCGCCTCGAGTTTTGACAGGCCGTGAACTTCCAGGTCGAGGGCGAAGGCGGCGCGGATCGCCTCGGCGTGCCAGGCGGGTGCGCAGCGCGTAGCCGCCGCCGACCTTGACCAGCTCGTAGGGACGGACGAGACAGTCGAGATAATCGAAGCCACCTGCCCAAGGTCCTGAGCGGATCGAAGCATCAGCGCAATTCCTCGAGCATTTCGGGATGCCGATCGAGAATCCGCAGCAACTGGCACGTGGGTCCGCTCGGTTCGATCAAACCACGCTCGTATTTGTCGAAGGCGCTTTCGCCGACCTTGAGCAACAGCCCGGCCTCGCGTTGCGAAAGTTTGAGCTTCGCGCGCACGCGGCGGATCGTAGCGGGGGTGGGCACGCCTTCGACCTTCTCTTTAAGGTTGCGTAAGGCTGCATCGACGACGGCCATGTCGTCTCCGACGTGCACGCCGTCCCCAGCGCCTTTGGGATAATAGCCGGGAAGATCGACGGTTACGCTTTCGCCTTTGTAAGCCACCTCGAACGGCCGGGCGCCGCGCGCTAGAATCTCGCCTGTGTCCGGCGCAATCATCGTGTCGTGACGAGACTGTTTCCCAGTCGCCATATTATTTCTCCTTGAACGAGACCACCGAGAATTCGGTGACGACGTTGGCCTGGAATTTGATGTAGAGCGTCAATTCCCCTGAGGGGACGTGATACACGTCTTGCCAGACACGGCGGTCGGCGAAAGTGGTCATCGACTTGTAAAACATGATCCTTTCGATGCCGACGATCGTTTGCGTTATGCCTGCTCGGTCGAAGCCGAGCGCGGTGGCGTCCCGCAGCGCCGAAGTGGTGATGGCGAGCGTTTCAACCGAACCGATCGACGATTTTATCGCGCCGAGATCGTAGGTCGGCCGGAGCTTTTCCATGGCTTTTGATTACCACCATAAAGGTGTCGTAGCAAGGAAAAGTTCAATAGTTCTGGTATTTGAGAAGACCGCCACAGGGGAACGCAAGCGCGCTCAAACGCCTGTTCATCGGACGGTTTCGGCATTTAGGTGGCGGTCAGCGAAGACATGCGGGCTTAGGCCAAATCTTTGTCAACAGGCGTGTTATCGGGGAGCGAAGAATCGTCTGACAGCTGTTTGTCTCTGCTTAGCAGCCCTGCGTCCTGGAGCGCCTCCAGATCCGGCAGGTCGCCGAGGGTTTCGAGGCCAAAGGTCTCCAGAAACCTTCTCGTCGTCACGTAAGCGAACGGCGCGCCAGACGTCGGCGCGCGCGGTCCCGGTGCGATCAGCGCCCTATCGCGCAGGGCGGCGATGAGGTCGCGGCTGATCTCGCGCGCGAACCGCTGGGACAAAGCGGCGCGGGTGATCGGCTGCTCGTAGGCGATCGCGGCGAGCACGCCCGCCTCGAGTTTTGACAGGCCGCGAACTTCCGGGTCGAGGGTGAAGGCGGCGCGGATCGCCTCGGCGTGCCTGGCGCGGGTGCGCAGCGCGTAGCCGCCGCCGACCTTAACGAGGTCGTAGGGATGGCCACGCAGCCCGCTGCGAATGTCTTCGAGCAGGAGGTCAAGCAGGCAGTTGCGCCCGACCGCGCGGGCCAGCGTCTCGCGCGGCACGGGTTCGGCGGCGGCGAACACGACCGCCTCGACCCTTGCCAGCCATTCGCGCCAGCGCTCTTGGGCGGGCAGGTCGGCCAGTTCGACGTCGAGGTCAGGGGGCGACCGCGGCGGCATGTCAGAGCCCGTAGAGGCGGAAAGTCGGCCGGTCGGTGCGTTCGCGTAACGCCCCGAGTCCGACCAGACGGTCGAACAGCCGGCGCAAGCCGCGGTTGCTCATTCCCGCGATTTCCGCAGCGCCCGAGACGGCGTCGTCGTCGAGCAACGCTCCCATCGCCGCCCCCGCCCCTTTGGCGCGCAGTTTCGGCGCGACGGCCTCCAGGCGCGCGGCGGCTTGCGCCATTTCGCCGGAGAGATCGCATGCGCGCGTCGCAGCGCGGGCGTACGCCGCGCAGCAGGCGGCCCTCCAGGCGGCGTCATTTGGGCAAGCGCGCGCGGCTTTCGAGCGCAAGCAGCGGGAGGGGCGTGCGCCAGCCCAACCGAGCCGCCAGGACGCCATCGGCGACGGCGAAGGCCAGGGGGATCGCGCGAGGCCATCTTGTCGCTATGGCCGTCGCCGCGACGGCGGCGGCGAAGGGCGCCGGCGCCAGCGCGCGCGCATGAACGTCGAGGATGGCGTTGATGAATTCCGGGTCGGGCGGCCCGCCGAGATCGACGGCGACGTCGGCGAGCCGGCGGCCCGAGGCGAGCGCGCGCCAGGCGGCGTATACGCGGCCAGCGGGGCCAGGATCGCCGCCGGGACGGGTGAGCGCATGCGCGTCGCGCAAGCTCGCTTCGTCCCCTGCCCTGCCTTCAAGGCTGGCGACGGTCGCCTTGAGCGCGAGACGCAGGCGCCAGCCGCCGGCGAACGGCGCGTTGCGGTTCACGAGGATATCGAGCGAGGCGAGGGCCGCGCCGGCGGCGAAAGCGGCGGGAAGCCCACTGACGTCAGGAGCGGAACGAGCGACGAGGCTCGTCGCCCAGGCAGGCGGACGCGGGCTTGCAAGGGGCGGAACGGGGGCGGCGGACACGACAGAACGTTAGCGTATGACGGCGCTTATTGCCAAGCAAACCCAATAAAACCGCCGCGTCTGTCGTGCGCCAATTATGTCTAATAAGTTTGCCGTGTCGCCGCCAATCTTCACCTTTGAGCAGTCGCTGCTGATGCGGGCGCCGCCCGCGATCATGTCGCGGAAGCGTTGGAGCCATACATGCGGCCAAACAGCTGGTGCATATAGCTCGCTTCCAGCGAGGCGCGTCCGGACGTGCAAAAAACCACCGTGGGCGCATCGAGTCTTTACAGTTCGGCGCCGATCGCGCGGAACGCATCGTCCCACGCGACAGGAAAATACTTGTCGCTCGCCGCGTCGTAACGCATGGGCTGGGTCAGCCGGCCGTTGTCTTCAAGATCCTTGTCCGCCCATGTTCGCAATTCAGTCAGCGTATGGTTGGAGAAGAATTCGGGAGTCGTCGTCTTGGTCGTGAGCCCGGACAGTCGCCTTTGCACCGTTTTCGCAAAATTCAAACGGGTGTGGAGAGGCAGGCTTCGCCCAAGAGTAGGCGACGCACATAAAGCCGTCGGTCTTGTTTTTCTTTAACAGGATTTAACTGCCCAAGATCGCGACTTCCTCTTGCGTCAGAATGGCGCAGAGGCTTTGACCGAGCCCCAGCCGCCGGCGGGTCGTGAATAGGTCTTGATCAAGGTCCCCTTTCACAAGCCAACGCCTTCACAAGGTCAATTCAGGCCGTCGTCTCCATAATGACTCGCATTGTCTCTTTCGGTTGATCCCATTGCGGGAAATGGCCGCAATTTTCGGGAGCGTTCAATTAACTGGGGTGACGGCGGATTGTTAAGGGCTTTTGCGGGATGAGGCGCGCTCTTTGTGGAGAACGCCTATGCAGTGGAAGGTAATTTTGGAATGCACGGACGAGTTTGGTTCTGCCCATCGTTCGGAACTTGCGATCAACAAGGATTTGGCGCGCGTGTCGGCCGGCGAGATCGGCTTCTCGGTCGAAGACGGCAAGGCGATCATGGCCCATCTCCAACAGGCGGTCGTCAAACAGCAATGCGAAGCCTACGTTTTGACCAGCCGCTTCTGCATGGATTGTGAGAGTTTCCGGCGGATCAAGGATTACGGCAAGCGCAAGATCCGGCCAGTGTTCGGCTGCGTTGAGGTCCGGAGCCCCCGAATCATGAACTGCCAACGCTGCCTTCCCCATTTTGGGGGCGCGTGGAGCGTCCTGGCCGATATTTGCCCGGATCAGGCGACGCCGGAATTGATGGAGCGCTCCGCACGACTTGGGGCCCTCCTGCCATACCGCAAGGCCGCGGATGTGATGGCCGAATTCCTTCCGCTCAAGCCGTCCGAGGGTCGTGTCCCTTAAGATGGTGTAATTTTCGCGCCGGGACTGCGCGGAGCCGGAGGCCGTAGGCCGTAGGCGAAGCGCAGCCCCGGCGCGAGCGGCCATCGTCGGTTCCCCGGTATTGTCGGGTTGCGAAA
>JAYVYJ010000100.1:0-9456 GCA_043784465.1 Hyphomicrobiales bacterium
TCGGGATCCGCCGCAAGTCTTTGCTGGAGCGGCGCGAGATCGCCCACGCTCTCGGCTTTCTCCGCCAGATGCAGCGCGGCGGTGGCGGCGGCGACCGCAGGGTCGGGTTCCTTGCCTGGGGCGGGCGGCGGGGCCATCGACAGCACCGCGCGCGCTTCTTCGAAATTGCCGGCGTCCACGTGCAGCCGGGCCAGGCCGCCGATCGCCTTCGCGTTGCTTTCGTCTTCGGCCAGCACATGGGCATAAAGCTCCGCCGCGCCGTCGACGTCTCCGGCGGCGGACTTTGTTTCCGCCTCGGCGATCAGGGCGTCGGAGCCGCCCGTCAGCGGGCCGACGAGGCGCTCGATGAAGCCGCGCACCTGGCTCTCGGGCAGCGCGCCCACAAAGCCGTCGATGGGTTGGCCGCGCTCGAAGGCGATGACTGCGGGAATCGACTGAACCCCAAGTTGTCCGGGAATCTGGGGGTGCTCGTCGATATTCATCTTGACGAGCGTGACCTTGCCCTTGGAATCGGCGACGGCCTTCTCCAGCACCGGCGCCAATTGCTTGCACGGGCCGCACCAGGGCGCCCAGAAATCGACCAGGACGGGGCCTTTTAGCGACGCGTTCAACACGTCGGCTTTGAAGCTCGCCGTGGTGACGTCCTTGACCGTGCTTGCCGCGCCGTCCAGAGCCATCGTGTTCGATCCCGTCCCCGCGCCTTCTGGCGCGCGCCCTATTTGGCCCCCCGCGCGCAATTATTCAACCGGCGCGGCGCGCAGCGAGACGACCAGCGGCTCGTGACCTGTCGCGCGCAGGAATTTGATCAGGCCTTCGGGCGAAAGGCCCGTCGTGCTCGTGTTGACGAGCGGGTGGAAATTGACGCGGGCGTGGGCCATCAACCCGGAATCGAGCACGACGGTCACGCGGGCGTCCCTGTCATTGAGGGCGCCGAGCGGCGTGACTGCGCCGGGACGTACGCCCCAGACGTCCTCAAGAAGCTCAGCCGAGCCGAACGAGACGCGGCCGTTGGCGCCGATCGTCTCGTGGACGCGCTTCAGGTCGATGGGCGTATCCTCGCCCAGGGTCAGCAAGTACAGACGGCTCTTCTTGTCCTTGACGAACAGGTTCTTGGCATGGCCGCCGGGGATTTCGCCGCGCAGAGTCCGGCTTTCCTCAACGGTGTGGAGCGGGGGGTGCTCGATGGTTTCGTGGGCGATCCCGAGGCTGTCGAGATAGGTGAAGAGTTCGGAACGCGTAGCGGGCATGGCGCGGGTTTAGCCTCGCCGTCGCGCTCAGTCGAGCGCGGCGTAGACCAGCGAGCGCAAATCCGCCTCAGGCAGGTCGAAGCTCAGCATCGACTGCGTCATGAACAGCGCGACGATTCCCTCGCGCGGATCGACCCAGTAATGCGTCTTGGCGGCGCCTGACCAGCCGAACTCGCCCTGCGTGCCGGAAATGCCCGAAGCGGCGGCGTCGAGCAGCACGCGCGAGCCGATTCCGAAGCCGTAGCCCAGCAGCGGCCCGCCGCCGATCTCGATGGGCAGCAGCGAGGGCGGCAGATGGTTGGCGTGCATCAGGTCGAGCGTCTTGCGGCCGATCACGCGCGTCCCGTCAAGCGAGCCGCCCGCGCAGAGCATCTGCGCGAAACGGAAATAATCGCCCAGCGTGCCGAACAGGCCGTGGCCGCCGCGCTCAAACGTGCCGGGCGCGTCGACCGGATAGGTCGCCGACACTTCGACGCGTTCGTTGAAGCCGCCGCGCCAGAGGTCGAACGCCTCGGGAAGTTCGACGCCGGCCATGATGTCGGGGCGGCCGTACATGGCGGCGAGCCGCGCCCGCTTGCCCTCGGACACGACGAAATCGGTATCGTGCATCTTCAAGGGTTCAAGCAGGCGCTCGCGCAGGAATTCGCCGAGCGGCTGGCCGGAGACGACCTCGATCACCCGCGCGGCGACGTCGATGCCGACGCTGTAATGGAAGCGCTCGCCGGGATGGAAGGCGAGCGGCAGGGCGGCCAGGTCGTCGATCCCATCCTCCAGCGTCGCCCGGGCGTCAAACAGCTTTCCGCGCGCGTAATCTTTCGCGACGGGCGAATCGGCGAGGAATCCGTAGGTGAGGCCGCTCGTGTGGGTCAGCAGGTCGCGCACGAAGATCGGGCGGCGCGGCGCGACGAGTTCGCCGTGCGCGCCCAGCACCTTCACCCGGCCGAAGGCGGGAAGGTAGGCGGCGAGCGGATCGACGAGGCGCAGGCGGCCTTCCTCGACCAGCAGCATCAGCGCGGTCGAGACGATGGGCTTGGTCATCGAATAGAGCCGCAGAATCGTGTCGAGCGTCATCGGCTGACCCGTCTCGCGGTCGCGATGGCCCCAGGCGCCCTCGAACGCGACCTCGCCCCCCTGCGCCACCAGCACGGACACGCCCGCATAGGTTCCGCGCTCGATGTAGCGCTGCATCGCGGGGCCGATCTTTTGCAGGCGAGCCTTGTCGAAACTCATGGGCGTTTGCTCCTTAAGATTCTGAAACGACGCGGAAAGTCATGAAGCCGTTGGGGCCGGAGCCGACGGGGCGGACCTCGACGCCCGGCGGCGCCGGGTTCCGGGCGGCGGCGGGCGGGGCGAGCAGCGTCGCCGTCAAGCTCGCAGGCCATGGCGCCAACCGCCAAGCGCCGCTCGCGCTGGGGCGCAGCGTCGGATGGACTTTCACATAAGCGAGCAGGGCCTCGAAATTGGTTTCGGGCGCTTCATAAAGGATCGCGCCGCCCTCGCAGCCGGGGAAATTGCCGCCGCCGTTGGCGCGATAGGAGTTGGTGACGATATGGAAGGTCGCGGCCTCGTCGAGGGGGCGGCCTTCGAAGGCGAGATCGAGGACGCGGCGCGCTCCTGGCGCGACGACGCGGCCCCGCTCGTCGTAGCGCGCGGGCGCCATGAGATCGAGGCGGTAGGTCAGGCCCGCGAGCGAGTCGAAATCGTAAGGGGCGAAATCGTCGGCGAGCAAGGCTTGCGGCCCGGTCCGCGCGGGGTCGAGCCTCAGAAAGACGCTGGCCGCCCGCTCCAGCCACTCGCGCAATCCCGCGCCGGTCGCGCGCACGATGCGCAAACCGTTGGGGTAGAGGTAGAGGTCGGCGACGTTGCGCAGCCGCAGCGGGCCGGCGGCGACCTCGGTGTAATAGTCAGGGCCGTTACGGCCGCCGCATTTGAACGGCGCGGCGGCGGAGAGCAGCGGGGCGGCGCCGAGTTCGGGAATCGAGCCGATCAGGCGGCGTGCGAACCAGAGCTGCGCGTCGTGGATCACGCGCACGCTGGGGTCGTCCCCGAGCATGGCGAAATGCGAAACCAGCGGGACGTCCAGCGTCCCCAACGGCGTACGCACATAGGAGAGCGTCGCGACGTGGGCATCCTCGCTCGCCGCCATCAAGGAGGGATCGGGCGGCGTCGCGCGTTCGACCTCATGCAGCGCGGCGCAAGCGTCCGCCACGCGCCACCCCGCCGCCTCGCGCACCAGCGTGAGGTCGATCACTCCGACGTCCGCGCCGAAACATCCGGCCATCACGGCGGGAACCCCGGCGAGCCGCCCGCCTGCGGCGTCCACGCCATCGATCCCCTCGAAATCCGCCCCCGGCAGGCGAAGATGCTGGTGGCCGAGGAACATCGCGTCGATGCCTCCCACTTGCGCAAGCGGCAGCCCGGCGTTCTCGTCCTCGCCCTCCGGCCCGATCTTCGACACGCCCGCATGGCAGAGCGCAACGACCACGTCCGCGCCCGCCGCCCGGCAGGCTGCGACCTCGGCGCGCGCGGCCTCGACAATGCCGAGCGCGGTCACGCGGCCTTCCAGATAGTTGCGGTCCCAGCGCATGATTTGGGGCGTGACGAAGCCGATCACGCCTATTCTGACATCGTGCGCGTCGCCTTCGCGGTCTACGAGGCGACGCGGGAGCAGCGTCCAAGGGACGAAGTAACAGGAGCCGTCGGCGCGCAAGACATTGGCGCAGACCACCGGAAACTTTGCGTCGGCGAGCGTCCGATCGAGCACGTCGAGGCCCCAGTTGAACTCATGATTGCCCACCGACGCCGCGTCGAGGCCGAGCGTATTGAGGGCTGCGATCATCGGATGGGGCCTGAGCCCGCCCGTCGAGCCGTCGCCGAGCGGCGAACCCTGGATCAGGTCGCCATTGTCGAACGTCAGCGCATTGGTTTGCCCGGCGCGCAGCGCGCGAACGAGCGTCGCCGCCTTGGCGAGGCCTAGAGTCTCATCGGGGCGATCCCGGAAATAGTCGTAGGGGCGCAGATGCGCGTGCAAATCCGTGACGCCGATCAACCTCAGGTCCACCGCCGCCGCCATCGCCCCCTCCGCCTCGCGCTATCGGCGAGGCCGCGAGAGAGGTCAAGCGCGCGCGGCGCTCAGACCGGCGCTTTGACCTCCTTTTTCGCGGGCGCGGCGTCGGCGGCGGCGGGCGGCGCGGGGGGAGCGTCGTTGGCGGCGGGGTCGGGCGTCTTGATCTTGAAATCTTCGAGGAGTTTCTTGGCCGCCCCCATCGCCTTGCCGTCCATGCGGATGGCGACCTCGTCGCGCTTGTGGGCGGCGTCTGTGTCGCCCTGGCGGGCGGCGAGCGAGAACCAGAGCCAAGATTGCGCGAGGTCCTGCGTCCCGCCCAGCCCGCGCCCGTAAAGCACGCCCAGATTGAACTGGCTGTCGCGCACGCCATAGGCGCCGGCGCGGCGGAACCACTCGAGGGCGACCGGATAATCGGGTTTGCCTTGGCCGCCGTCCTGCGCAAAGAGCACGGCGAGATTGTGCATGGCGCGCGCGTTCCCCGCGTCCGCCGCCCTGGTGTAAAGCGCGCGGGCGCGGGCCGCGTCTCGCGCCACCCCCACGCCCTTTTCGTAAAGCGCGCCGAGCCGGTAGCTGGCGAAGGGCGAGCCGGCGTCGGCGGCGACTTGCAGCCAGTCCGCTGCGATCTTGGGGTCGCGCGGGACGGTGCGGCCTTCGAGATAACGCTGGGCGATCTCGACTTCCGCGCCAAGATCGCCGCTCGCGGCGGCCGCGACCAGCGCCGATCCGACGCCCGCGGGAACCGCCGCCACCAGAGCCTGCGGCGGTTTGTTGGCCGGCGCCGGCGCCGAAAGGGCGGGGGCGGGGCTGGGCGCGGGCAGCGGCGCCGAGATCACCTTGGGGGCGCTGTCGAGGGCGCCGGTGGGCGTTTCGTCCACGCTCGAAGCGTCGCCGAGCGAAGTTGGCGGTGTGACCGGCGCCTCGATCTCCGATTTATGGACCGGAGCGTGGCCGCGCCATTCGTACGCCGCAATTCCCGTCAGCAGCGTCAGGGCGCCGGCGGCGCCCAGCAGCACCGGACGCGAGTTCACCGCCAGCAGAGCTTGCGCGCGCTGGGCGAACGCCTGCGCGGCGCCGCCCGTTGCGGCGCTTGTCGTGCGCTCTTCGCTCTCGGCGACGGCGCTGGCCTTGCGGCGCGCGGCGGCGATATGGGCGTTGAGCGCTGCCGATTTGGCGTTCGTGGGCTCTTCGCGCAGACGCGGGGACGGCGCGACGACGGGCATTTCGGGCACGAGCGCGGGCGCCCGGATCGGCGTCTCGCGGTCCGGAATGTCGGGCATCGCGGGGCGCATCGCGAAGGACGGCGGCGAGGCGGCGGTCGCGCGGGCTTCCGGACCCGGTTCACGCTCCAGCCGGGCGATGCGGTCCACGAGCCGCTCCAGCACGTCCTGAACGCCTGAGAAGCGCGCGTCCATGCGGCGGTCGAACGTGGCGTGATCGGCGCGCAGGTCCGCCACGGTCGCCGAGTCCCGCGCCGCCTCCTCGCGCGCGGCGCGCAGCGCGTCCATCTGGTCGGCGAATTCGGACAGGGCGTCGTCGAGCGCGGGGGGCGTCGCGCGCAGCGAGGCGAGCTTGTCGAGCCGCTCCTGAATGTCCAGCAAAGGTTCAATCAGGGAATCGTGGCTTTGGGGCGCGTGAGCGGCGTGCGCAGGGCGGGCGGCGAGGCTGATTTCGGCGAGATCGTCGATCTTTTCGTGCAGCGCACGCACGTCCTGCTCGACCGCGCGCGTGTCGGAGGCTGAGCGCAGGTCGGCGACCTTCTGGGTGAGATCGCGCACAGCGATTTCGATAGGCGCCCATCCCTCGCCGCTCGCTGACGCGACCGCCATATGGCGTTCGACGCCGCCGACGCGTTCGCCGACGTCGCGTAGCGCAGCTTCGATACGGGCGTCGCGGCCCGCCATTTCGACGATGCGGTCGAGCACCTCCGCGATGGACAGGTGGATCGCAGGTTCATCGCCGGGGCTGATGCGCTCGATCCTGTCGCCAAGCGCCGCGAGGGCGTCCGTAAGCGGCTTCATCGAGGTCGGGGCGCCCACCTGACGCACGAGCCGGTCGGTCCATTCCCCGAACAGCATCTCAAAGCGCGCCTGATCGAAACCGCTGACGCGTTCGATCTTCGTCGCCAGCGCTTTGACGGCGTTGACCAGTACGACAAGTTCCGGCGCCGCTCCGCTCGGGCGCTCGATTCTCTCGACCGCCTCGCGCAACGCCGCCTCGGCCCCGTCGAAATGCTGAGTCTGACGCTCCACCGTCTCGCGCACCGCCTCGACCTGCGCGGAGAGCGCGTCGATTTGCTCGCGCTCGAACTCGGGCGGCCGGCGGAAGGCTTCCTCCAGCCGCCGGTTCATCTGCGCGAGCGTCGCATTGATGCCCTGCGCGTCCACCGGCGCGGCGGCGCGATCGAGCTTGTCGGAGACGACGCCCAGCGCCGTTGCCAGCCGCTCGACCTGCGGGGCGAGCGAGGGCGTGGTTTCCAAGCTGGCGCGCACGCTTTCGATTCTGCGGGCGAGGTCCTCGATGGGCCGGGCGTCGAGCGAGACCGTGGTGGGCCGGGCGGCCGCCTCCTCAAACCTCGCCGCCAGCCGGCGCAGGGTGGCGTCGACGGCCTCGATCTGGGGCACATAAGCGGGCTGGTCGAGCCGGGCGCGGATTTCTGCGAGGCCCTCTTCGAGCCGCGCCACCTGGGGGCTAAGCGCGCTATTGGCTTCCGCCGCGCTGCGCACCGCATCGATGCGGCGGGCGAGGCTCTCAAGCGCCTGGGGGTCGACAGCTCCGGGACGCGCGAGCGCGGTCTCGACCTGCGCGCCGAGCCGGCGCAGCGCCTCTTCGATGCGCGCAATCTCGGCCGCCGTGCGCGTCGGGCGCTCGAATTTTGCGGAGAGTTCGCCCAGCGCGGCGTGGATGTCGTCGACCTTGGGGGCCAGCCTTCCGTGCGAGCCGTCGAGGCGTCGCACGAGATCTTCGAGCGGCTGGCTGTCGAAGGCGACCGGCGCGGCCCGCGCCGCCGTCTCCTCGACCTTTGCGGCCATACGCCGAAGCGCGGCCTCCACCGCCTCCATCTGCGGCACGAAGGCCGGGCGGTCGAGGCGGGCGCGAATGTCAGCGAGCGCGGTTCTGAGGTCGTCGACCTTGGGCGTCAGGCGGCCGTGCATGCCGTCGATGCGGCGGCCGAGGTCTTCAAGGGGCTTGGCGTCGAGCGAGACAGCGGTGGGCCTGCGCGCCTCCTCCTCCAACCGCGCGACCATGGTGGCCAGAGTGGAGAGATGGGCGGCGGACTGGGAGCCCGAGGCCGCCGAAACGTCGAGCTTTTCGTTGAGGGCGGCGAGCGCGGCGACGAACTCGCCAGCGTCCGGGCGGGCCTGCCGCTCGACGGCGGCGCGCACGCCCTCGATGCGGCGGGCGAGATCCTCGATGGGCTTGGCGTCGAGCGAAACGGCGGTGGGCCTACGCACCTCCTCCTCCAGCCGTGCGACCATCGCGGCGAGGGCGGACAGGTTGGCGACGGACTGGGAGCCCGAAGCCGCCGCCGAATCCAGCTTTTCGTTGAGGGCGGCGAGCGCGGCGACGAACTCGCCGGCCTCCGGGCGGGCCTGCCGCTCGACGGCGGCGCGCACGGCCTCGATGCGGCGGGCGAGATCCTCCATCGCGCGGGCGTCGTGGGCGGGACGGCGGGCGGCGGCCTCGACACGGGCGCCGAGGTCGTCGAGCTGGCGTTCGACGGCCTTCAGCGCCTTGACGGGATCGTCACGTTCGCTGCGGGCGTGGGCGTCGGCCAGCGCCTTCAGCGCGGACGCCATTTCGGCGGAGGCGGGTTGCGCGGCGGCGAGCCTTTCGACCTGTTCGACGAGCTTGCCGACCTGGGCCTGCATGCGCTCGGCGCCGGCGACCTTCTCGCCCGCCAGAACCAGCGCGCGTTCGACCTCGCGAGTCTGGGCGCGCAACGCTTCGAGCGCCGAGGCCCCGACGGCGCCGTCGGAAAGTTGATCGACCTTGTCGGCGAGCAGCCGCAGGTCGCGCCGGAGGTCGCCGAACGCATCCGCCAGTTCCGGGATGGGAGGGAGCGCGCGCGCGGCGGTTTCGCCCTTCTGGCGGCGGCGGCGGGCGAGCCGCTCGGCGACGAGCGCCAGGGCTTCGTCGTCCTCGTCGCCCGCCGGGCGCGACGCGAGGGGCGCCACGGGGGCGGGGTTGGCGGCGCGGCGCGAAAGCTGGCCCAACCGCTCCGCGACGGGGTCGCGGACAGGCTCGGCGGCCGCGTCGCGGCGGGAGTCCGGGGCGGGCGCGCGCAAGCGTTCGGGCGGCGTTCGGCGTTCGGCGGATTTGACGACCATCGCGGAAAGCGATTCGAAGGCGCGGGCGGCGCGCGCTTCGCTTTCTTCGTTGCGCTTGTTGGCGCGTTCGACGGCGGCTTCGAGGCGCTCGCGCTCCTCGTCGCGGGAGGCGACGGCTTGAGAGATCGATTCGAGCGCCTTGGCGGTGCGTTCGGCGTTGCGCTGTGCGCGCGTCTCCACTTCGGCGACGGCCTGGACGAGCCTCTCACGCTCTCCGCCTCGCGAGGCGACGAGGTGTTGCAGCGATTCGAGGGCGGCGGCGGTCCGCTCCTCGTTGCGATGAGCGCGCTGTTCGATGTCGGAGACGGCGCCTTGGAGCCGGGATCCCTCCAAGCCGCGAGAGGCGACGAGCTCGGTCAGCGACTCCAGCGCCTTGGCGGTACGCTCCTCGTTGCGTTCGGCCCGACGTTCGATGTCCTGGATGGTGCGCTCCATCCGGTCTGCCGCAGGGGCGCGGGGGAGAGGGCGCGCGGAGGCTGCGTAGTCGTCCTCGAACGCGTCGCGCTCGTAGCGCGGACGGTGGGTCCTGATTGATTCGGGCGCCGCGCGGACTGATTCGCGCTGCGCTCTGGGCGTCGGGGCCGGCTCTCGCTCGATGGCGGAGCGGGGCGCGGGGGCGGCGCGGACATGGCGGTCGATGCGGTCCTCGAGGGCTTCCAGACGCTCGCGCTCGTTAAGATCGTGGGGTGCGACGCCGAGGTCTTCGGCATATTCGGCAATGGCTTCGCCAATCCATTCGTCGAAATCCACGCCAGCGCTTTTCGCGAGCTTTTCCGCGACCTTATGAGCCGATCGCGAGGGGGCGCGTTCATTG
>JAYVYJ010000101.1:0-8013 GCA_043784465.1 Hyphomicrobiales bacterium
CGGCCCCGTACCCGAGCGCCGCCAGCAGGTCGCCGACGCGCACGCCCACGCCGGTGAGTTCGACCGGCGTATCGTCGGCCGCAACGCGCAGGGCGAGCCTATGCGGCGCGGGCGCCGCTTCGCGCGGCTCGTTAGCCAGCGCCGCGACGATCATCTGCGCCGCTGCGGGCGCCAGCGCGGCGAAGTCGAGCGAAAAGCCCGCCACATTGTCTTGCAGCACTGCGCCGATGTCGGCGCGATGCTCCCCGGTCGCAAGGCTGAGCACACGCTCGCCCGCCGCCTCCAGAACCAGCGTCACCGGCGCGCGCGGCTCGCGCAGATCGATGGCCCAGCCGCGCAGCGTCGCGCCCGCCAGACCGTCGACGCCCGCCACGAAGCGCGGCAGCCGCGGCGCCTCGACGGCGGGCGCCTTTGCGCGCAACGCCCCGGGCTTGCGGACTTCAGCGCCGCTCTCCATCGGTCCCCCTCGCACCGGCTTCAAACACGCCCTTGCGTCTTGCACGCTGGCTTAGGCCGGGCTCCCGTAAAACTCAATTGCGACGCGGACGGGCGCAGCGTAGAGCGCGGGCGTCTGGAGGTTGAATTGCCGAAAAGAGTCGATGCGCTGGTGCTGGGCGCCGGTTTTGTAGGTCTGGGCGCGGCGCTCGCGTTGCAAGCGCGCGGCCGCACCGTCGTGGTCGTGGATCGCCTCGGCACGGCGGCCGGCGCAACCAGTTTCGGCAATTCCGGCATCGTGCAGAGCGAGGCGGTTTATCCCTATACGTTCCCGCGCCGTCCCGCCGAATTGCTGACCGCCGCGCTCAATCGCGATCCCCGCGCCCATGTCCGCCACGCCGCCCTGCCCGCGCTGGCCCCCGCGCTGTGGCGCTATTTCCGCGCTTCGGCGGCCGGCCCGCGCGCCCGCGGGGGCAAAGGTCTGCGCGCATTGGTCGCCGAGGCTCTGGGCGCGCATCGCGACCTCATCGCGGCTTCGGGCGCGGGGGGTCTGATGCGCGAAGGCGGCTGGATCAAAGTGTTTCGTACGGCTGGGGGTCAGGCGCGCGGCCTTGCCGAAGCTCAGGAAACGCTCAAGTTCGGCGTGCCCTACGAGGCGCTCGACCGCGACGCGCTGCTGGCGCGCGAGCCGCATCTGGGGGCCAAGCTGATCGGCGGCGTGCAATTTGGCGATCCGCTTTCGACTTCCGACCCCAATGCGCTGGGCCGCGCCTATCTCGACCTGTTCGTCGCGCGGGGAGGCGCGTTCGCGACCGGCGACGCCGCCACGCTGGCGTCCATGGGCGACCTGTGGCGCGTCGAGGCCGAGGATGGCGGCTGGGAGGCCCGCGACGTTGTGGTGGCGCTGGGGCCGTGGTCGGACGCGCTGGCGCGGCGCTTCGGCTATCGCCTGCCGTTCTTCGTCAAGCGCGGCTATCACATGCACTATGCGCC
Source organism: Hyphomicrobiales bacterium (assembly GCA_043784465.1). Classification (GTDB taxonomy): domain Bacteria; phylum Pseudomonadota; class Alphaproteobacteria; order Rhizobiales; family Beijerinckiaceae; genus Roseiarcus. The sequence goes on from JAYVYJ010000101.1 coordinate 1,429, forward strand.
GCGCGGCAACGCCGGCCTTAGCCGCCCGGTGCTGGACTACGAGCGCGGCTATCTGGTCACGCCGATGGCGCGCGGCCTGCGGCTCACGACGGGCGCCGAATTCGCCCGCCTGGAAGACCCTCCCTCCCCCGCGCATCTTGACCGCGTCGAGCCGATCGCGCGCGAAATCTATCCGCTCGCCGAGCGCCGCGACGCCTCGCCGTGGATGGGTTCGCGCCCCTGCCTGCCCGACATGCTGCCCGTAATTGGCGCCGCGCCGCGCCATCGCGGCCTGTGGTTCGATTTCGCCCATCAGCATCTGGGCCTGACGCTCGGCCCGATCAGCGGGCGCCTGCTCGCCCAACTGATGACGGGCGAGACGCCGTTCGCCGATCCCGCGCCCTACGCGCTGGGGCGGTTTGGCTAAAGCCGCCCCGCGCGCTCGGCGATTTCCTGCAACGCCGCCAGCGCATGCGCCTTGCGGTCGATGTTGAGCGCCTCGACGTCGCGCGCGGCGCGGCGCAGGCGGTCCCACACGTCCGCCAGGATTTCCAGTTTCGCGGGGGTCGTGGTCGCGCGCACCCTTGCGGCGAGCCAGTCGTAGAGCGCCAGCACGAAGCGCTCATGCGCCTCCGCCCCGGTCGCCCCCGCGAAACGGTCGGCGAGCCGCAGCGCCGCGCGCCAGTCGACGCTCGGCAGCCGCGACACGAGGCTCTCGATGGCCGCCCCTGCGTCGGACGCGTCCGGGTCGAGCCGCCGCAACGCCTCTCGCGCCGAGCCGTCGGCCTTGGCGACCGCCGCCGCGACCGCGCCTTCGAGCAGGTTGCTCCAAGGCGGCCCCTGCCCTCTCACGATCTTTGTCGCGGCGTCCGGCGCCAGCGGCTCCAGCGTCAGCCGACGGCAGCGCGAGCGGATCGTGGGCGGCAGGCGCCCCGGCCTGTGGGCGACGATCAACGCCAAAGCCCGATCCGGCGGCTCCTCAATGGTTTTCAACAGCGCATTGACGCCGGCGCGGTTGAGGTCGTCAGCCGCATCGATCAACAACACCCGCCAGCCCCCGGACGCCGCAAGCCGAAACACGCCTTGGCCAGCACGCACGTCCTCGACGCGGATTTCGCTGTAAAACGTCTTGGCCTTGGCGTTCCAGCCGCGGCGCACCACTGCGAAATCGGGATGCGACAGCGCCGTCAGTTGCCGGGCGGCGGGATGATTGTTCGGCACGCTCAGGTCCAGCGCGCGCGCCACCTCCGGCGACTGTGGATCGGGATGTGCGAGCACGAAGCGCGCGAAAGCGTAAGCCAGCGTCGCTTTGCCGATCCCTTCCGGCCCGCTCAACAGCCACGCATGGGCGAGCCGCCCGCTGCGATAGGCGTCCAGCATGGCGGTTTCCGCCGCCTCGTGGCCGATCACGCGCGGCGCGACGCGCGGCGACCGCGCGCCGGGGAAAACGTCGCTCTCGGGCGCGCCCTCGTCGCTGACCGGCCGTCTCATGTTGGCGCTTCAGCGAGCGCAAAGCGCGCCCGCACCGCCCGCCAGACATCGCGCCCGACGCTCTCCTCGTCCTGCGCGCCGTCAACGATTTGACATCGCTCCGGCTCGCCTTTCGCGATGGCGAGGAACCCGGCGCGCAGCGCGCGGTGGAAGTCGAGCCCTTCCGCCTCGAAGCGGTCCGCCCCGCCCGTTCCCCGGCGTACGGCGGCGCGCGCCAACCCCGCCTCGGGCGCCAGATCGATCACCAGCGTCAGATCGGGCCGACACGCTCCGACGGCGACATGCTCCAGCCGTTCGAGAAACTCTAGCGGCAGCGACCCCGCCGCGCCCTGATAGGCGCGGGTCGAATCCGCGAACCGGTCGCAAACGACGAACGCGCCGCGTTCAAGCGCAGGCGCGATCAGCGCGTCGATATGGTCGATGCGCGCCGCCGAGAAGGCGATCGCCTCGGCGGCGGGCCCCTTGTCGCGCAGGCGCCCCGAAAGGATCAGCGCGCGCAACGCCTCGGCGTGCGGCGTCCCGCCGGGTTCGCGCGTCGCCACGGTCTCGAAGCCCAGCGCGGCGAGGCGCGCCGCGAGGCGGCGTGTCTGCGCGGATTTGCCTGCGCCCTCCCCGCCCTCCAGCGTGATGAAGCCGCCGCGCCTCACGGTTTTTTCCACGCGCGGCGCAACAGATCTTTGCCGAGTTCCGCCGCCGCGTCGCCCGCGCGCCCAAGCAGCCCGCCCCGGGCGACCGCCGTGCGGGTCTGGAGCGGGGCGCGCAGCATTTCCGTCTCGCCCTGAAAAATCCGCAACTCCCCCACCGGCGCCCCCGCCGCGACCGGCGCTTCGAGCGGCCCCCGATAAAAGATTTTTCCCATCAGCTTTTCGGCCCCCGCGCGCGGCACAAACGCCTTCACCGGCGCCGCGGGCGTCAATTCGACCGTCCCCGCCTCGCCGCCGTAGACGTCCGCATGGCCGACCACATCGCCGGGCGCGAAGAAAGTCTGCACGTCGAAGCCGCGAAACCCCCAGTTCAGCAGCTTGCGCGCTTCCTCCGCGCGCTCGTTGGCCGTCTTGGTCCCGTTGACGACGACGATCAGCCGCTGCTCGCCCTGAACGGCGGTCCCCACCAGCCCAAAGCCGCTTTCGGCCGTGTCTCCGGTTTTCAGCCCGTCGGCTCCGATGTCCATTGTCAGCAGCGGGTTGCGGTTGAGCTGGCGGATCTTGTTCCAGGTGAACTCTTTTTCACTGAAGTAATGGTAATATTCGGGATAGTCGCGGATCAGATGGCGGGCGAGCGCCGCCATGTCCTGTGCGGTCACGCGCTCGTCGGGATCGCTGCGGCCCCAGGCGTTGGTGAAATGGGAATGTGTCAGCCCGAGTTCGCCCGCGCGCTTGTTCATCAGCGCGACGAAATTGCCTTCCGACCCGGCGAGCCCCTCGGCCAGCACCAGCGCCGCGTCGTTGCCCGATTGCACGATGAGGCCGCGCAGCAGATCTTCGACGCGCACGTCGCTCTTGACGGCGACAAACATCGCCGAGCCGTGCGAATGCGCGCCCCCCGTCCGCCACGCGAATTCGGAGACGCGCATCTTGTCGTCAAGCTTGAGGCGCCCTTCCTTGATCTCGCGAAAGACCATTTCGGCGACGAGCAGCTTGCTCGTGGAGGCGGGAGCCATCGGCTCCCCGCCCGCCTTGTCGAACAGCACGGTCCCGGTGTCGTAATCTTCGAGGCGCGCGAATTTGGCGGTAGTCGAGATCGTTTCGGCCTTCACGCCCGCGCCCCACGCGAGCAGCGCAACAACGGCCAGCGCCCTACGCACGCTCGACGACACGTGGTCCCCTTGATAGCCCCGGCCTACCCGCGCCGGACATAGGACAATCCCACGCCCGCGTCACTCGTCGTCGCGCAAAGCGGCCTTGCGCCGCAACATCCGCGCCAGCGGGTCGTCATGGGCGCGCGGCGGATCGGCGAAATAGAGCGCCCGTTCGCCCGAACCGTGCCGCGAAGGCGGCGTCGGAAACACCGAGGCCTGCCGGGCGCCCAGATCGTAGGGACGCGTTGGCGGAAGCGGCGCCGCGACGCGGCGCGGCGCGTCGTCGCTCTCGGAATCGTCAGGGCGAGCCTCACGGCGCGGCGGCGGATCGGCGGCGGCTTCCTCGCGCCGAATCCGGCGCGGCGTCCGGTCCACGGCGGCGACGATTGCGGGACGCTCCTCCTCGGCCTGCGGTTCCGGGGGCGGCGGCGGCGAGGGCGAGGGCGCGCCGAAGACCCCGCCTCCAGCCCCCGAAGCCTGCGCGACCATCGTCGCGCCGCCAAGATCGGCGGGGCCGCCGTCGGTGCGCAGCGTGGCCAGCAATTGTTCGTCGTCCGAGCCTTCGATCGGCGCGCGCCCGACGTATTCGACTTTCACATGCGCCGTACCCAACCGCTTGAAATCCAGCACGTCGGCGACGCGCGACGACATGTCCATCACGCGCCCGGCCGCATACGGTCCGCGATCGTTGACGCGCACGATCACGGAATAGCCGTTCCCCAGATTGGTGACGCGCGCGTAGCTCGGCAGCGGCATCGTGGGGCTGGCCGCCGAAAGCGCACGCTTGTCGTAGATCTCGCCATTGGCGGTCTTGCGCCCATGAAACGCGTCTCCGTACCAGGACGCCATGCCGGTGGCGGCATAGTGCTCGTCTTCATGCGGGTAATAGGTTCGCCCGCCTACCGTATAGGGACGTCCCACCAGATATTGCCCGCCGCCGCGCGGGATCGACTGCCCGTCCTCGAACATGCGCTGGCTGGCCTTGCCCCAGAATTTGCCCTCGGCGAAATGCTCTTTGTATTTGCCGCTGTGGTGGGCGACAGGCTGCGGCGCCTGCGCGCAACCCGTCAGACATAGGCAAGCCAAAGCCGCCAGACTGAGCCCACGAACGTCCTTGACGCCCGACCTGTCGTTCGCGAAAGCCAACGCGTTTACAACCCCCGCCGCGCGACCGGCCCGCCCCGGCCCCCCACGCTGTTTAAGCTTGAACTCTGCGAACCGGCCAATTTGCGGCGCCCAGCCCGTTTTCGTGCGTCAAGCTTGCCAAACCTTTAAGCGCCGACTTTCCGCTACGCAAAACCGCGTCATCGCTCAAACGCCCTAACGCCAATGCGCGTCCAGCCATTCGACAGGCCGCACCCGCTTGTAAATCCGCTTCCACCCGCGCGCCGGCCACTCGCCCCTCTGCGCCTCATGCGGACGAGGATGGCCCGTGAACACGATCAACCGCGCGCCTTCGGGTAATTTCACGCTCTGGATAAGATTAAGGGGAAAACGGGGCAGCATCATGGCCTTGAATCCCGGCGCCCATTTCTCTGGCCAGAACGCGAGCGGCAGGCCCGATTCCGCGCAGAGATAAGCCTGCTCGTTGGAATAGCGCCGCCGCTTACCCAGCGGATCCGCTTCGAAGCGCTCGACCAGATGCGGCGCGGCCCCGGCGGGAACGCGCATCGCCGAGGAATTGCCGCTCTCGCGCGCGCTCCAGTCGCGGATGATGGCGAGCTTGCCCGGCTCATGATCGAACAATGCGTCGAGGCCGCCGACCACCACCACGTCGAGATCGAGAAACAGGAAATCGCCCTCCAGGCCGATGTCTTTCGACCACAGCGCGAGCTTGCGCCAGGGACTGCCGCCGAGCCCGGTCGCAGGCAGACGGATCGCGGGGATGTCGCGCGGCTCGATGCCCTCGTCGAGGCCCGAGGCATCGTCGGTGAACGCGATGAAGCGCGTCGGGCGCGCTACGTTGCGCATGACGCCGCGATAAAGCCGGTTCACGTAGTCGACGGGGAAGCGGTCGCCCCACCGCATGCAGACGATCGTTTGCATGGCACCGCGTTTAGGGGCCGCCGTCGCTCCGCGCAAGACTGTCGGACTCGCGGGCGAAATGTTAGATCACCACGACACAGGGAGAAACCATGTCCCCGCCGTTCCGGGCCGATCATGTCGGCAGCTTTCTGCGCCCGCTCCGACTGCGCGCGGCGCGCGAAAAATTCTTCGCCCGCGAGATCGACGCCTCAGCCTTGCGCGTCGTGGAGGACGAGTGCATCCGCGAGGTCGTCAAGCGCCAGCAGGACGTGGGGCTGAAGGGGATCACCGACGGTGAATTCCGCCGCACTTATTTCCATGTCGATTTTCTTGAGCGGCTCGAAGGAGTCGAAGTGCGCTACGGCGAATTCTCCTCGGCTTTTCGCAAGGATGACGGCACGCAGGTCGGGTTCAAGCCGCCGACCATGCATGTCGAGAGTAAGGTCCGCCACGAAACGTCCATCCAGGGCGCGGATTTCGACGTCCTCAAGGGCGTCGTTACGCAGACCCCGAAGGTCTGCATCCCCGCCCCTTCGATGCTGCATTTTCGGGGCGGCCGCGAGGCGATCGCTCAGGCCGTCTATCCCCGGCTGGAGGACTTTTACGACGATCTCACCAAAGCGTACGCGGCCGAAATCGACGACCTCGCCCGTCGCGGTTTGCGCTATCTGCAACTCGACGACACGAATCTCGCCTATCTGTGCGATCCCGCCATCCGCGAGCGCACCCGTGTGCGCGGCGACGACCCCGACGCGCTGGTGCGGCTCTATTGCAAGCTCGTCAACGACGCGATCGCCCATCGACCCCGAGATATGACAGTCACGGTCCATCTGTGCCGGGGCAATTTCAAGAGCGCGTGGGTGGCGCAGGGCGGCTATGAGCCGGTCGCCGAAATCCTGCTCAACGAAATGAAAATCGACGGCTTCTTCCTCGAATACGACGACGAACGCTCCGGCGATTTTGCGCCGCTGCGCTTCACGCCCAAGGGCGTAACCGTCGTGCTCGGCCTCATGTCGTCCAAACACGCGCAGGCTGAGACCAAGGACGCGGTCAAGCGCCGCATCGACGAGGCGGCGGCCTATGTCGCGCTGGACCAATGCGCGCTCAGCCATCAATGCGGCTTCTCGTCCACCTCGCACGGCAACGATCTCGACGAAGACGACCAGTGGACCAAGCTGGCGCGCTGCGTCGAGATCGCGCGCGAGGTGTGGGGCGCGGGATAAGGGCGGGCGTGATTTACCGCCCTCGCTTTTCGCGCTAGCTTCAGCGCCATGAGCAGCGAAAATTCCCCG
>JAYVYJ010000102.1:0-4475 GCA_043784465.1 Hyphomicrobiales bacterium
GTCGCGGAGGGCGGGCTGCGGCAGGCGGCAGCGACGGACCGTGCCAGCCTGGCGGGCGCCCATTGGCTGTTACTGCAACAGTCGCTATCCGACAACTCGTCTTTTACTGACACCCTGCGCGCCTGCGCTCCGGTGATCGGCGAACTCAAACCGCAGTTACGTGCCTTGCTCAATTACCATTGCGGGATAGGCACACTGCGCACCCGGCAAATGATGATCGACATTCAATCGTTATGAAAAATACCGCGCTTTCGGTCAATCTGAATAAAGTTGCGTTGGTCCGCAATACACGCCATCTGGGCATTCCGTCGTTGACGCGAGCGGCAGAGATATGCCTGCGTTCGGGTGCCAACGGCATAACCGTTCATCCCCGGCCGGACGAGCGTCATATTCGAAGCCAGGATGTACATGAGCTGTCCGAGCTTCTCGCGTTATGGCCGGGCCGGGAGTTCAACATCGAGGGCAACCCGTTCCAGAATCTGATGGGTTTTGTGCGCTCGCTGCGGCCCCAGCAGTGCACCTTGGTGCCGGATAGTGAAGGCCAGTTCACGAGTGACCATGGCTGGAATCTGGCGCAGGATGGCGAGCGTCTCAAGCCGCTGATCGCCGAGGCCAACAGGCTGGGTGTGCGTGTCAGTTTGTTCATGGACGCCGATCCGGCGGCCATGCAGCAAGCCAGGGCCATGGGTGCCGATCGCGTGGAGTTGTACACCGAACCCTACGCCCAGGCCTGGGGCGGTGCACGGCAGCAAGCGCAGACGCAGCGCTACGCCGCTGCCGCGCAGGCAGCCCTGGACGCCGGACTGGGTGTGAATGCGGGCCACGATCTGAACCGCAACAATCTGAGCTGGTTTTTGAAGTCGGTTCCAGGCGTTGCGGAGGTCTCGATCGGACACGCGCTTATTTCCGATGCACTGGAACTGGGTTACGCCGCCACCATTACCGACTACCTGCGTTGCATACGCGAAGGCGCGTCCGGCCCTTCCGCGTAGGCAAGCACCATGATTTACGGCATAGGAACCGACATCTGCGACATTCGGCGGATCCGGGCCAGTCTGGAGCGCCACGGTGAACGGTTTGCGTTAAAAATTTTGTGCGATGCGGAGTTTGCCGTTTGGCGCGCGCGCGGCGCACGCTGGCCCGAGCGCGGCATTCGTTATCTGGCCACGCGCTTCAGCGCCAAGGAAGCTTTCAGCAAGGCGATCGGACTTGGCATGCGTATGCCCATGACGTGGCGGCTGTGCGAGATCGCCAAGCTGCCGGCAGAACACCCGAACGCCGGAAAACCGTGCATTGTGTTGCATGGTGTGCTTAAAAACTGGTTCGAGGCGCAGGGCTTGAGGGTTCACGTGAGCGTGACCGACGAGACCGATTACGCGGCGAGTTTTTGCGTGGTCGAGAGCGGCCCTTGATGGCCCAACACGCACCGCTCATCATCGACGTCGCCAGCACCCGCCTGCTGCCAGCAGACATGGTGCGGCTGCGCCATCCGCTCGTTGGCGGCGTGATCCTGTTTGCGCGCAACTGGCGCAATCGCAGACAGCTCGGGGCATCTACCCGGAAAGGCCGTCGATATGCTCGTGACGGGGCAGGGCGTGCGGCGCTTCTCGGGAACGCGCGTCGAGACGCAAAACCTGCACGGCACGGGTTGCATCTTGTCGAGCGCGCTCGTCGCGCATATCGCTAGAGGAAGCGATTGGCCTGAGGCGGTCGAGCGGGCGAAGAGTTTTGTGCGCCGGGCGATAGAGAACGGACGCGACCTGAGGCTGGGCAAGGGACCGGGGCCATTGATGCCCGCTCCCTGAGGGAGGGCGCATGTTCTACGACACGCTTCCGGTGATCGACGATTTCGCGCGAGCCGTCTCGGGCGACGTCTATCAGGGGTTGCCCGACGATTGGCGCGTCGGCTTCGCCGACGTGAAAGGCTCCACCGCGGCGGTGGCGGCGGGCCGCTACAAAGCTGTCAACATGATCGGCGCGGGCGTCGTCGCGGCCGTCTCGAATGCGCTTGAGCGCAGGGCTTTTCCGTTCGTGTTCGGCGGCGACGGCGCGAGCTTCGCCGTCTCCTCCCAGGACGCGCCTGCGGCGGAAGCGGCGCTCCGGGCGATGGCGACGTTCTCGCAGGAGGAGTTCGGTTTCGAACTTCGCATCGCGATGGCCGGGATGGCGGACCTGCGTGCGGCGGGGCGCGACATCCGGGTGGCGCGCTATGGGACTTCGCCGCATTGCGCTTACGCGATGTTCACGGGCGGGGGGTTGCGCTGGCTCGACGAGGCGGCCAAGGCGGGGCGCTTCGCACTGGAACCGGCGCCGCCGGGGACACGGCCCGATCTGACGGACCTGTCGTGCCGATGGGGCGTGACGCCCGCCAAACACGGGCTGATCCTGTCGCTGATCGTCGCCGCGCGCGGGGACGACCCGCGATTCGGCCCATTTCTGGCCGAACTCGTCGGAGATCTGCTGGCGCTTGAGGAGGGCGGGCGGCCGGTCACGCTCGATACCCTTATCGGGGGGCCGCCGGCGGCGGCGATTTCGCTGGAGGCGAAGGTTTACGCCGCCGCCGGGACTTCGAGCCTGGCTGCGCGGTTGAAAGCGGCGGCGATTTTCGGGCTGGGTTTTTTGTTCAAGACGTTCAAGCTGAAAGCGGGCGGCTTCGACATGCCGCAATATCAGGCCGACCTGATCGCCAACGCCGATTTCCGCAAATTCGAGGACGGGCTGAAGGCGACCCTCGATTGTTCGCCCGCCTTCGCGGACGCGCTGGAGGCGCGTCTCGCCGCAACGCCGTTCGTGGAATGGGGCGTCGCGCGGCAGGCGGGCGCGCAAATCACCTGCTATTCGCCATTTTCGTTCGAGCGCGGCCACCTGCATTTCGTCGACGGGGCCGGCGGCGGCTATACGATGGCGGCCAAAGATTTGAAGGGGCGACGCAACCTGCAAGTTATTTGACGAGCGCCGGCGCGCGAACGAGGGCCAACTCGTCGTGCTCAGGGACGCGCGCCAATTCAAGCCCGAAACCCAAAGCTGCAAGCACGGTCGAAAGCGTGGACAACTGGGGGTCGCCCTCGTCGCTCAGCGCCCGATAGAGCGAGGTGCGGCTAAGGCCGGTCCGTTCCGCGGTCCGGACATGCCTCGCGCCCGCGCGACGGCGCCGAGAGCGGCGGTTATGTATTTTGGTTCGCGGGACGCGAACGCCTCCCGCAAAAGGCCGGCTTGCTCCTGCGCGTCCAAAAGATCCTCGGCGGGATCGCCCGGGAGCGTGGCCGTCGGCATCTCACCCCTTCAGATCTGCAACCCGCGCTTTCGCACGGATAATGCCGGCGCTCTGCGAACTCTTGTCTCCGCCGCCCGGCAAAATCACGACGACGTCGCCGCGCCTGTGCAGGTACACACGAAAGCCCGGGCCGAATCTCACGCTCTGCATTCAAATAATCCGGCGCGCGATGGCCGCTCGCGCCCGCAAATCCTTCAATTTCCTGCGCCAAGCCTGAAAATCGCGAGTCGGGCGGACTTCGATATTGTGTCACTTACGAGCGACAGCCGGCGGGAACGCAATTATCGACGCCGTCCACACCTTCCGCAGGAGCCGTCGTGCGCGCACGTCTCTGGCTTGCTAGGGTCGTTGGCGAAGAGAGCGACGACAAGGGGTCATGAACAAAGCGATGGAAACCGGCGCCCAGCCGACGCCGATGATGGCGCAATATCTGGAGATCAAGGCCGTCAACCCGGACAGTCTGCTGTTCTACCGGATGGGCGATTTCTATGAGATGTTTTTTGCGGACGCCGAGATCGCGTCTCAGGCGCTCGGCATCGTGCTGACCAAGCGCGGCAAGCACCTGGGCGACGACATCCCCATGTGCGGCGTGCCCGTGGAGCGGGCCGACGATTATCTGCAAAAGTTGATCGGCCTGGGCCATCGCGTAGCCGTCTGCGAGCAGATCGAGGATCCGGCGGAGGCGAAAAAGCGCGGGGCCAAATCGGTCGTCAAGCGCGACGTGGTGCGGCTCGTCACGCCCGGCACGATCACGGAAGAACGGTTGCTGGAGCCGGGGCGCACGCAGGCGTTGATGGCGGTGGCGCGGGTGAAAGTCGAAGGGCGCCTCTTCTACGGGCTTGCGAGCGTGGATATTTCCACCGGGGCGGTCATTCTGGGCGAGACCGACGAGGCGGGCCTCGGCGCCGAGATCGGCCGCGCCGAACCGCGCGAGATCGTCGCGGCGGCCTCTTTGTGCGAGGAGCCCGAATTCGCGCGCCTGCTGGGAGAGTTAGCGATACCCGCCTCGCCGATGGGCCGCGACGGCGGCGACGTCGCCGCGCAAACGCGGCGGGTGCAGGATTTCTATGGCGTAGAGACGCTGGAAGGTTTCGGCGCCTTTACGCGCGCGGAGATGGCCGCCTGCGCGCTGGCCCTGGCCTATGTCGAGCGCACGCAGATGGCGGCGAAGCCCGACCTTGCGCCGCCAACTCGGCGCGGG
>JAYVYJ010000103.1:0-9129 GCA_043784465.1 Hyphomicrobiales bacterium
GCGGATCGCCCGCAGCAGGTCGATATCCTCGGGCCTGTAATAGCGGCGGTTGCCTCCGCGTTTGAGCGGCTTGATTTGAGAGAAGCGCGTCTCCCAGAACCGCAGCACATGCTGCGGCAGCTTCAACTCGTCCGCGACTTCGCTGATAGTGCGAAAGGCGCCGGGGCTTTTTTCGTCGGTGGCGTCGAATTCCGCGCTCAGTTTTCGGCCTCCGCCTCATCTCCGTTGATGCGCGCCTTCAGTACGTTGGACGGTTTGAAGACCATCACTCGGCGCGGCAGGATTGGCACCTCGACCCCAGTTTTCGGGTTGCGGCCGATGCGCTGGCTCTTGGAACGGACGACGAAAGAGCCGAACGAAGAAAGTTTGACGGTCTCGCCGCGCTCGGCGGCGGCGGAAATCTCTTCCAGAAAGCTCTGCACGAGATCGGCGGATTCGGCCCGCGACAGGCCGACGCGGCGATAGACCGCCTCGGCCAGATCGGCCCGCGTCACGGTGCGCGCCGCCCCTCGCGCGGATTCAGCATCCGCCACACTCGCCCCGGTCATCGCATCCCTCGCCGCAGCCTCGGGCTCCCAAACGGGAATGGCCCCCCGGGTAACTCTATACAACACCGCACCGTTCGCACAAAGGGCGCGAAAGCCGCTCGCCAAAAGCATGGAAACGCGAGCGATATCTTGCTACGGGACCGCGCGACACCCATTCCGACGGAGCCCGCATGGCCGACCCCGCCTCCCCCCGCGTCGTTCTGGTGACGGGCGCCTCGCGCGGCATCGGCCACGCGGCGGCGGTGGCGCTGGCGCGGGAAGGCGCGCATGTCATTGCGGTGGCGCGCACGCAAGGCGCGCTGGAAGCGCTCGACGACGAAATCCGAGCAGGGGGCGGCTCGGCGACGCTTGTGCCGCTCGACCTCGCCGACCACGATGCGCTCGACCGGCTCGGCGGCTCGATTTACGAACGCTGGGGGCACTTGGACGGACTTGTCGGAAATGCGGGGCTGCTGGGGCCGATCTCGCCCCTGCCCCATATTTCGCCCAAACAGTTCGCGGACGTGTTCGCCGTCAACGTTGCCGCCAATTTCCGGCTGATCCGCTCGCTCGATCCGCTGTTGCGGGCGGCGCCGACGGGCCGCGCAGTCTTCATCACGTCCGGCGTCGCGAGCCGGGCGGCGGCGCGCGCCTATTGGGGGCTTTACGCTTCCTCCAAGGCCGCGCTCGACCTGCTGGCGCGCACCTACGCGGCCGAGACCGCCTCCACCGCCGTGCGGGTGATGCTAGTCAATCCCGGCCCGCTGCGCACGCGCATGCGCGCCGCCGCCATGCCGGGCGAAGATCCGATGATTCTCCCGACCCCTGAAGACCTTGCGCCCAAGCTGCTGAAGTTGCTTGCGCCGGAGTGGACGGAGACGGGAAAATTTTACGACTTCCCGAGCGACCGGGTGCTGAGTTTCCGCGATCCGGACTAACGCCGCCGATAGATGCCTGCAATGTTTTCGCCTTCATGCAGGGGTACTCGACGTTCCGCCAAATCCTGTTGCACTTCAGGTCAAAAACCGCTCTCTTGAAGTGCGTCAAACGTGATCGAGCCCATTGCCATGAGCAATTTTAAGCTGGTCAAAAGCAGCGGAGCCGTCGTCATCAGTGGCGCGGCGATAGCCGTTCAAGCCGTGAACCCCTTCGTAGGTCACGCAAACGGCTGGAACTCCGTGACGGGCGACAACGGTTATTATTCGCTCGACGACACCTGGCTCGCCGTATTTGGCGATCACGCCACCGTAATTTTCGCCAGCGTTGGCGATCAGGTGAGTTTCAACGGGCCGTCGAGCTCCTATTACGACGAGACCGTAAACTCCTCTGGCGGGGGCGGCGCCATAATCGTGGTCCACGCCCATGTGACGCTCTCGGGCCAGGACAATGTCATCTTCTTCGATCCGAGCAACGACGTTCTCAACCTTTCGAGCGCGGCGAATGGCTGGAACACGCTTTACGCTTCGAGCGGAACGGTAAACCTCAACGGCGCGTCGCTGAACGTCCTCGGCGTGACTTCGCGCACCGTCGTGGGAAACGTCATCACGATCAACTCCGTCTCCGGAGTCAACGCGGTCAGCCTTTATGGGAATGAGGGGAACGCCTACCTGGTCAATGGCGACGAGGTCACCGTGACGCTCACAAACGCGACGGCCGCCATCCACGGTTCCGGCGATTGGATCTGGCTCGTTGGCGGTTCGGCCTCCCACGTGGTGCTGGACCTTAACGCGGGCCAATTTGACACGGTTTATGGCGCGGGAACGGTGTCGCTCCAAGGCGGCGCCGTCGTCTCGGTCGGCGGCGGCGCGCTCGTCGACTTCCTCGCCGCCGGCGGCGTCGCTTATCTCTCTTACACTCAGGGCATATGGGATCAGGTTAGGGGAGCGGCAGGAACTGTAGCGCTCCACGACGCACAGGCGTCCGTATTCGGCGGCGGCCAGAGGGTCGAGTTCTCCGGCGGCGACGACGATGCCGCGAGCCTCTACCAGACCGGCGGAAATTGGGACTTTGTCTACGGCAACGCAAAGACCCTGGCGATCAACGGCGCGCAGGCCAGCGTCTTCGGCGCCGTCGGCGACATTTATCTCGACGGCGCAGGCGCGGAAGTCAGCATCTACGACACCTATTCCTATAGCTATTTGGCAACACGCGTACATGCCGAGAACGGCGTCGCCATCGTGCGCAATTCCCGCGTCGAAGTCATAGGCGGCGACGACAAGGTATATCTCGACGCATCGGGTTTCGCCGACGTGACGATTTCCGCGACGGACGGCCGTTGGGACAATGTGTATGAGCAGAATCAGTTTCTTACTTTGAACGGCGCACAGACTTCCGTTTTCGGCGGTGGAAACACGATACTGGCTTTTGCCGGTAATGATGCGCTCAGTCTTTACGACACGGGCGCAAACGCCGACGTTGTCGAAGGCGGCGGCGCCGTTACGCTGAACGACGCGACGGCCTTGCTCATTGGCTCGAATTTCTACGTCTATTTCAGCGCCGGAGCCAATTCGGCGACCCTGGCGAATTACCACGACGACGATCTTCTTACGTTCGAGGGCGGGTTTGGCCGGGACACCATCAGCAATTTTCAATCCACGGACGTCATCGCGCTCTCAAAAACGGAGTTTGCAGATTTTCACGCTTTCCAAGCCGCCCTTACGCAACAAGGCGACGATTCCGTGCTGACGCTCGACGCCAACGACACGGCCACCTTCGTGGGTGTGCAAACTTTCGCGATCACGGCGGCGCAGGTAAGATTCGTCTGAGGCGGGATTTGGCAGAACACGTTGGGTGCGATGGGCGGCGCAAATTTTACGCTGAAAAGTCCGGGGCCGGCGCGCCGCGCTGGAACTGGAGCAGGTCGAACGAGGGCGGCTCGGCGCCCGTGAGGATCGACAGCGCCGCATGGGCCTGTCCCCGGTGATGCGTCTGATGATTGAACAGATGCGCGAGAATGTCGGCGACGATTTGCTCGTGGGCGGCGCCCGACGTCGTGCGATAGGCGACCGCGCGCGCCAGCGCCGCTTCGTCATAGCCGACGATCGTCGCGAGCAGTCGTGCGTCCTCGGCGATCCGCACGCGGGCGAGATCGTGGCGGTCCTCGTGCAGAATGACGTCGACGCGGGTCGGTGCCTCGCCCTCTCCCGTCAGGCGCCTGAGCCACATCCTGTCGGTAACGAGAAGGTGGTTGAGCGTGCCATGCAGACTGCCGAAGAACACGCCGACGTTTTGACGATAGAGCGCGTCGGGCAGGTCCAGCGCGGCCGCGAAGAGGCGCGCGTTGGCCCAGGCGTTGTAGCGGGCGAAGCTGAGAAAGTGATTGCGCATGGAGGCCTCCGCGTCACTCGCCCTTAACACGACGAATTTGCTGTTGCATTTGTCTCAGCGCCGTCTATACGAGCGTTCTCCGAAGCGTCCTGCTGGGGGCTGAACGGAAGGCCGCGCTTGCGCGGCAGAAGCGTAAAACCTTCGTCTTCCCGTGTCTCCGCCTTCGAAGATACCGGTTCGAGCCTTGACGGGCTCGAAGGGCTCTGCGCGGGACGTTTGCGGTCAGGACAAGGACAACGCCTATGGCATTTTACGAGCACGTATTCATCGTGCGTCAGGACGTCACCGCCCAGCAGGTGGAGACGCTCACGGACACCCTCAAAACTCTCATCGCCGCGCAGGGCGGTTCGGTCTCCAAGGTCGAACCCTGGGGCCTAAAGTCCCTAGCCTACCGGATCAAGAAGAACCGCAAGGCGTTTTTCACGCTGATGAACATCGAGGCCCCCTCTGCAGCGATCACCGAGCTGGAGCGTCAGCTCGGTCACAACGAGGACGTGATCCGTTTCATCACGTTGCGAGTTGAAGAGCACGAGGCGGGCCCCTCGGCGATGCTGCGCAAGCGTGAGGATTCCGACCGTGACGATCGCGGCGGCTTTGGCGGCCCCGGCGGGTCGCGCGGTCCCCGTCCCGACCGTCCTCCCCGTCGCCCGCGTGACGACGCCCAGGCTGGAGCTTTTTGATGTCGACCGCCCCCCGCCGCCCCTTCTTCCGTCGCCGCAAGTCCTGCCCATTCTCGGGCCCCGGCGCACCGAAGATCGATTACAAGGACACGCGTCTGCTCTCGCGCTACATTTCCGAGCGCGGCAAAATCGTGCCCTCGCGCATCACGGCGGTTTCCGCGATCAAGCAGCGCGAACTGGCTCAGGCGATCAAGCGCGCGCGCTTCCTTGGGCTTCTGCCCTACGTGATCCGTTAGAAATGTGACGGCTCCGCCTTTGCGGGGCCCGCTGGACGGGGCGTCGACCTCGTCCTAACCGCCTTATGGCGCGGGACAGCGATGCGCGAACAGGTTTCCAGATACGCAGTCGGCGCGGGCGCCGGCGTCGCTGCCGCAGTCCTGTTCATGGCTGCGTTGCGCGCCGGCGCGCTTGCCGTGCTGCTCGCCTATGTCGCGCCGCTGCCCATCATGATCTCGGCGCTCGGCTGGGGCTTGCCGCCCGGCCTCGCGGCGGTGGGAGTGTCCGGGCTTGTCATGGGAGCCGCCTTCCCCGATTTCGCCATTGTCTACATGCTTGTCGTCGCCGCGCCCGCATGGCTGATCTCGGCTTTCGCCGTCGCTCCCGCCGTTTATGGGCGCCGCCGCGATGCCTTGTCGCCACGTCTTTCGCCCGGCCCCGGCGCCATCGCACTGCTGGCGGCGGCGCTGTTCATCGCGCTCGGCGCGGCGCAACTGACGCTGATGCAGTTCGCGAGCGGCGGCTATGCGGGGGCGGTCAGCGCGCTGGCCGCGCAAATCCGCGAGGCGCTCGACCAAAGCGGCGCCATGCGGGCGTTGCCCGGCGATATGAACGAGCAGGACGTCGCCGAGGCGCTCGTGCAGATCGCCCCGATCGCGCTGGCGGTCGGCGGCACGCTGATGCATTTGCTAAATCTATATCTGGCGGCGCGCTCCGTGCAGCTTTCGGGCCGGCTCGCTCGCCCGTGGCGTGACATTCCCACCGGCTTCCGTCTGCCACGCGCGCTCAGCCCGCCGATTCTCGCCGCGCTGGCGGTCGCGCTGTTCGCGCCCTCGCCTTTTGACGGCTATGGCCTGATCGCGGCCTGCGCGCTGGGCGCGCTCTACGCCCTCTCGGCGCTGGCGGCGCTCCACGCGCTGTCGCGCTCTTCCCCGGTCCGGCCGCTTTTGCTCGGCGCGCTGTATTTCGCTTGCGCGGCCGCCTCGCAATGGGTGCTTCCTGCACTCGCCTTGCTCGGCCTTGCCGAGAGCTTCGTCAATTTGCGCGGCCGCGCCGCGCGAAGCCTGAAACCCCGACCCAAGACTTAAGAAGGAGAGTAAAATGGAAGTCATTCTGCTGGAGCGCGTCGCCAAACTCGGCCACATGGGCGAGACCGTGCGCGTCAAGGACGGCTACGCCCGCAACTTTTTGTTGCCGCGTCACAAAGCGTTGCGCGCCACCGAGGGCAACAAGAAGAAGTTCGAGGAGAGCCGCGCCGATCTGGAAAAGCGCAACGCGGCGTTGAAGTCGGACGCGGAGACGCAGTCGGGCAAGCTCGACGGCCAGACCTACACGCTGATCCGCTCCGCCGGCGAAACCGGCCAGTTGTACGGATCGGTCTCGGCGCGCGACATTTCCGATGCGATCAACGCAGCGGTGAAGTTCTCGGTTCACCGCAATCACGTCGTGCTCGATCATCCCATCAAGATGCTGGGATTGCACAAGCTGACCGTGCGCCTGCACCCGGAAGTGGAAGCGCATGTGACCGTCAACGTCGCCCGCTCCGTCGAGCAGGCCGAGCGTCAGCTTAAGGGCGAAGACCTCAACGTACGCGAAGAGACCTCGATGGACGATCTCGGCCTCGAAGTCGGTCGCGCGCTGGCGGAAGCCGGTCCGGGCGAGAGCCTTGCGAGAGACTAAGACTTACAGCGAGAAGCGAAACTCGCTGATGTTCAAATAGGCGTCCCCCGGCCGCAAGATGCGGACGGGGAAGTGCCGGCGATTGGGGCCGTCGGGAAAACCCTGCGGCTCCAAACAAACGCCCGCATGCGAGCCGTAATGCGCGCCGTCGAGCCCCGGAACGGGGCAGTTAAGCTTGGCGGAGTCGTAAAGCTGAACGCCCGGCTCGGTGCTGTGAAGCTCCATCGCAAGACCGTTCTTGAGCGAACGCAAGCGCGCAACGAAGGCGAGGCCGTCAGTCCCGGGCGCACTCGAAACCACGATGTTGGTGTCGTAGGCCACGCTCTCGACGTTGCGGATCGGACGCGGCTGTCTAAAGTCGTAGGCTGTCCCTGCGACATGGAGCACTTCGCCCGTGGGGATCAGCAAAGCGTCGGTCGGCGTGAAGAAATCGCAGGCCAGGGTCAGTTCGTGGTCGAGAATGTCGGGCGAACCGTCGAGATTGAAATAAGCGTGCTGGGTCAGGTTGAGCGGCGTCGCTTTGTCCGTCGTCGCCGTAAGCTCGACCCGCAGCGTCGCCGGTTCGACAAAGCGATAGAGGCATCGCACTTGCGCCTCGCCAGGAAACCCCATGTCGCCATCGGCCGAGACCAGCGACAGAAGGACAAAGTTTTCGCCCTGCCCCTCCAGCGTCCAGACGCACTTGGCGAATCCTTTGGGGCCGCCGTGTAACGAATGGGCGTCGCCCGGCTTGCGCTGGACTTCGTAATTCACCCCGTCGATGGCGAACCGGCCGTTCGCGATCCGGTTGGCGAAGCGCCCCGGCACGGCGCCGAAGCTCGGCGAATGGGCGACGTAGTCCTCGATGGAATTGAGACCGAGCGTGGTCGCCTGCATCGCGCCGCCGACCGGCACGCGAAGGTCGCGCACCACCGCGCCATAGGTCAGTATTTTGGCGCGCGCCCCTGCCAGACTGCCGATCTCGATCTCGTGGACGTCCTTCTCGCCGAGACGACCGAAGATTTTGACGGACATGGCGCTCTCCCCTGGGGCGTTTTACATCGCGTCGCGCGCGGCGCGCAGCACGTCGTGAAACATTTGCGGCGTCAGCACCCCGGTGTTCGTATTGTACCGGGAGCAATGATAGCTGTCGAAGAGTTTTGCAGCGGCCAGATCATGGCGCGCGCCATGCGCGAAAGGGTGCGCGGCGAGGCGCGCGCCAAGTGTGCGCAGCACGCTTTCATGCGCGATCCGCCCCAGCGCGACGATGACTTTTAGGCTCGGGAGCGCGTCAAGGGTCGCGCGCAGAAAGGGGCGACAATTGCCGATTTCGGCGGGCGTCGGCTTGTTTTGCGGCGGCACGCAGCGCACCGCATTGACGATGGCGCAGCCCTCAAGCGTAAGCCCGTCGTCGGGACGGCGCTCGTAGCGGCCTGCGGCAAGACCCAGTTGCAGGAGGGTCGCATAAAGCAGATCGCCTGCGTAATCTCCCGTGAACGGCCGACCCGTCCGGTTCGCCCCCTTGAGGCCCGGCGCCAGCCCAACGATCAGCAGACGCGCCTTCGCTTCGCCAAAACTCGGGACCGGCGCGTTGGCGAAGTCGGGGTAGGCGATCCGGTTGAGGGCGCGGAAATCGGCCAACCGTGGACACAGATTGCAATCTCGGGAAACGCAGACATCGAACGCCATGCGCTCACCGTCAGTCGCGTTGCGGATCCTCGCTCGACGGGGCTGTGGCGGGCGAGGTCGGCGCCAAAGGATTGGCGTAAGGGTTCACGCGCGGCGGGCGTGCGGCGCGTTCGTTGGGATCGCGTCCGATTCGCGGCATTAGGCTCACCAGATCCACGAATTCATCGGCTTGCCGGCGCAATTCGTCAGCGACCATCGCTGGCTGCGTTGAGACGGTCGATACGACGGAAACGCGAACGCCCTTGCGCTGGACGGCCTCGACAAGCGACCGGAAGTCGCCATCGCCCGAGAAAAGAACCATGTGATCGATATAGCTCGCCATCTCCATCGCCGTGACGGCGAGTTCAATGTCCATATTGCCTTTGACCTTGCGACGTCCGGTGGAATCCACGAACTCCTTGGTCGGTTTGGTTACGACCGCATAGCCATTGTAGTCCAGCCAATCGACCAGCGGCCGAATCGAAGAATATTCCTGATCGTCGACCAAAGCCGTATAGTAAAAAGCGCGAATGAGGCGCCCCTTGCCCTGAAACTCTTTGAGCAGCCGTTTGTAATCAATGTCGAAACCCAGAGATTTCGCGCTCGCGTACAAATTGGCCCCGTCGATAAAAAGGGCGATGCGTTCCGGGTTGGACATATTCGAACTTTTCTTTGCAGTCGCGCGATCGCCCGCGCGGCGAGGTTTCAGGTGCGAAGTTCATACGAAACGGCGCACGCTCCTATTAGAAAGGGGAGCCGCGCAAAGTTCGTGCGCCATATGTGGCAGGGGAATGAGCATATTTGTTTGCGAATGGTCAAGGCCAGACAACGATTTTCAGCTAGATTTCCAGAACCTCGTAAGACAAAGTCCATTTGGTCACGCTGCGGCTAACCAAGGCGACCCTTCTCACATTACGGAAACTTGGCCAGATGATCAGTTTTTTTGATTCTCTGCTTCATGTTTACAAAATGAACACGCAAGTCTGTCCATTGAAGCGTGCCATCGCCTGCGTACGTATCGGCTAACATAAGGAACACAACCTCGTGAAGTC
>JAYVYJ010000104.1:0-10114 GCA_043784465.1 Hyphomicrobiales bacterium
ATCATCTGAGCCTCAAGGTTTTCGGGACCAAAGCGGGGCTGGAATGGTGCGGCGAGGAGCCGGAGTTGCTGCGTTTCACCCCTTATGGCGAACCGATGCGCGTGCTTCAACGCGGCGGTCCCGGCAACACTGCGCTTGCGCTCGAAGCCTCGCGCATGCCGGGCGGGCATCCCGAAGGCTATGTCGAGGGTTTCGCCAATCTCTATCTCGGCGCCGCCGAACTGGTGGCGGCGCGCCGCGCGGGACGCGCGCCCTTGCCCTTCGCGGCTTTGACGCCCGATGTCAGGGACGGTGCGCTTGGACTAGCGTTCATCGAAGCTTCGGTCGCCTCCAGCCGCAACGACGGCGCCTGGACTTCGGTAAGGCTTTAAGAATCTGGCGGAGGCGCAAAGCCTCGCGAGTCACAGGGAGGAATGAAATGAAGAAGCAAAATCTCATCCACGGCGCCTCGTTTGCGGCGCTGCTGCTGGCCACAGGCGGCGTACAGGCTGCGGACAAATACATCGTCGGCGTCTCCAACACGCTGATCGGCAACGGCTGGCGCGAGGAGATGATCTGTTCGATCAAGGCGGAGGCGGAAGCTTCCGGCCTCGTCTCGAAGGTGATTGTCGCCAACCGAAACGGCGGCCCATCCGAGCAGATCGCCGACATTCGTAACCTGATTTCGGCCGGCGCCAACGCCATCATCATCAACCCCTCCGATCGCGACGCGCTGAACCCGGTCATCAAACAGGCCGCCGAGAAAGGCATCGTCGTCGTCGCCGTCGATCAGGCGGTGTCCGCGCCCGAGGCCTATGTGCTGACCAACGATCAGGTCGAATACGCCAAGATCGGCGCCAAATGGCTGTTCGACAAGCTCGGCGGCAAGGGAACGGTCGTGGAGATGCGCGGAATCGACGGCGTTCCCGCCGACGCCGACCGGCACGCGGGCTTCACCGAGGTCGCCAAAGGCTATCCCGACATCAAGGTGACGACCGTGTTTTCCGGCTGGGCGCTCAACAAGACGGCGCAGGAGACCAAGGACTTGTTGGCCTCCGGCAAGCCGATCGACGGCGTGTGGACGTCGGGCATCGATTCGACCGTGGTTGACGCTTACAAGACAGCCGGCAAGAAGTTCGTGCCCGTCGTCGGCGCGGACAACAACGGCTTCATCGGCCAGCTCATCAACATGAAGGGCGACGGCGTTTCCGGCGCCGCCGTCTCCAACCCGCCGGCGGTCGGCGGCGCGGGACTGGGCCTTGCGCTCGACGTCCTTCAGAAGAAGGAACATCCTCATATGGTCAAGATCACGCCGACCGTCTGGGACAGCGAAAAGGATGCGGACAAGCTGAAAGCCGCCTACAACGCCAAGCTCGATCCGTTCTATTCGGTGGCCATCGCGGTCCCGCCCTACACGCACTATAACATGGACCAGATCATAGGTTGCAAAGGCCCCTGATCCGGTCTGATTGATCCCAGGCGAAACCGTCCGGCCGGCGGCGCTGCCGCCGGCCCCTTTTTGGACACCGGCGGCGATTCCGCCGGCCCTTTTTTAGAAATGACAAGCATGGGCGAGGCTTCGCCACTCCTCAGCATTCGCGGAGTCGCGAAAACGTTCGGCGCGGTGACGGCGTTGCGCTCCGCCGATCTTGAAGTGGCGCCGGGCGAAGTCCACGCGCTGATGGGCGCGAACGGCGCCGGCAAGTCGACGCTCGTCAAAATCATCACCGGCGTGTTTCCCGCTGACGCCGGGCAAATGACGCTTGCCGGCAAGCCCGCAATGTTCCGCTCGCCCGCCGAGGCCCGGCGCGCCGGGATCGTATCGGTCTACCAGGATCCAGCCATCGTTCCCGATCTGACGGTGGCGCAGAACATGCGCCTCGCCCGCGCGCCCGTCGACGCCGTCCGCGCCGCCATGCGCGATTTAGGGATAGAAAACGTCGATCTGGAGATGACCGCCCGCCGCGTTGACTTCGCCATCCTGCGTCTGATTGATCTGGCGCGTGCGCTCGCCTCCAAACCGTCGATCCTGATGCTCGACGAGATTACGGCGGCGCTGCCGGCGGACCTGGCCGCCCGGGTGTTTGAGGTCGTGCGCGAATGGCGCCGGCGCGGCTCCAGCGTCATCTTTATCTCGCACCGCATGGCGGAAGTGACGGCGCTGTGCGACCGCGCCACCGTGCTGCGCGACGGCGTGACGGTGGGCGTTACGGCCACGCAAGGGGCGGAGGAGAAAATCGTCAACATGATGCTCGGCGCCGAAGTCGCCAAAGCCGCCGCGACGCGGGTCTCGCGCAGGTCCTCGAAAGCTGTGACGGAGACGCCCGCGCTGGAGGTGGAGAACCTCGCCTATGGCCGCGCGCTGAACGGGGTGTCGTTCAAGGTCCAGCGCGGCGAAGTGCTGGGAGTCGCGGCGCTCGAAGGGCAGGGGCAGGAGGCGTTGTTCGACTGCATCGCCGGCGTGCGTCGCGCCGCGTCTGGCCATGTGTCGGCGAACGGCCAGCGGCTGAATCTGCGTCATCCCGCAGACGCCATTCGCGCCGGCCTCGTGCTCGTACCCGCCAATCGGCTGGAATCGCTTCTGCCGCAACGATCGATCCAGGAGAATGTTGCGCTGGCGGGCTTTGGGCGGCTGCGCGATTGGGGGCCGATCGCGCTTGGCGCGGAACGGCTTCGCGTCGGCAAAGCGGTGGCGAAGCTGCAAATCGACACGCGCGCGGCGGCGGAGGTGCGCCGTCTGAGCGGCGGCAACATGCAGAAGGTCGTGATCGCGCGCTGGATCGCCGCCGGGTTTAAGACGCTACTTTGCTTCGACCCCACACGCGGCATCGATATTGGAACCAAACGCCAGATCTACGCGCTGTTGCGCGAGGTCGCCGAGCAGGGAGCGGCGGTGCTGTTGTTCACGTCGGAATTGCCGGAGATACGGCTGGCCTGCGACCGAGCCATCGTGCTGTTTGGAGGACGCATCTCCGGCGAAATGGGGGCCGCCGACGCCAGCGAAGCCCGTCTCATGCGCGCCGCGCACGGTCTACCGCATGGGGGTGCATCGCCATGACGGCGACGACATCAACCAGTGCTTCGCGTACGCGCGTCGCCGGTCTGGCGGTTCGCGCGCTGGCGATGCCGTTGCTGCTCGTCGTCGCGCTTGCGCTCACCAAGCTCGCCCATCCCGGGTTCGGCGCCTTCGACCTCCAGTCGCTCGCGCTCGGCGCACTGCCGCTCGCGCTCGCCGCCGCCGCGCAAACCATCGTCGTCATCAGCGGCGGGATCGATCTTTCAGTGGGATCGCAGATCGCCGTCGCCAATGTCTTGTCCGCAAGCCTCATGCATCACGCAAGTTTCCCGCAATCTCTGTTCATTTCGCTGCTCGTGCTGGCCGCAGGGGCGGCGTTGGGCCTTATCAATGGTCTGGTCGTCGCCGCCTCGCGTATCCCCGATGTCGTCGCGACGCTGACGGCGGGCTTTATCTGGGGCGGCGTGGCGCTGCTCATTCTTGAACGGCCGGGCGGGGGCGCGCCTGCGGCCTTTCTGAACCTCGCCTCCGGCGAAGATTTCGGACCCTGGTTGCCCAACGCGCTTGTGGTGATGATCGTCGCGATCGCCGCAATCTGGTTGCCGATCCGTTACTCGCGCATCGGCCTGTTGATCTATGCGGCCGGCAGCGACCCCGTCGCGGCTTTTCGCAGCGGCGTCAACGTGCGCAACGCGCGCACCATCGCCTATGTGTTCAGCGGCCTGGCCTGCGCGGTCGGCGGCATGACGCTGACGATGACGACGGGCATCGGCGCGCCGCTCGCAGGCTCCTACTACACGTTGAGCAGCGTCGCGGCGATCGTGATCGGCGGCGTCAGCCTTCAGGGCGGGCGCGGCGGCATGGTCGGCCCGGTCATCGCCGCGCTGTTGCTCACGCTCGCGCCGATGGACCTCATCTTTCTTGGCATCGACCCCAATTATGGGCAGGTCATTCAGGGTTCGCTGATCGTGCTCGTGGTGATGGTCGCGGGGCTGTTCGCCTATCTTCAGGACCGCAAATGAAGGCCGCGTTCGAATTCCTGCGCACCCACACGTTCTATGCGTTGATCCTGCTGCTGGCGCTGTTCGTGTTGTTCGTCGAAATCGTCCGTCCGGGGACGGTCACGCCGCTGTGGGCGTCAAACGCGATCATGTTCGCGGCGCCGCTCGCCATCATGGGGGGTGGGCAGACGCTGGTGATGCTGACGGGCGGCATCGATCTGTCGGTCTCGGCGGTCGCAACCGGCTCTGCGTATTTGCTGGCGACCAACGCCACGCGCGGCGACGTCTACGCGCTGGCGATCGCGTTGTCGCTGGGCGTGGTTGTGGGCGCCGTCAACGGAATCGGAGTTGCGCTGCTGCGGGTGCAGCCGCTGGTGATGACGCTGGGCACCGGCCTGATGACCGGCGGGATCATGATCGTCTACAGCCAGCAGATGATGGCGAGTCAGCCGCATGTGCCCGAAATCATCCAGACGCTCGGGTCCGGCAAGGTCGCGATGTTCGTGCCGGTCGATCTGTTCCTGTGGATCGCGATCGGCGGGCTTATCCTGTTCGGACTGCACCGCACGGGCTTTGGCCGGCTCGTCTACGCCGTCGGCGACAATCGCGAGGCCTGCCATCTCTCGGGCGTCCGGGTGTGGCGCGTGCTGTTTGTCGACTATCTCCTGTGTTCGATCCTCGCTGCGATCACCGGGCTGGTTCTTGTGGGGGGAACCAACGCCGCCGATCTCAGTCTGGCCGAAAGCTATCTCTTGCCTTCGGTGGCGTGCGTAGTGATTGGCGGCACTTCGATTTTCGGCGGGCGCGGCGGTTATGCCGGAACAATCGTCGGCGCGCTGATCCTGACGGTGCTGACAAGTCTTCTCACCTTGTTGGATGTCTCGGAGCCGGCGAAGCAGATTCTATTCGGCGCTATCATTCTGGGACTGGCGGCGGCTTACGCCCGATTGACGGAATAGGGCAGGGCGTCAACCCATGTTAGCAGAGCCGTCGTGCGATACATGCCCGGCGGCGGCGGCGTTGGCGAATTCGGCGGCCTCGATCACGCCGCCGCCCTGCGCCAGCTTCGCGGCAAGCGAGCCTACGAAACAATCGCCGGCCCCGTGCGTGGAGACGACCTTGACGGGTTTGGGCGCAATTTGGCGGATCGCCTCATCGGTGGTCTTCACAAACAGCCCCTCGCCGCCGAGCGTGACGATTACGTTCCTGTAGAGCGCGCCCAGCGCGGCGACGACGTGGCGGGCGCCGGCCTCGTCGCGCACGCTTTCCCCGCTCATCATCTCCGCCTCCACGCGATTGACGACGAGCATGTCGACAGCCGCGCAAACCGCTGACGACAGCGCGCGCGCCGGCGCCGCGTTGAGGATCACCAAAGCGTCCGCCGCGCGCGCCGCTTTGGCCACGGCGGCGTTCGCGGCGTCGGGTATCTCGTTTTGCAGCACGAGAACGCGCGCGCCTCCGATCTCCAACCACGCGTCCGTGGCGACCTGCGGCGCTATCCCGAGATTGGCGCCCGAGACGATGACGGCGCCATATTCGCCGTCGTTGCGCACGATTGCCGCGCTCATCCCTGACCCCGCCACCGGATCGACGAGCACCGCTTGCGTGTCGACCCGCGCCGCTGTTAGATGAGCGCGCAAACGCCGGCCGAAATCGTCGTCGCCCACCCTTCCGATCATCGCGGTGCGCGCGCCGGCCCGCGCCGCCATGACGGCCTGATTGCCGCCCTTGCCGCCGCTTTGCTGCGCCCATCGCGTGCCGACGGTTGTTTCGTCCAGCCTTGGCAGGCTCGGCGCATAGACCATGATATCGAGATGCAGGCTGCCGCAAACGATGACGTCGAAGGCGGGCATGGGCTTTTCCTCTCGTCAGGATTTTCGCTTGGCGCTGACCGCCGCCATCGTCTTGACCAGACTGGCCTCGGCGGCCTGAATGCCCTTCTGCGCCACGGCGATGAAGATCGCATCCATGATGTTGAGTTGGGCGATCCGCGCGGCGGCGTTCTCGCTCGTCAGATATGACCCTTGCGCGGTCGCGCACAAAACGACGTCGCTCATCTCCGCGAGCGGCGACGAGGCGTAGTTGGTGACGGCGATCACGCTCGCCCGGTTGGCGCGCGCGATCTGCACCGAATCCAGCACGCCGGAGGTGCGCCCGGAATGGGAGAAGGCGACGACCACATCGCCCGCGCGCAGCAGCGAGGCCGACATCGCCATCATATGTGTGTCGTCCTGCACGCTCGCGCGGATGCCGATGCGCAGGAACTTGTGGGCGACGTCGCGCGCGATCTGCGCCGACCCCCCCAGCCCATAGAAATCGCGTTGACGGGCGCCATGCAGCAATTCCGCCGCATGGCTGAACGCCTCCATGTCGAGGATCGCCAGCGTCTCCTCCAGCGCCTGAATCGAGGTGCGAAACACCTTCTGCACGATCGTCTGCGCCGTGTCGTCTGGCGTGATCTCCTGATGCAGATCGACGCGGGGCTGGCTTTTGTAGGCGTTCAACGCCGAGCGCAACTCCTTGTAGCCGCTGAAGCCCAGCCGCTTGGCCGTCTTCACGACCATCGCCTCGGAAGTCTCCGCCTCCTCCGCGACCGCCTTCAGCGGCGATTCCACCGCTCCGTCGCTGCGCAGCAGGATTTCGGTGATCCGCGCCTCCGAAGTTGTCAATTCCGGCAGTAGCATGCGAATCCGGGGCCCCACGGTCCTCGGATCGAAGGCCATAATCATTTCCTTTCCAAGGTCGGTTGAATTGTGAACCCAGAGCACGTTGCTATTGACTGGATTTGGCGGCTTCCCGTCATAGCAAGCGTAGCCACGCGATCCAGCGGTCCCGATCGGTCGCTGCTCTTCCTGACGACACGTGTAGTCGCCGCGGCAGGACCGCTTCGCTTCGCTCGCCGTGACGGTGCAGCTTTTCAAACACAACTTGCTTTGGCATTTCTGTCGGGACAAGACGGCTTTTCGAAAGGCTCAGGTTCCGTAAAGCGCCGTCCGCACGATCCCCTGCGAAGTCACCGCGTCCTGATTTTCGATGGCGCGCGCCAGACTTTCGTTGTTCTTGAGCCGCTGCGCCGCTCTGCGCAGCGCCCCGACCGTCGCGATGTTCGCCTCAGCCTCGCCGATGGGATCGAGGCCAGTCGTGTCGGGAAACGTGTCGAAATAGAGGGCGCCGTCGTAGCCGATGCGGTCGAGCGCATAGAGCAGTTCGAGCGTCTGGATCGGGTGCACCGCGCCCACCATCAAACCGTCGTCGCGCTTGGCGTAGCCGTCGTTGAGATGCACGCCGAGCAACCGCGAATGGCGCGCTACGAGCACGGCGGCGTAGGCCGGCATCTCGTCGGCGTAGAGCACATGCGCGAAATCAAGCGTGACGCCGAGATTGGGACGGTCGATCTCGCGGATGGCCAGCAGCGTCGTCGCAACGTTGGGCATCAGGCTGAACGAACGGGGTTCGTTGGGCTTGTATTCGATGCTTATGTCGATCGACGGATTATGGTCGGCGACTTCACGGATGGCGTCAATCGTGTTTTCCCACAGGCGACCATAGTCGGCCTGAAAAGAATAGTCGAACCCGTCCTGCCCCATCCACAGCGTCATCAAACCGGCCCCGGCGGCCGTCAGCGCGTCGAGGCCCTGCTTGGTCAGATCGATGGCGGCGCGCCGGGTGGCGGGATTGGGATGGGTGAAGGCCCCCAGCCGATAGGCGTCGAGATCGTAATAGCGCATGGCGAAGCCGTTCAGCGCGACCCCGCATTTCTCCATGTCGTTGACGAGATCTCTGGCGTCGTAGGTCGAAAGGTGGTCGGGGTAGTTGAGGTCTACGCAGGTGAGGCCCTTGACCTTGGACGCCCGCTCGACGAGGTCAAACGTGGTCGGCTTGCCGTTTCGGCCCGGCCAGTATTCGCGCTCGCGGACCCGAAACGAGTTCAGCCGTGCGGCGAATTTTGGCGCGTTTCCCTCGTGTGACGACAAGGCCGCCTCCCCGAAAAACCGTCCTACTTCACGATATTCCATAAATCGGTAAATCAAATCGCGCGGCGAGGCAAGCAGGCGCGTCACGCATCGAGTTGCGCCATCAGATCGCGATTGCGCACGTAAAGTTCGCGGAAGATCGCGTAGCGGCGGTCATACAAGGGGCCAAGATCGGCGTTCGGCAGGATACGCGCTTCCGGCGGGTTCCAGCGCCCGATCTCGTTCGCATTGACGTCGCCCAGCGCGAGCGCGGCGAGGAAGGCGTCGCCATAGGCCGCGCCGAGGTTCGACTTCAGACTTGTCTGCTCCCGCTCGATGATGTCGGAGGTGGCCTGTAGCCAGACCTTGTTGCGCACGCCGCCCCCGACGGCAAATATCGAGGCCGGCGCAAGCCCCGCCTCGGCGTAGGTTTCCAACACATGCCGCGTGGCGAAACCTATGCCTTCCAGCAGCGCGCGATAGAGGTCGGCGCGCGTGTGCGTGAGATTGAGGCCGAACCATAGGCCCTTGGCTTGGGGATCGTAGATCGGGGTGCGCTCGCCGGAGAAATAGGGCAGGAAGACGAGGCCGCGCGCGCCGGGCGGCGAGGTCGTCGCCTCGGCCGCGAGCGCCGACATATTCCCTTCCGGCGCCAGTTGATCGCGGAACCAATGCGTCAGCGCCCCGCTGGTCGCTAGCCCGGCGAGCGCAGCGTGCTGGCCGGGAAATAGCCATGGCGCCCACCACAGCCTCGCGTCGCGTGCGCGGGAGGCGGCGACGAGGACGGTGAAGATCGTCGTGCCATACATCAGCATCATCTGACCCGGCGCGAGCACGCCGACGCTGACCGCTTCGGCGGCCGCATCGATGGTTCCCACGATGACGGGCGTGCCCTCCGCCAACCCGGTTTGCGCCGCCGCGCGCGCGGTGACGCCGCCGGCGATCTCCGTGCTCCAAGCCAGTTCCGGCATCCGTTCCAGCGACACGATGTCAGGGGCCAGATCGGCGGTCCACGCCAGCGCCCCGGCGTCGTAAAGCGGGCTGGCGTTGGCGGCGGTATAATGATCGACGACGAAGCGGCCGGTGAGCCTGTGAACCAGAAACGACGTCGAGTTGAGGAATTTGTGCGCGCGCGCATAGACCTCCGGGCGATGACGTTTCAACCAGAGGATCTTTGGACCCGTCGATTGCGAGGTCAGGGCATTGCCGCAGCGCTCGAAGAGCGTTGGCTCGCCGATGGCGGCGTTGAGGTCTTCGATCTCGCGCGCCGCGCGGGTGTCGACGCCGTAAAGGATGGCGTTACAGAGCGGCGCGCCGTCTGGGTCGACGGGCAGCACGCAGGGACCGACGCCGCTGGCTCCGACCGCTTTTATATCGCCGGGCGCCAGCCCAGAGCGGGCGATCAATTCCTGACTGATCGAGGCGAAATCGCCCCACCAATCCTCCTCCGCCCGATGCTCCGCCCACCCCGGCTGCGGCACGATCATCCTATGAGGGCGCGCGGCGTTCGCGAGCACTTGGCCCTCGGCATCCAAGAGGGCGCCTTTCGATTCATAGGTGCCGATGTCGATGCCCAGAT
The DNA here is from genome assembly GCA_043784465.1 of Hyphomicrobiales bacterium. Classification (GTDB taxonomy): domain Bacteria; phylum Pseudomonadota; class Alphaproteobacteria; order Rhizobiales; family Beijerinckiaceae; genus Roseiarcus. The sequence goes on from JAYVYJ010000104.1 coordinate 9,529, forward strand.
AGGCTTTCATGGATCGAACGCGTCGCGGTTGAGCGGGAAGCCGGAGCCGACGGACGAGATCGCCGCCGCGAGCAGGCTCGTCAGCGCGACGAGGTCGCCGAGATCGCAGACCTCCAGCGAGGAATGTGTGTAACGGCAAGGGAAGCCGACGTCGATGGACGCGACGCCTCGCCCTACCAGTTGCACATAGGAAGCGTCCGTCAGCACGCCCATTTGCGCGCTTCGTTGCAGGGCGATCCCTTGCGCTTCCGCACTCGCCTCGAACAGATGAACCAGAGCGGGATGCGGCAGCGTGCCGTTGAGCGTGCCGCGTCCGTGAAAACTGTAGAGGCTGATCGCAGGACCGCCGCCGAGCGTCACGTCGCCGCGGGCCGCCATGTCGGGCGTATCGGTGGCGAGCATCAGATCGATCTGGATGGCGATGTCGGGCTGGATCGCCTGCGCCGCGACGACGGCGCCGCGCAAATTGAACTCCTCCTGCACGGAGAACACGAAATGCACGGTCGGGCGATCCGTCGTCGCGAGCAGCGCGCGGGCGGCTTCGACAACCACCGCGCAGCCCGCGCGATCATCGACCGCCGTGCCT
>JAYVYJ010000105.1:0-5291 GCA_043784465.1 Hyphomicrobiales bacterium
ATTTTGCGAAATCACTTGGCGAGATACAGCCGCGACCTGATCATCGTCCATCCCGACAGCTTCTATTTCGGCGAGATCGAATATTAGGCGGAAGACTCGAATCGGCTGCGCGATGTTTTTGACGCTTTTCTCGCCAAGGTCTTCGAACCGATAAGTGGTCTTTCGCATAACGTGGTCATGAACACCGCGCGAGATGCAGATGCCGCCGGGCTCCGCGAGACCTTCTATGCGAGCCGCGATGTTCACGCCGTCGCCGAAGATATCACCGTCCTTGACCATGACGTCACCGACATTAACGCCGATGCGAAACCGCATCCTGCGATCTTCCGCGAGTTCCTCATTGGCGCGACCCAAGTCGGTCTGGATTTCCACGGCGCACTGCACGGCCGAGAGAACGCTTGCGAATTCGGCGAGAACGCTGTCGCCAGCTGTCCCACAAATTCGACCCGTGTGCTTTTCGATGAGCATGTCCGTTACGGATCGGAACGCGGAAAGCGTCGTGAGCGTCCCTTCATCGTCGAGACCCATCATGCGGCTGTAACCCGCGACATCGGCCGCAAGGATCGCCACGAGTTTTCGCTCCAGGGGCGGCGCTTCCATCTTCGGCCTCGGGAAAAACGGGATAACCCGCGTCATCGAGGGCGGAGCGTAAACTAATTGTGAAGCGCGATGTTCCATTGCTAACGTCAATTTTGAGCCTTGGTAAGCCGCAGTCTGAGCGCGCACGGCGGCAGGTGAGGTGGGTTGATCTTTTCGAAGTCAAGAAAGGGGACGCCGGGCCGTTTTGAGGCGAGGCGAACGAATCGATAAGCCGAAGGAGCGACTGCTTTCACCCTTTGCGGTCATTCGCGGCTGCGTATCGCGCCGACTCGAAACTCGGCGGAAGATTGGGGTTTCGAGAGACGGTTTTTGCGAATGAGTTTTGAGAAGCATTTTCGGGCGGTTCCAGAGCTGTGGGTTTGAACCTGCGATCCTCATTAAGCGCGCTGCGCCGAGTTTTCGCACGGTCTGCTACGTGCTAGAGCAGTCGCGCTGAGGAGGAGGCGAGCCCAGTTGCCTCCTGCCCGCAAGGTGCGCTGGGTTGGCCGCGTATGCCGACGTACGAGGTCCGGACATGTTGAGGGTGATGGGTCGTCCCCTTCGACCAGTGCGGAAATAATCAGGAAGGAAATCCTATGAGAACGATCCAAATGCTGACGTGTGCCGCGTTGATGGCTTGTCCGGCCGCAGCGATGGCTGCCGATGTCGCCCCGCTCGACGTGCCCGCCAAGACGTTGCCAATACCAACCGCCGATATCAGCCCAGGAATGCAAAAGTTCATCGGCGCGCCGCTCAATCCAGACTGGGACAAGCTCTGGAAGACCGGCGAAGAGGCCCGCGCCTATGCGGACGTGCAGGCGGCCGCGACGGTCAAGAGCATTCCGGCCATGCTGGAGCGGCTGCGCGTGAAATCCGAGGCTGCAACGATTGACGGTGTCCGCGTCCACATTTTGACGCCCGATACGATCCCGCCCGAAAACAAGGACAAGGTGCTGATCCATGTCCACGGCGGCTGCTACGTGCTTTTCCCAGGCGAGTCCGGCACGCCCGAGGGAATCATCATGGCAGCCGACGGACATTACAAGGTAATCTCGGTCGACTACCGCATGCCTCCCGAGGCCTATTTCCCGGCCGCAGTCGACGACGCTGTCACCGTCTACAAGGCGGTGCTGAAGGACACGCCGGCTAAAAATGTCGGCGTCTTCGGCACGTCGGCCGGCGGCGCACTCACTCTGGAACTGGTGCTGCGCGCGCGCGAGCAGGGCATTCCGGCGCCAGGCGCTCTTGCATCCGGCACCCCGATGTCAGATGCAACCAAGACGGGCGACAGCTTCTATACGAACGAGAAGGTCGATAACATTCTCGTTTCCCGCGATGGCTTCTGCGACGCTGCGACTGTAATCTATGCCAAGGGTCACGATCTCAAGGACCCGCTTATTTCGCCGGTTTATGGCGACATGCACGGATTTCCGCCGACGATCCTGACCACCGGCACGCGCGATCTACTCTTGAGCAACACCGTCCGTGTCCATCGCAATCTGCGTCGCGCGGCGGTCGAAGCCACGCTCCAGGTCTATGAAGGCCAGTCGCACGCCCAGTACGAGTTCGACGACACGCTACCGGAGAGCAAGGAAGCCTTCGGCGAAATCGCGGCGTTCTTCGGCGTCCATCTCGGAAAGTAACGAAAGCCCCGCCGGCGGATCACTCCGCCGGCCACAAAGCTGTCTCAACTATGATGCGGGCCACCGACCCGGAGGGCTTGTCGCAATCTCCGCGGTTGACGGTCTGTTACGGATGTCGGCGGAGCTTGCCGCCTCTGGTTCGGGCCCGGCGGGCGGCAAAGATGCCGACGCACTCGGCGGGGCAGTGGTCGATGGCGACGAACGCCGCGACCTGCCACTCGCTGATGATCGTGGTCGGCGGCGTCGGCCGCGACATCGACACGTACCAACGCCGTCGCATCAAAAAACTCAAGAAGCAGCGCGGCCGCAGTTTCTGACGCCAAACTCTGCGGCGCCTCGATCCAAATCCCTGCCGCCTACCGGTCAAATGAAGCGTTTATTCCGCGTCGGACCCTAAGCGCCGCAACTTGCGCCGCGAAGGTTCGCGTGAGCTTGTTGACGGCGCGCTCCGCGGAATCCTGCTGCGGGATATTCTCGACATGTGCTAGGCGTCGGGCGAACGTCATCGAAGCCACGTGTACCGCCGCCATTTGCGCCGCAAGCATCGCTTCGATTTGGTCGCGCGGCCCGATTCCCTTGACCACTGCAAGCATAAAATTCGCCCCGGCTTTCGAAGGCGCGCTTTCTTTGCTCGCGTTGATTATGTGTCCTAGCAGTCCGCTGTAAAATTCGGCGTCAGTCGTGCCAATCGCACGCATTAGGGCGATTTGCCCGATTCCCTGTTCAGGATGATCGACCCCGATCTTGACGGAGTTTGCACTTTCGATCTTGAGATTCAGGCGCGGCCCGCGTCGCGGCGATGCGTCAACATAGGCCGCCGTCGCCTCGGCTTCGAACGGCGTCGGCTTGTAATCCTCGCGCTTGATTTTCGCTGCCGGCTTCGAGACGCGTTTGTACTGCCTTCCCTGCTTCATTGCCTTTCCTCGTTCCGCATCATCGCCCGCCCGTCGGCGAGCCGCGCATGATCCGCGCCGAGCGTTTCGACGCGCTCGCCGCGAAGTCGCCAGACAAAGCCCGCAGGGACATCGAATATCCTTACAGCTGGCCAGCGCAGCGCCGCCGCTTCCTCGCCCCAGGCGTCTAGGAAAAGGCCGCCATCGTTGAGTGCGCGCCGCCAATCGGCTTCCGACACGCGCAAAAGCTTCCGATGAGTTATCCGCGGCCGGGTTTCGAGATAGACGGTCGGAACGCGATCCGCCGCCATGCCGGCGCGTTCCTCGACATCGTCGTCGCTTCGCTCGCGTGTCCCAACTGTCCCGCTCGCCCCAGCCGTCCCGCGTGTCCCAACTGTCCCGCCCAGAGCGCCGCTTCGACCCTGTCCCACCGGGACGCTTTTAGGACTGTCCCACCGGGACAGCGCGTCGAGACGGCGCGCGAGGTCGAGCACTCCCATTAGCCGGCCCCCTTCAGCCGCCGGTCGACGGTCGATTTGCCAAGCCCAGTCCGGTCCGCAATCTGGCGGACGGAAAGGCCCTCGGCGCGCATCGTCGACAGGCCTTCAGCGGAGTCGTCAGCGACGATTTCCGACGTTGACCAGACGCCTTCGGAAAGTTGCGCCTCAAAGGGCTTGGCGTCGTCGCCCCAGAAACCGCGTGACTTGGTGAAGCGCACTTCGAAGCGCGCGCCCTCGGTCGCGATGTAGCCGGGCGGGCGCTCCAGCGAGATGACCGAATCGAGCGTATCTTCCTTCCTTGATGTCCCGCGCTGGCCTCCGCCTTTTCCCGCGTGGTGGATGATAAGCACCGACCGCCCGTTCGCTCGCTGGGATAACAACCATGATTGCACGGGGCCGAAGCTGTCGGCCTCGTTTTCCTTCAAGCCCCTCGCCACCGTCGAGAGATTGTCCACGACGATCAGTTCGGCGTTGCCGATGGCGTCCGCCAAAAACCTTTGCGCTTCGGCGTCGGCAAGGTCGGGCAATCCGTCGGCTTGGAAATCGGCCGACAGCAGGCGAAAATTTCCGGCGGGCGCTTCCATGCCCGATGCGCGAACAACGGCCCTGTAGCGTTCCTGAAGCGTCCCGGCGGGCATTTCGCCGTCGATATAGAGAACTCGACGCGGGCGAAGCGCGCGCCATCGGAGAAACGCACCGCCGCCGGCCACTGCATGGGCGATGCTCAACGCGATCCACGTCTTGCCCACGCCGCGCGGCGCGAAAATCATCGCGAGGCCCTTTTCGGGCAACCACGGAGACAGCATGAGGGCGCGGGGCGGAAATTTAGTTGTAAGCAATTGTTGCTCGGTGAGCACCTTCAGTTCGCGTTGGTATGCCGGGACGTGGCGAAACAGGGTTGCGGGGCGCGGAGCCTCGCGCGACTTATTCGCATCGTACTCGGCCGCCTTGGCCGCGAAGTAGTTGTTGCGCCTTTCGAGGGGCCATGATTGGAAGTCGGCCGGGTAGCTCATGCCAGCGCGCCCCCGATCTCCGCCAGCCGTGCCACAAGCGCCGCCCATCCGGCGGAAAGGCCGTAGCGCGTTGCGATGTAGCCGGCGGCGAAGTCTGGCCTCGCGCCCTCTGTCGTGATACCTTTGCGCGTCGAATGATCTATTGGCTCTGCCCGGCTTTCCGCGTTAGCGCGCGGGGCCGGGTTTTCTTTTGTACTCATTTCGCAGCGCCCCCGCTCAGAAGGGCGTCGAGGGCGCTGATCGGCACAAGCCGGCGGGCGCCGATTTTTACTGTTGCTAGTCGGCCGTCTTTCAGCAGGCGGTATAAAGTAGCTCTACTTAGACCGCTTGCGCTCGCCGCTTCGCTAATCGAAAACGCGCGGCGATTTGGAAGCTCGCGCGGGATTTGATCTTGTTTCATGCATTCTCCAACAACCGGGGCCGGATCAGTTGGATGACATGAGACGTCGAGCTACCGTGAGGGACAGTGCTAGAGAAATGCGTGATCCTGCAACCCCCGGGGACAGCAAGCCTTTAGATTAAAAGTCTTAGTCCCCCGGGGGAATTTTTGCTTCCAAAAACGGTATCACAACCCCCTTCTTTTCGGCGTACTCCGCGTAAAGAGACCCATCGAGATCAATTTTAGCCGGCACGTAATCGCTTTTTGCCCATCTTTCATTAAGA
>JAYVYJ010000106.1:0-42007 GCA_043784465.1 Hyphomicrobiales bacterium
AACCCATCGCTGGAGAAGTGCGCCCCTTGCGAACTCGCGCCGGCCAAAGCCAGGCTCGCGACCTGTCGCGCGCACAAACCGCTGGCTCAAACGCCTCGCGTAACCCTGCCGCCCGCGACGTCGTAAGTCCCCCTCGCGAGGCTGGCGAAGGCGGCCGGGTCGGCGCCGGTGAGAAACGCCTGTCCGCCGATCCGCGCCAGCGCGGCGAAGATCGCCTCGCGGCGGCGCGGGTCGAAATGGGCGGCGATCTCGTCCATCAGCGCGACGGGCGCTTGTCCTGACATGTCGGCCACCAGCTTTGCATGCGCCAGCACCAGCCCCGCCAGCAGCGCCTTCTGCTCACCCGTAGAGGCGCGGGCAGCGGGCGCATTCTTGGGGCCATGCGTCACTTCGAGATCGGCGATATGCGGCCCGATCAACGTGCGCCCCGCCGCCGCATCGCGCGCGCGCGCGCCATGCAAGGCGCGGCGATAGGAATCCTCGGCCTCCAGCGCGGGGCGGCCTGCGACCATCGCCTCGACCTCGCCCTGAAGGGCGAGGCCCGCCCACGGAAACGGGCTGTCGTCGTCGCGCTCGGCCAGAATCGCGTCGGCGAGCCTCCCGACGCAATCCACGCGCGCCGCGGCGACGGCGACGCCGAGTTCCGCCGCCTCGCGCTCGACCGCGTCGAGCCATGCCCCGTTGCGGCTCCCCTCCTCCAGCAACCGGTTACGGCCGCGCAACGCGCGCTCGAATTGCGCGACGCGGGCCCCATGTGCTGGGTCAACCGCCAGCACCAGTCGGTCGAGAAATTTTCGTCGCTCCCCCGCCGGGCCGCTGAGCAGCGGGTCCATCGCCGGGGTTAACCAGACAAGCCGGAGATGCTCGGCGAAGGCGCGCGCGGAGGCCACCGGCGCGCGGTCCAGCCGGTTCACGCGCGCGAGGCCGTCGGGCGTGGCTTCGGCCCCAAGCCCCAATGAGCGGTCAGCACCGTCCTCCTCCACCTCGATGGCGACCGAAAACCCTCCGGCGCCGCCGACCCTGGCGCAATCGCCAAGTTCGGCTCGGCGCAGGCCGCGCCCGGGCGAGAACAGAGAAAGCGCCTCCAGCAGATTGGTCTTGCCCGCGCCGTTCTCGCCCACGAACGTCACCAGCGCGGCGTCAAAGCGCACGTCCAGCGTGGCGTAGGAGCGGAAATCGCGCAGGATGAGGCGCCGGACGCGCGGGCGGCGCGGCGCCGTGGGGGGGGTCGCCATGGAGGCCCGATGTGGCACGGCGGGGGGCGGCGGGAAAGGGGCGCGCTTGTGATTCCCCCCCGCTTGGCCCATATGCGCGCCTCGCAACAGGACGGGCAGGCATGAAGGTCGTGATCGTGGAATCGCCGGCCAAGGCGAAGACCATCAACAAATATCTGGGCAAGGAATACGACGTTTACGCCTCTTTCGGGCACGTGCGCGACCTCGAAGCCAAGGACGGCTCGGTCGATCCCGACAATGATTTCGCGATGCGCTGGGAAGTCGACGGCAAGTCCGCCAAACGGCTGGCCGACATCGGCGCCGCCATCAAGACCGCCGACCGCGTCATCCTCGCCACCGACCCCGACCGCGAGGGCGAGGCGATCTCGTGGCACATCCATGAAATTCTGAAAAGCAAGAAACTGCTGAAGGACAAGCCGGTCGAGCGCGTCGTGTTCAACGCGGTCACGAAAGAAGCCGTGCAGGCGGCGATGCGCAACCCGCGCGAGATCGATCAGGCCCTGGTGGACGCCTATCTCGCCCGCCGCGCGCTCGATTATCTCGTCGGCTTCAATCTCTCGCCCGTTCTGTGGCGCAAGCTGCCGGGCGCGCGCTCGGCGGGGCGCGTGCAATCGGTGGCGCTGCGCGTGGTGTGCGACCGCGAGCTGGAGATCGAGAAATTCGTCGCTCGCGAATATTGGACGATATTGGCGCATCTGAAAACCCCCGCCGGCGCCGCTTTCACCGCGCGGCTGGTGGGCGCGGACGGCAAGAAGATCGGTCGGCTCGACGTCGGCTCCGGCGACGACGCGCGCGCCTTCGAGGCGGCGCTGGAGCAAGCGCGCTTCGGCGTCGCCTCGGTCGAAGCCAAGCCGGTCAAGCGACATCCCCAACCCCCGTTCACCACCTCGACCCTGCAACAGGAAGCGTCGCGCAAGCTGGGGCTAGCCCCCGCGCGCACCATGCAGATCGCGCAAAGGCTCTACGAGGGCGTGGACGTCGGGGAGGGTGCGGTCGGTCTCATTACTTATATGCGCACCGACGGCGTGGACCTCGCGCCCGAGGCGGTGACCTCCGCCCGGCAGATGATCGCACGCGATTTCGGCGACAATTACGTGCCGTCCGCCCCGCGCAAATATCAAGCGAAAGCCAAGAACGCGCAAGAAGCCCATGAGGCGATCCGCCCGACCGATGTGTTCCGCCGCCCCAAGGATATTTCGAAGCATCTGGAACCAGAGCAGGCGAAACTCTACGAATTGATCTGGAACCGCCTCGTCGCCTGCCAGATGGAGAGCGCCGAGATCGAGCGCACCACCGTCGATATTCTCGCCGACGCGGGAAGTCGCAAGCTGGATTTCCGCGCCACGGGACAGGTGATCCGCTTCCCCGGTTTCCTCAAACTCTATCGGGAGGACACCGACGACAAGCAGGCGAGCGAGGGCGAGGACGACGACGACGCGCGCCTGCCCGCCATGGCGAAGGGCGACGCGCTCAAGAAGGACAAGGTCGACGCCTCTCAGCATTTCACCGAACCGCCGCCGCGCTATACGGAGGCCTCGCTCATCAAGCGCATGGAAGAATTAGGGATCGGGCGCCCTTCCACCTATTCCTCCACCGTCGCCGTGTTGCAGGACCGCGACTATGTGAAGAAGGACAAGAACCGCCTCGTGCCGGAGGATAAGGGCCGGCTCGTCACGGCGTTTCTGGAGGCGTTCTTTGGCCGCTACGTCGAATATGATTTCACGGCGGATCTTGAGGAGCGGCTCGACAAGGTCTCCAACAGCGAGATCGACTGGAAGGACCTTTTGCGTGATTTCTGGACCGCGTTCTCGGGTTCACTGAGCGAGATCAAGGACTTGCGCACGACGCAGGTGCTCGACAGCCTCAACGAACTGCTGGGGCCGCACATCTTTCCCGCGCGCGAGGACGGCGCTCCCGCGCGTCAGTGCCCGACCTGCGGCAACGGCCAGCTTTCGCTGAAGCTCGGCAAATACGGCGCCTTCATTGGCTGCTCCAACTACCCCGCCTGCAATTACACGCGCGTCCTCTCGCCCAACGGCGAAGCGGAAGCGCCCGGCAACCGGGACCTCGGGGTCGATCCCGAGACGGGCGAGAACGTCACGCTGCGCAACGGCCGCTTTGGCGAATATGTGCAGTTGGGCGAGGGCGAGAAGCCCAAGCGCGCCTCGTTGCCCAAAGGCATGAGCGCCGCCGATCTGTCGCTGGAAAAGGCGCTGAAGCTTCTGTCGCTTCCCCTCGAAGTCGCGCGCCATCCTGATACGAAAGAGCCGATCCTGGCGGGCGTCGGCCAATACGGGCCTTACGTGAAGCATGGCAAAACCTATGCGTCGCTGGCCAAGGACGACGACGTGCTGGAGATTGGCGCCAACCGCGCCATCGACCTGATCGTCGCCAAAGAGAGCGGCGCCAGTTCGCGCTTCGGCTCGGGGCCGGGCCGGGCGCTGGGCGACCATCCCGAGGGTGGGGCGGTTTCGATCAAATCTGGCCGCTTCGGCGCCTATGTCAACCACGGCAAGATCAACGCTACGCTGGCCAAGGGCACGAATCCAGACGAAGTGACGCTCGAACAGGCGCTGGAGGCGTTGAAGTCCAAGGCGGCGGGCGTGGTGCCGGGCGGGCGGTTGATCGGCGACCATCCGGTCGGCGGGGCGATCAACGTGCTGGCGGGGCGCTACGGCGCCTATGTGAAGTGGGGCAAGGTCAATGCGACCATTCCGAAATCGATGTCGCCGGACTCGATCACTGTCGAGGACGCGGTGGAACTGATCGCGGAGCGCGAAGGTCGCCCGGCTAAAGCGCCGCTTAAAAAGGCCGCCGCAAAAGCTGCGCCCAGAAAGCCCGCGGCCAAGAAGGTCGCGCCCAAGAAGACCGCGGCGAAGAAGACTGCCGCCAAAGGCAAAGCCTGACGGTTGCGCAGGGTCGCGAAACGCGCTTTGCTGCACGCTCGTTCAAGGAGGGCGTCGCATGAAACGGTCGTTTTGGCTGAGCTTGGGGTTGAGCTTGGCGCTGGCGGGCGGCGCCGGGGCCAAGACGCTGGTTTATTGCTCGGAAGGCTCCCCCGAAAATTTCCAGCCGGCGATCAACACGACCGGAACCAGCTTCGACGCCGCCCGGCCCGTCTACAACCGGCTGACCGAATTCAAGCGCGGCACCGTCGAGGTGGGACCAGGACTGGCGGAAACTTGGGACGTCGCCGACGGCGGCAAGACTATCACCTTTCATCTGCGCAAAGGCGTCAAGTTCCATTCCAACAAGGAATTCAAGCCGACCCGCGACTTCAACGCCGACGACGTGATCTTCACGTTCGAGCGCCAGTGGAAGCCCGAGCATCCCTTCTCCAAAGTGTCGGGCGGCAAATACGATTATTTCAACGACATGGACATGCCGTCGTTGCTCGACACGATAGAGAAAAGGGACGATTACACGCTCGTCTTTCATCTGAAGACGCCCAACGTGGCGATACTGGCCAATCTCGCGATGGATTTCGCCGCGATCTCATCGGCCGAATACGGCGCCCACCTCATCAAGAAGGGGTCGCCCGAATTGATCGATCAGGCGCCCATCGGCACAGGCCCGTTCTATTTCGTGTCCTATCAGAAGGACGCGGTGATCCGCTTCAAGAAGAATCCTGATTATTTCGGCGAAAAGGCTCTGGTTGACGATCTCGTCTACGCCATCACGCCCGACGCCACCGCGCGATACGCCAAGCTGAAAGCGGGCGAGTGCCACGTCAACGCCTATCCCCGCCCCGCCGACCTGCCCGAGATTCAAAAGGATGCGTCGCTAAAAGTCGTCAGCCAGTCCGGCCTCAACGTCGCCTTCTGGGCGTTCAACGTGACCAAGCCGCCGCTCGACAAAAAGGAAGTTCGCCAGGCGCTTTCGATGGCGGTCGATCGCGACGCGATCCTGCGCGACGTCTATCTGGGCGCGGGCGAGAAGGCCAAGACGCTGATCCCACGCACGATGTGGTCCTATAACGATTCCATCGCCGATTATCCCTACGATCCCGCGAAGGCCGCGGCCCTGTTGGCTTCGGCGGGCGTCAAGTCGCTCGACATCGATCTGTGGTATCAACCGGTGCAGCGGCCCTACAACCCCAATGGCAAGCGCATCGGCGAGATGATGCAGGCCGATCTCGCCAAGATCGGCGTCAACGCCAAACTCGTCACCTACGAATGGGGCGAATATCGCAAGCGCGCGCAGAGCGGCGAGCCGATGACCGCCCAACTCGGTTGGACCGGCGACAACGGCGACCCCGACAATTTCTTTTTTCTCGATGGCTGCACCGACGGCAAGCCTGCCTCCAACAACATTCCCAAATGGTGCAACGCCGAATACAACGACCTGCTGGTCAAGGCGCGCGTCCTTCCCGATCAGGGCGAGCGCGCCAAACTCTATTCGCGCATGCAGGAGATCGAGCACGAGGAGGCGCCGGAACTGCTGATCGCCCATTCCACCGTGTTCGAGGCGATGCGCGCCAATGTCGAGGGCTACAAACAGAGCCCCCTCGGCACGCATACGTTCGAGGGCGTCGATCTGAAGTAGCGCGTCGATGCTCCGCCGTCGTCATGGCCGGGCTTGTCCCGGCCCTCCACGCCGAGGGGCGCACGGTGAGGGCTCGCGATGACGGCGAGGCCTGATTGCAAGCCGACGCCGTGCTGACCTACTTCCTGCGCCGCGTCGCTCTGACCATCCCGACTTTTCTTGCGCTGATGTTCCTGACCTTCGTCGCCATTCGCCTCGTGCCCGGCGATCCCGTCGAGGTGCGTGTTGGCGAACATGCGATCACGCTCGAACGATTGACGTTTTTCCGCCATCAACTCGGCCTCGACTTGCCGGTGTGGCGCCAGTTCCTCGAATACGTCGGCCACATCGCGCGCGGCGATTTCGGCGTCTCGCTCGCCACTCAGCAAAAGGTGCTGACGGAATTTCTCACCCTTTTTCCTGCAACGCTCGAACTTTCGTTCTTCGCCATCGTTTTCGCGGTCCTTATCGGCGTGCCGGCGGGCGCGGTGGCGGCGGTGCGGCGCGGCGGGTTCTTCGACCAAATCCTGATGACGGTGTCGCTGTTTGGCTATTCCATGCCGATCTTCTGGTGGGGCCTCGTGCTCATCATGTTCTTCTCGGTAACGCTGGGCATAACTCCCGTCTCCGGCCGCATCGACCTCGTCAACTTCAGTTTCGATCAACCCACTGGCTTCATGCTCATCGACGCGGCTCTTTCGGATCAGCAAGGCGCGATCAAAGACGCGCTACGGCATCTGATCCTCCCGGCCATCGTGCTCGGCACGGTGCCGCTGGGCGTCATCGCGCGCATGACGCGCTCGGCGATGCTGGAAGTGCTGAACGAGGATTATGTGCGCACCGCGCGCGCGAAAGGCCTGTCGCCGCTGCGCGTGATCGGCGTCCATGCGCTGCGCAACGCCATGCTGCCGGTCGTCACCGTCATCGGCCTGTCTATCTCCGGCCTGATGGCGGGCGCGGTGTTGACGGAGAACATTTTCTCCTGGCCGGGCGTCGGCTCCTGGCTCATCCAGTCGATCTTCCGCCGCGACTATCCCGCGTTGCAGGGCGGCGTGCTGCTGGTGTCGGCGGCGGTCATCCTCGTCAATCTGGGCGTCGACCTGCTCTATGGCCTCATCGACCCCCGTATCCGTCATGCCCGCTGACGTCGCCCTCGTCGAACGCGCGCCGCCCTCGCCGCTGCGCGCCTTCGCGGCCGCGTTCGCCGAGAATCGCGGCGCGATGACCGGCCTCGCCGTACTGGCGCTGATCGTCTTCGCCGCCGTGTTCGCCGATGTGCTCGCTCCGCACGCGCCCAACGAACAGTTTCGCGAATTTGTGCGCGTCCGGCCTGCCTTTACGGGCGGCGGCTGGCGCTTCCCGCTGGGGACCGACGGCGACGGGCGCGACATGCTTTCGCGACTGATCTTCGGCGCGCGCATCTCCTTGTTGATCGGCGTTTCGGTGATGGCCTTCGCTTTCCTGATCGGCGTCGCGCTGGGCCTGCTCGCCGCGATGGCGGGTTCGCTGGTTGACGTCGTCGTCACAAGGGTGATGGACGTCATCTTGGCGACGCCGAGCCTCGTGCTTGCGGTGGTGATCGTCGCCATTCTGGGGCCGAGCCTCGTCAACACCATCGTCGCCGTCACCATCGTCGGCTTGCCGCGCTACGTGCGCGTCGCGCGCGCCTCGGCGCTCGGCGAACTCAACAAGGACTACGTGACGGCCGCGCGCGTCGCCGGCGTCGGTCCGTTGCGGCTGGCGCTGACCGCCGTGCTGCCCAACTGCCTCGCGCCGCTGATCGTACAGGCCGCGCTCGGCGTCTCCGACGCGATTCTGGAGGCGGCGGCGCTGGGCTTTCTGGGTCTGGGCGCGCAGCCGCCGACGCCCGAATGGGGCGTAATGCTGGCTGACTCCAGAGAGTTCATCCGCTCCGATCCCTGGATCGTCACGTTGCCGGGCCTCGCCATCCTCATCACGGTCGTCGCCATCAACCTGACCGGAGACGGGCTGCGCGACGCGCTCGACCCCAAGATGCGGAGGGGCTGATGGCGCTGCTCGAAGTGCGCAACCTCACGGTGCGATTTCCTACGCGACAGGGCTTCTTCACCGCGGTCGACGGCGTCGACGTGACGCTGGCGCGCGACGAGGCGCTCGCCATCGTCGGCGAATCCGGGTCAGGCAAGTCCGTGGCGATGTTAGCGGTGATGGGCCTGTTGCCCAAACCGGCGCAGGTGAGCGCCGACGCAATGCGCTTCGACAGCGCCGATCTGCTGACCATGCCCGCCAAGGCCCGACGCGCGCTGGCGGGGCGCGACATGGCGATGATCTTTCAGGAGCCGATGTCGTCGCTCAACCCGTGCTTCACCGTCGGCTTCCAGATCGGCGAGGCGCTCAAGGCGCATCTGGGCTTGACGCGCGCCGAGCGGCGCGCCCGCGTGATCGCCTTGCTGCGTGAGGTCGGCATCCCCGATCCTGAGCGGCGCGTCCACGCTTTCCCGCATCAACTTTCAGGCGGCATGAGCCAGCGCGTGATGATCGCGATGGCGCTCGCCTGTGCGCCTAAACTTCTGATCGCCGACGAGCCGACCACTGCGCTCGACGTCACCATCCAGGCGCAAATTCTCGACCTTCTGCTGGCTTTGCGTGGGCGCAACGGTATGGCGCTGGTGCTGATAACGCACGACATGGGCGTGGTCGCCGAGACCGCTGATCGCGTGATTGTTCAGTATGCCGGCCAGCAGGTGGAGACCAACACGACGCGCGAGTTGTTCGGCAACCCGCATCACCCCTACACGGCGGCTCTGCTCGCCGCCCTGCCCGAGCGCGCGACGCAGCGCCGCCTGCCGGCCATTCCCGGCGTCGTGCCGGGTCAGTTCGACCGGCCCAAGGGTTGTTTGTTTGAACCGCGATGCGAGTTCGCTTTCTCCGCCTGCCGCGCTGCGCCCCCGCCCCCCCAGCCGGCCCTTGGCCATGCGCGCTGCCTCGCGCCGCTCGACAACGCCGAGGCTGCGGCGTGATCGCGCTCGAAGCCCAGAACCTCAGCCGCGAATACCCCGTCACGCGCGGCTGGGGCGCGCGTGCGACCGTCAAGGCGTTGCAGGACGTTTCGTTCACGCTTGCCGCCGGGCGCACGCTGGCGGTGGTGGGGGAATCGGGCTCCGGCAAATCGACGTTGGCGCGTCTGCTGACGTTGATCGAAAGGCCGACGCGCGGCGTGCTGCTGATTGATGGCGAGGACGTCGCCCGGGCGGACGGCGCGCGCGCCAAAAAGCTGCGCCGAGAAATCCAGATCGTGTTCCAGAATCCCTATGGCTCGCTCAACCCCCGGCAAAGGATCGGCCGCACGCTGGAGGAGCCGCTCCTGGTCAACACCCCTCTTTCAAGGCCCGCGCGCCGCGAGGCCGCGCTCGCCGCCATGCGCGAGGTCGGACTGCGCGACGAGTTCTACGACCGCTACCCCCATATGTTTTCCGGCGGCCAACGCCAGCGCATCGCCATTGCGCGCGCGCTGATGCTGAAGCCGCGCCTGCTGGTGCTCGACGAGCCGGTCTCCGCGCTCGACATCTCCATCCGCGCGCAGGTGCTCAATCTGCTGGCCGAGCTTCAGGAGGCGCATGGCCTCGCCTATGTGTTCATCAGCCACGATCTGTCGGTGGTGCGCCACATCGCCGACGAGGTGATGGTGATCTATCTCGGCCGCGCCGTCGAGAAAGGCCCCAAGGCGACGCTCTTTGACAGGCCTTTGCACCCCTACACTCGCGCGCTGATGGCCGCCACGCCAGTGGCCGATCCCGCCAAGGGGCGCATCCGCGCGCCGCTGCAAGGCGAGCCGCCCTCGCCGATAAGCCCGCCGACGGGCTGCGCCTTCCATCCGCGCTGCGCGTTCGCTATGGACGTCTGCAAACGGGAAATGCCGATTCTCGTGGCCAAACAAGACCGCGAGGTCGCTTGCTGGGCGGTCGAGGGATGAATTACGATTATATCGTGGTGGGCGCGGGCTCGGCAGGGTGCCTGCTCGCCAACCGCCTCAGCGCCGATCCTCGCAACAAGGTCTTGTTGTTGGAGGCCGGCGGCCGCGACAATTGGATCTGGTTCCACATTCCCGCCGGTTATCTCTACGCCATCGGCGACAAGCGCGCCGACTGGCGCTTCCGCACCGCGCCGCAGGCAGGGTTGAACGGGCGCGACATCGCCTACCCCCGAGGGCGCGTCATCGGCGGCTGCTCGGCGATCAACGGCATGATCTACATGCGCGGACAGGCGCGCGACTACGACGGCTGGCGCCAACTCGGCCTTGAGGGCTGGGGATGGGACGATGTAAAGCCCTATTTCCTCAAACACGAGGATCATTGGGCGGGCGGAAGCGACGTTCATCGCGCGGGCGGCGAGTGGCGCGTCGAGCGACCGCGCATTTCTTGGGACATTCTCGACGCCGTGCGCGATGCGGCGGCGCAGGCGGGCATCCCCAAGATCTCCGACTTCAACAGCGGCGACAACGAAGGCTCCGATTATTTCGAGGTCAACCAAAGACGCGGGCTCAGGGTGAGCGCCGCAAAGGCGTTCCTGAAACCCGTGCTGAAACGGCCGAATTTGCGGCTCGTCACCAGCGCCCATGCGCGGCGGCTCATCTTCGAGGGCCTGCGCGTGACGGGGCTGGAATATGAGGCCGGCGGCCGTGTCGAGATCGCGCACGCGCGCGAGATCGTGCTGGCCGCCGGCGCGGTCGGCACGCCGCATATTCTGGAACTGTCGGGCGTCGGACGCGCGGACGCGCTCGCCCGCATCGGCGTCGACATGCGCCACGAATTGCCGGGAGTCGGGGAGAATTTGCAAGACCATCTGCAACTGCGCACGATCTTCCGCATCGAGGGCGCGAAGACTCTCAACGTCGAGTTCCAGTCGCTGTTCAAGCGCGCGCTGATGGGCCTCGACTACGCGTTCAACCGCCGCGGCCCGCTGACGATGGCGCCAAGCCAGCTCGGCATCTTCGCCAAGTCCTCGCCCGACTACGAGACCGCCAACGTCGAGTTCCATGTACAACCCTTGTCGCTGCCCAAATTCGGCGACCCCCTGCACGATTTTCCCGCCATCACGCTGAGCGTCTGCAACCTACGCCCCGCCAGCCGCGGCTGCATCCACGCGGCGGATGCGAACCCCCTGACCCCGCCCGTCATCCAGCCCAACTATCTCAGCGAGGACGAGGACCGCCGCGTCGCCGCCGATTCGATCCGTCTAGCCCGCCGCATCGCCGCCGCTCCCGCGCTGGCGCGTTTCCGCCCGAATGAAATCCTGCCCGGCGCGCAGGCGCAGAGCGAAGCCGACCTCGTGAATGCGGCGGGCGACATCGGCACGACGATTTTCCACCCCGTCGGCACCGCCCGCATGGGCCGCGCCGATGATCCCAACGCCGTTGTCGACAGCCGCCTGCGTGTGCGAGGCTTGGCAGGGTTGCGAATCGCCGACGCCTCGGTGATGCCGTTCATCACCTCGGGCAACACCAATTCGCCGACGCTGATGATCGCGGAGAAGGCGGCGGCGATGATGCTGGAGAATTAAGTGACCCTGGCTCTGGTCGATGGCCGTCAGTCGGAAGCCGCCCTTGCGATCGCACGCGGCGCGCGGCGGATGCTGCGCGCTCTGGGCTATGCGACCGTTGCTGAGCTTGGCCTGCGCGACGGCCGCCGCGCCGACATCGTCGGTCTGGGTCCGGACGGGGAAATCTTGATCGTCGAGGTCAAATCCTGTCCCGCCGACTTTCGCGCCGACCGCAAATGGCGCGATTACGTCGCCCATTGCGACCGGCTTTACTTTGCGATCTCCGACGCCACCCCACCTGACCTGATGCCGGAGGAGGCGGGGCTGATCGTCGCCGACCGTTTCGGCGCCGCGATTTTGCGCGACGCCGAGAAGCGGCCATTGGCGGCCGCCACGCGACGGGCGATGCTGTTGCGCTTCGCAGGCGTCGCCGCTGACCGGCTGCACCGCTTGAGCGATCCGGAGTTTTAAATACGGGAGGCGCGGCGATGTTCAAGGACGGACTGCTGAGGGGCAAGCGCATCCTCGTCACTGGCGGCGGCACGGGCCTTGGCAAGGCGATGGCCGAGGGGTTTCTGACGCTTGGCGCCGAAGTCTTCATTTGCGGACGCCGCAAGGCCGTCTGCGACGCGACGGCCGACGAGTTGATGGCGCGGCGCGGCGGCAAGGTGTCGGCCTATGGCGTCGACATCCGCGACGCGGCCGCCGTGGACGCGATGGTGGCGGAGATTTTCGCGGGCGGCCCGCTGACCGGCCTCGTCAACAACGCGGCCGGCAATTTCATCTCGCGCACGCAGGATCTGTCGCCACGCGCTTTCGACGCCATCGCCAATATCGTGATGCACGGCACGTTCTACGTGACGAACGCCGTCGGCAGGCGCTGGATCGAGACGGGCGTGCCCGGCGACGTGGTTTCGATCATCGTGACCTGGGTGCGCAATGGCGGCCCGTTCGTCACGCCCTCGGCGATGGCGAAGTCGGCGGTGCAGGCGATGACGCGCTCGCTGGCGACGGAGTGGGGCCGCTACGGCATCCGATTGAACGCCATCGCGCCGGGTGAAATCCCGACCGAGGGCATGAGCAAGCGCCTCAACCCCGGCGAGATTCCCGGGGCCCGCACAGTGGCCTCCAACCCGATGGGTCGCTGCGGCACGTTCGAGGAAGTGCAGAACCTTAGCGTTTTTTTGATTAGCGACGGCTGCCGCTGGCTGACAGGCGAAACCGTGGCGATGGACGGCGCACAGGCTCTCGCGACGGGCGGGAATTTCTACGAACTGCGCAAGTGGAGCGACGAGGATTGGGCGCGCGCGCGGGATTCGATCCGGGAGCAGAATGTGAAGGATCGGGCGGAGCGAGAATGAACGCGGCGACCAGGAAAACCTGCGCAAGGAGGTTCTCCCAGGACGTCCCAGGCTTTTGCAGGGCAGCTTCGCACATTGACCTTTTTTACAGGACGCGGTCGATGTCCCGGCGGCGCATGGCCCCGGACCGACGAATCGGCTAACCCGACGCCATGCCCGTGCGCCGCCTCGACCCTTTGCTGATCGACCGCATCGCGGCCGGAGAGGTGATCGAGCGCCCCGCGGCCGCCGTCAAGGAGCTGGTCGAAAACGCGCTCGACGCCGGGGCGACCCGGATCGAGGCGACAATCGCGGCGGGTGGGCGCGAGCTGATCCGCGTCGCCGACGACGGGGCCGGCATGGACGCGCCGGATCTCGCACTGGCGGTCGAGCGCCACGCGACCTCCAAGCTCCCCGACGGCGACCTCTCGGCCATATCGACGCTGGGCTTTCGCGGCGAGGCGCTGCCCTCCATCGCTTCCGTCTCGCGGCTGGAGATCCGCACCCGCGCGCGGGGAGCCAAAGAAGCGTTCGCACTGACGGTCGACGCGGGCGCAAGGAGCGAGATCGCCCCCTCAAGCCACCCTTTGGGCACGCGCATCGAGGCGCGCGAATTGTTCGCCGCCACCCCGGCCCGGCTGAAATTCCTTAAGACCGACCGCGCCGAGGCGCAGGCTTGCCATGACGCGCTGGTGCGGCTGGCGCTGGGGCGCCCGGACGTGCGCTTTGTCTATGTCAGCGA
Organism: Hyphomicrobiales bacterium; assembly: GCA_043784465.1. Classification (GTDB taxonomy): domain Bacteria; phylum Pseudomonadota; class Alphaproteobacteria; order Rhizobiales; family Beijerinckiaceae; genus Roseiarcus. The sequence continues at coordinate 13,359 of JAYVYJ010000106.1, forward strand.
CATCGGCGCCGGATTCGACTGGCCGGCGACTGATCTGCGCGGGCGGCTCGCGCAAGCGCTTGGCGCGGAATTCGTTGCGGCGGCGCTTGAGGTCGACGAGGCGCGCGAGGGCGTGCGGGTCCACGGACGCGTGGCGGCGCCGACGTTCAACAAGCCCAACGCGCTCGCCCAGTTCGTCTACGTCAACGGGCGGGCGGTGCGCGACAAGCTGATGTCGGGTGCGCTGCGGGCGGCTTATCTCGATTATCTCCCGCGCGAGCGCCACGGCGCAGCGGCGCTGTTTGTAGAACTGGACGCGCGCGAGGTCGATGTCAACGTCCACCCCGCCAAGGCCGAAGTGCGGTTTCGCGACGGGGCGCTGGTCCGGGGGTTGGTGGTGGGGGCGGTGAAACGCGCGCTGGAGGGGCCGCTGCGTCGCGCGGCGGGCTCCGCGACGCTGTCGTCCCTGCGCGCGCCGGCCTGGACGCCGCGCCCCGCTTCGCCCACGCGCTGGGACTGGCGCCATTCCCCCGCCGCGCCCGGCATGGCCGAACCGGCGCAGGCCGCCTTCGCAGGTTTCCAGCCGTCCGCACGAAGCAGCCCGGAGCCTTCGGCCGAGGCGGACGTAGAGGCGCCTCTGGGCGCAGCGCGCGCGCATCTGCACGGCAATTACATCGTGGCGCAGACGCGCGACGGCGTGGTGATCGTGGACAGCCACGCCGCGCATGAGCGCATCGTCTACGAGCGGCTGAAGCGTCAGCGCGAGACGGCGGGCGTCGAGCGTCAAATCCTGCTGACGCCGGTGGTCGTGGAACTGGGCGCGGCCGAGGTCGCCACGCTTGCCGAGGCCGCCGCACCGCTAGCGCGGCTGGGCCTCGTGGTCGAGGCGTTCGGCCCCGGCGCCGTGCTGGTGCGCGAGACGCCGACCCTGTTGGCGGGCGCCGATTTCATCGGTCTGGTGCGCGATCTCGCCGCGACCCTGCGGGCGGAGGACGGCGCCGAGGCGCTGGAGCGGCGGCTCGACCACCGACTGGCGACGATGGCCTGCCATCATTCGGTGCGGACGGGGCGCGCGCTGCGCCCCGAGGAGATGAACGCCCTGTTGCGGGAGATGGAGGCGACGCCGGGCGCCGGCCAGTGCAATCACGGGCGCCCGACCTTCGTTGAACTTAAACTGGCCGAGATCGAAAAGCTCTTCGAGCGGCGATAAGAGGGAGCGGCGGACCGGAACTGATTTTTTAACGTTCGCGTGGCGTCGGCTTCGCGCAGGAGAGCGCGCCTGGACGCATCCGTCGGGAGCGACGCGGAAGACCGGGAAGATCAACCCATGTGAGGGAACGCGGTTTCGCTGAACGTTTCGCCTCTTGATGGCTCGGGGTTGAGACACGTGCGCGCCGGCGCCGGTCCGCCTGCGTTCAGGGGCGCCGCCGGCGCAGGACCCTTGTTCCTGTGGCGTTGACAGCAGCGTGAGACCGGCGCGCCTCAACGGCGTAAAATTGCTGATCCAAGCGGAGGCCTACCCGAAACTTTTGCCGTATGGGCGCCGCCGGATGGCGCCCGAAACTTAGCCGGGTCGCGCCTCTGAGCAAAGGCGCCCCCAATTTAACTCTACACCGTTATGACGATGGAAGGGTTACGGGTCCGCGCGTCCTTCACGCTCGTCGCAGGATCAGCGCGGCCCTGCCAAAGGCGAGGGGACGACCCCTCGCCCTAAACCCTCAGCGCTTCAGCGCCGCCACAATCGCGTCGCCCATCTCGACGGTTGTCACCGTCGCCTCGCCGCCCTGGGCGATATCCTTGGTGCGCAGCCCGTCCGCCAGCACTTTCGAGATCGCCGCCTCCAGCCGCTCGGCCAGTTCCTTCAGCCCGAACGAATAACGCAGCGCCATCGCGAACGAGCCGATCATGGCGATCGGGTTCGCCGCGCCCGTCCCCGCGATGTCGGGCGCCGAGCCATGCACCGGCTCGTAGAGCGCCTTGCGCTTGCCGGTCTTGGGGTCCACGTCGCCCAGCGAGGCCGAGGGCAACATGCCGAGCGAACCCGTCAGCATCGCCGCCACGTCCGACAGCATGTCGCCGAACAAATTGTCGGTCACGATCACGTCGAACTGCTTGGGCCAGCGCACGAGCTGCATCCCCAAGGCGTCGGCGAGTTGGTGCTCCAGCATCACGTCGGGATATTCGCGCTTGTGCAGGGCCGTGACGACCTCCTTCCACAACACGCCGGATTTCATGACGTTGTGCTTCTCGGAGGAGGTCACCTTGTTGGCGCGCGTGCGGGCGAGGTCGAAGGCGACGCGGGAGATGCGCTCGATTTCGTAGGTGTCGTAAACCTGCGTGTCTACGGCGCGCTTCTGGCCGTTGCCAAGGTCGGTGATTTCTTTGGGCTCGCCGAAATAGACGCCGCCCGTCAACTCGCGCACGATGACGATGTCGAGGCCCTCGATCACCTCGGGCTTGAGCGACGAGGCGCTGGCGAGAGCGGGGTAACAGAGCGCGGGGCGGATGTTGGCGTAGAGATGCATCTCTTTGCGCAATCGCAGCAGACCCGCCTCAGGACGCACGTCATAGGGGACGTTGGCCCATTTCGGCCCGCCCACCGCCGCCAGAAGCACGGCGTCGGAGCTTTGAGCGCGCGCCATGTCGGCGTCGCTGATCGCAGCCCCGTGGGCGTCGAAGGCGCAGCCCCCGACAAGGCCCCGGTCAGTCTCGAAACGCTCGCCGCCCTCGGCGTTGAACGCCGCGATCACTTTTTCAGCCTCGGCCATCACCTCGGGGCCGATGCCGTCGCCGGGCAGCAGAAAAAGCTTGTGGGTCGCCATGGGGTTTCCTCGGGTATAAGTCGCGCTCCCTAGCCTGAAAACGGCAGGGCGAACAAGGCGACATAGTTTGGCGAGCTTCAAAAGCGAACAGTTCGAGACGTTCCTGCAAAAGCCGCCGCGCGGGTTGAAGTTGACGCTGCTGCACGGCCCCGAGTCCGACCTCGTCTCGGAACGCGCCCGCCGCCTCGTGCCAACGCTCGCGGACGACGTCGCCGACCCGTTCCAGGTCGTGCGGCTGACCGCCGAGGTCTTAAGCAAGGATCCGGGCAGGCTCGCCGACGAGGCGAGCGCCATCTCGATGTTCGGGGGAAAAAGAGTGCTGTGGATCGACGCGGGCGGGCGCGACCTCTCGGCGCTGATCGCAGGGGTTGCCGACACCCTGCCCGCCGAAACGTCGCTGGTCGTGGAAGCCGATATGCTGCGCAGGGGCGCCCCGCTGCGGACCCTGTTCGAAACGCGACCGGATTCGGCGTCCATCGAGTGCTACGCCCCGCCGCCCGCGAGCATCGGGCAGATGGTCGATGCAGAGGCCAAGGCGGCGGGCGTGACGGTGGCGCCGGACGTGCGTGAGCATCTGGTCGGCGTGTTGATGGGCGAGCCCGCCACCGCACGCACGGAAATCGCCAAGCTGCTGCTCTACGCGCGCGACAGGGAGAAGCTCGAAACCGCCGACATCGATGCTCTGGCGGCGGGCGGCGTCGTCGCCCCCGCCGATCAGCTGGTCGATCTGGCGCTGGCCGGCGATCTCATCGGGTTGGAACGCGCCGTCATGCACGGCCTGAGCGAGCCGGCCGAAGCTGCGCTGACCGCCATGCGGCTCGCCGCGCGCATCGGCCTGCTGCTCGAACTCAAACAAGGCGGCGAGCCCGAGCGGCTAAACCGGCTTCCCTTCGCCGTCAAACGCGCCGTCGTCGCGCAGGCCAACGCCATGTCGGCGGAGGCGTTGACCCGGCGCCTGCCTTCGCTACTGGGCCTGCTCGTCTCGACGCGCGCCCAGCCTGCGCTCGCCCGCGCGGCGACGTTCCGGGCGCTGCTGGCGTTCGCGCTCGGCGCCCGGCGGGGCGCGGCGTGAGGCCAGGGCCTGCACCGCTACGGGATCGTCACTGGACGCGGATCGTCGCCGTATCGGTGGCGCCGCCGGAGTCGATCACCGTCACGCGCGCAAAGCCGGCGCCATCCGGCCTCCACTGCGACTGCCGTCGCGAATCGCCTCCGGCGAGGGGCGCGCCATTGACGAACCAGGAGAGCGGCAGCCGTCCGCCGAGCGCTTTCAGGCTCAAGAGTTCGGCGCCGCCGTCGAGATCGACCTTCGCGCCGTCGGGCGGGAACGAGATTTTGAGCGCCGCGCGTTCGGTGGCGGCGATGGTTTTAGGCGCGTCCTGCCGGAGATGGCGCAGCGGCGGCGGCAATTCCGCCGTGCGCTCCACGTGCAAAACGCCCCGGGGCTCGGGGATGCGCTCGGTCTCGCGGCCCAGACGGTCAAAGGCGTCGAAGAGGAGCGGCGCGGCGGCGTCGCGTCCGATCAACCCGGCGGTCGCCCCGTTGTCCGGGCGCCCCACCCAGACGCCTATGGTCGTCGCCCTGTCGAAGCCGATCGCCAGCGCGTCGCGAAATCCGTAGGATGTTCCGGTCTTGAAAGCGATGCGGCCCGAGGGCGCATTGGCCGGGGGCGACGTGCCGCGCAGGATGTCGGCGACGTACCAGGCGGCGACGGGGTCGGTGACGCGCCGCGCGGGCTTTAGCGGCGGGGCGCCGTCGAGTTGCTCGAACAGCGCCGGCGCCTCGCCGCCACGCGCGAGGCCGGCGTAGAGCCGCGTGATGTCGAGCAACGACATTCCGAGGCCGCCCAGACCGATGGCGAGGCCGATGGGCGTGTCCTTCGGCAGGACGACCGCGGCGGCGGCGGCGTGCAGGCGGGCGAGAAAATGCGACGGGCCAACGTCGGCGAGCACTTCGACGGCGGGCAGGTTGAGCGACATTTGCAAGGCTCTTCGCGCCGTTACAGCGCCCTGAAAGCCCAGATCGAAGTTCTCGGGCGCATAGGCGCCGTAGCGCGCGGGCCGGTCAAACAGGAGCGTCGCCGGATGCGCAAGGCCCTGCTCGAACGCCAGCGCATAGATGAAGGGCTTGAGCGCCGAGCCTGGAGACCGCGGAACGCGCGACATGTCGATGGCGCCGTCGCGCGATGCGTCGCCGTAGTCCGCCGCGCCGACGCGCGCGCGGAGCTCGCCGCTGCGATTGTCCAGCGCGACGATGGCGACCGACAGTTTCGGGCCTAGTCTCTCGGCGTGCGCCTTGGCGAGCGCCTCCAGTTTCGATTGCAGGCGGGCGTCGAGCGCCAACCTGATTTGCGTGGCGTTTCTATCCGCCGCGACCGCCTCCTCGGCCGCATGGGCGGCGAGTCTCGGCATCTCCATCCGTCCATGCGGCAGCGCCTCTTCTTTGGCGGCCTCCGCCTCGCCCAGGGACAGGACGCCGCGCGTGACGGCGCGGTCGAGCACGCGCGCGCGCGCCCGGCGCGCGGCGTCGGGGTGTCTGTCGGGACGGCGCGCCTCGGGCCCCTGCGGCAACGCGACGAGCAGCGCGGCTTCGGCGACCGTCAACCGGCGCGGCTCCTTGCCGAAATAGGCCAGCGACGCCGCACGCACACCCTCAAGATTGCCGCCGAACGGCGCCAGCGTCAGATAACGATCCAGCACGCCGTCCTTGCCGACGCCGGCCTCGATCCGCCACGCCCGCGCCATCTGCCTGAGCTTGGCGGCCAGCGAACGCTCGCGCGGCTCGATGAGCCGCGCCACCTGCATCGTCAGCGTGGAGCCGCCCGACACCACGCGCCCCCGCGTCGCCCATTGCCAGGCCGCCCGGGCCGCCGCGCGCCCATCGACGCCGCGATGTTCGTAGAAGCGCCCGTCTTCGTAAGCGACCAGCATCGCGAGATAGCGCGGATCGACTTGACGATGTGTGACGGGCAGTCGCCATCGCCCGTTCGCCATGGCGAAGGGTCGCAACAGGCGCCCGTCGCGATCGACGACCAGCGCCGAGGCGTTGCGGTAGTTCATCAGATCGAACGGGCCGAGGGCGTCCAGATAATGGTTGATCGCGACAGGGACGGCGACGACAAACGCGGTCAACAAGGCGAAAGCCGTCGCCGCGCGCTTCATTTGGCCTTCACCTCGATTTCGCTAAAGGCGGTGCGGCCGAATCGGTCGGGACGGTACATGTCCTCCGCAAGCGCGGCGGGGTAGACGTAGCGGCCCGGCGTTGTCGCGCGCGCGACATAGGCGAGCGAGAAAAACGCCGCCTGCCCGGAGTCGCGATCGATCGCGGCGATAAAGCGGTCGTCGCGGTACTCTACGTGGGTGGGTTCGATGTCGCGTTTCAACCAGGCGAAAGCCTCGGTCGAACCGGAGTCGAACAACGTGGGGTTGTCGATTTCGAGCCCCGCCGGCAGGCGATCCACGACGAGCAATTTGGCGTAGAGCGCCTCGGGTTCGGTGATCTTCAACACCACGACGACACGTTCGTTCTGCGTGATCGCGGTCAGGTCCGTTTTGGTTCCGTCGAGATGGTAGAATTCCCGCACAATCTCGTAGCCATGCGCGGCGGCCGGCTCGGGCTCAAGCGGCGCGCCTGACAATGTCGTCAGCAATTTCAACGGCGCCTCGCCGGTATTGCGAATCGCGGCGAGATCGGCGCCGACGGCATAGGCTGTAAAGCGACGATAGAGCGCGCCGTCCACCGGCTTGCCGTCGAGGCTCAGCACGCTTTTCGACTGACGCTCGGCGAGCGCCTCGGCGGCGAGCGCCAGCCAGTTGTTCTCCTGAGTGGAGGTATAATTGGTCGCGTTGCGCGCGGCGTCAACCACCGCCGCTGCACGCGCAAGCGCGTCGGAGGGCGGCAGCTTGGCTTCGGCGAGCAAAGCGAGCAGGCCCGCCGCATCGCGCAGCCGCGACCCGTAGTCGGGCCGCGAGACAGGGCCATCCGTCTCGGCCTCAAGCGTCTTCAGAGCGGCTTCGAACACGCGCGCGCCTCGCACGCGGTCGCCCAGCATGGTGAGGGCGGCGGCGATCTGCCCGCGCGCCATCGCGGATTTGAAGGCGTCGAGTTTGGTGTCGGCGAGGTAGCGCAGATCGCCAATGATGGGGCGGCCGTTGCGCGCGAGCACGTAGAGCGCATAGGCGAGCGGCTCGCCCGCGCTCTCGCTCGCGTCGGCGGCGTTGACCGCGACGTTGCGCAGATGATCGAGCGCATTGTCGAAACCTAACTGCGGCACGACGAAATTTTGCTCGCGCGCGCGCGTCAGGAAATCGGTTACGAAGGCGTCGAGCCAGACGTCGTCGGTCTCGGAATTCGCCGCCCACAGGCCGAAGGCGCCGTTGGCGCTTTGCCGGGTCATCTCCTTTTCGATGGCGCCCCCGATGCGTCCGTCGAGATCGGGGTCGAGCGCCAGATGCTCGGCGCTGGCGAGGCGATTGACGTAGAGCAGCGGCAGGGCGCGGCTGACTGTCTGCTCAGAGCAACCGTAGGGATAGCGGTCGAGCGCATGCAGCACGGCGGGCGCGTCGATGGCGCCGAATGGCGAAGCGGAGACGGACAGCGCGCCGGTGCCCGGGACGAAGGGTTTGAGTTCCGCATCGGTCAACATGGCGGTGGCCCCGGCGGCCAGATCTGTGAACCGGCGCGCGTAGACATCGGGCGTGCCGGTTTCGACGCCGAGCGCGAAGCGTTGCGGGCCGGAAAAGTCGGGGCCGGTAACGTTCAGCACGAAATCAGCGATTCCCACGCCCGCCGCCGCGATGGGGATGCTAATCGTCGTTTTTTGATGTTCGGCGAGCTTCATCGACTGGCTCAGCGCGGCGGCTTCCGCCGAGACGGGGCCGCGAATGTCAAGCGCGAGCGTATAGTCGCCGGCCTTCCCCTCGACATTGTCGATGTCGAATTGCAGCCGCGAGCGGTCGCCGATGTTGAGGAAGCGCGGCAGGCTGGCGGTGACGACGACGGGATCGCGGATGATCATGTCAACCGACGCCGAACCGGTTTTCAGGGGCGTCCAGGCGATGGCGACGATGCGCGCGGCGCCGTTGAAGGCGGGCAATTCGAGCGGGATTTCCACGTGTCCGTCCGCGCCGACCTTGACGACGCCGGAGAACAGCGCCAGCGGCGCCTGCGTCGGCTTATCGCCTTCCAGATTGCCGGCGCCGTCGCCCCCGACATGCAGCGCGCCCGCGATCCCCTGCATGCCGTCGATCAGAAACCCGTAGAGGTCGCGGATCTCTAACGCGAGCTTGCGCTGGCCGAAGAAAAAATTGCGCGGGTCCGGGGTCTGGTAGTGCGTGAGGTTCAGGATGCCGACGTCCACAGCCGCCAGCGTGAGGCGCGCCTCCTCGCCTGCCGCGAGGCCCTTGATCTCTATCGGAATCTTTACGCTCTGGCGCGGCCGCACGGTGTCGGGCGCGTGGATGGTCACATCGAGCTTGTGCGCGGCCTCGTCTATGCGAAACCATGCAAGCCCGAGCGCGCGGCCCGGCATGCGCCTCTGCTTTACGTCGAGCGGGCGATGGGCGATGGCGACGGCGTAGGCGCTCGCGCCCCAGTCGCCGCCGATATCGAACGAGGCGACATTGTCGCCTTCGGCCAGGTCGACGTCGATCACGCGCTCCAGCTTGTCGCCAATCAAGGCGAGGGACGCCTTGCCGGCGAAGCGCGAATGAATGGTGAGTTTTGCGATCTCGCCGGGCGCATAGGACGGCTTGTCGAGCGAGACGGTCGCGGTGTCGGGCGTATCGGCGCTGGCCGTGCCGCCCCAACCGACGTCGAAGGTGAAGCTGGTTGTTTCCCCTTCCGCCGATTTCACGTCGAGGCGATGCTTTCCTGCGGCGACGACGGCCGAGATTTTTGCCGGCGCATCCGCGGCGATCTCGATGATTCCGTCGGCGAGCTTGCGCGAGGATTTGACGGGCTCGAAATCCCAGCGGCCATCCACGTTGAACCATTGATATTCGTTGTTCAGCTTGTAGAGCGACCACGCAACCTTGCTGCGCGCCAGATTGGCCCCGTCGGGCGAAACGGCGATGGCCGCGAAGGTCGCAGTTTCCCCTGAACTCAGGGACTCGTCGAAACCTTTCTTGACGCCGAGCATCGGGGATTTGGCGCGCACCGGCAGCTTGACGACGCGCTCGACATTGCGCCCGCCGGATTCGGCGACATCGACGATGATGCGCGCCTCCAGCGGCTTAACCGCGTCGCCCTCCGGCGGATCGATGGCGAGGTCGGCGTGGCCCTTGTCGTCGGTTTGCGCCTTGTCGGGAAACTGAACCTCGACGGGGTCGAAAGCCTGATCGACCAGCCCGGCGACATAGCCGGGATGGCCGGGCACGCCGGAACCCTCGACAGCTTGCAAACGGACGGAACCGGTGACGTCGAGACCGGCGGCGGGCGCGCCGTAGAGAAAGCGCGCGTCGAGCGAAACGGGGATCGGTTGGCCGACGACGGCGACGCTGGCGCCGGGCTTCAACTGATAATCGAGCCGTTCGGGGACATAGTCTTCAAGCAGGAATTGCGTGTGTCCGATCGTCGGCGCCTTCGGGTCGGCGTAGGCGTCGATCGACCACGTTCCCGACGCCGAGCCTTCGCCCAGCGCGACCGCGAGGCTGCGACCACCCAGACCCTGATCGTCAACCGACACACGCTTGTATTCGACGCCGTCAGGGCGCTTCACAATCAAGGTGAGGGGTACGCCGGTCTTGGCGACGCCCTTTGCGTCGCGCAGCAAGGCGCCGACGAACACCGTCTCGCGCGAGCGGTAGACGCCGCGCTCGGTATAGAGAAAGGCGTCGAGCGCGGCGGGCGCGTCGCGGCCGGCGACTCCCCGGTCGGTCAGGTCGAACGGGGCGCGCGCAAGGCTAAGGAAATTGTAGTCGTCGCCGAGCGTGGCGACCAGGAGGGCGGGCGCGAAGCCGCCGAGCCCACGCGAGAGGCCGGGATCGAAATCCACGCGGCCCTGCGCATCGGTCGTCCGGGTCGCCAACACTTCGTTGTTGCGCGCGATCAACCGCAATTCGACGCCGGCGAGCGGGCCGGCGGTACTGAGCGAACGGGCCAGAGTATGCACGCCGTCGTCGCCGGAAAACGTCGTCAGTCCAAGGTCCGAGACGACCATCCATTGCGTCGCGATCTGATCGACCGATTCCGCCTCTGAACCTTCAGGCTTGGGCGCCGTCCACGGCTTCGCGGTGACGAGATAAAGGCCCGGCTGCAATTTTCCGACGGCCTGATTGAGCGGGAAATCCGTGACGACGTCCTTGTTGAGTTCCGACGCGACGTCCATCGACCCGCTCCAGACTTTCGCGCCGTCTTGTCCTTCAATGTCGGCGGCGCGCGTGCTGGAAATGGGTTTTAGGAAATCGTCGCGCGCGATCTCGGCCAGCAGATTGCGGTCGCCGACACGAAACACGTCCACCGACACTTTGGCGGCGTTCACCGTCGTCAGCGGCGCGCCCAACTGGCCCTGACGTGGCAATACGTAATCGCGGCCGGCGAAATGGGCCTGCGGCGTGCGGTCCTTGACGTAAAGCTCGTAGTCGGCGTTCTTGAGCAGGCTTTCGCCGACCGTGGAGGGCAGGCCCTGGCGCAACACGATGGCGTAACGCTCGCCGTGTTTGAGACCTTCGACGCAGAGTTGCTGATCTTCGCTGGAGATCGCCGCGTTGGTCGCGCCGGCGACGGCGACATAGGGCGTGAAGTCGGTCTTGCGGGCGAGCGGATCGGAGAAATTGAAACATACGCGCGGATTGGCCGCCTCGTTGTCCACCTTGTAATCGACGATGCGGAAGCCGTGTTTCTCCCGCATGTCGGCGTAGACGGCCTGGACGTCGGGATTATCCCTGCGCTCGAGGCTGGCCTTGTAAGCGTCGAGTGCGATGCGCCAGGATTCGCTGCGCGCTTCCAGGTCGCCGAGCACGGCGAGCGCTTCGGCCTGCTGCGCGGCGCCTTTGGCGGTCTGATAGGCGGCGTAGGCCGCCGTCGCCGCGCGCACGACAATGAGAGAGCGGTCGTCCGCCTTGGCGTCGTCCGCCTTTTCACCCAGTCGGGCGTAGGCGAGCCAGCCCGCTTCGTCTTTCGGCGCCGCTGCGACGACGGCTCCGACCAGCGCCGCCGCGTCCTTGAATCTGGCGGCGGCTATAGCGGCGGCGGCGTCTTTCAGCAATTGAGCGTTGGGGCGATTGGCGACGGTCGCGCCCGCTTTGGCCGTCTCCTTGCGAAAATCTTCCGCGAGGCGAACGACGTCGCTCGCCATGTCTTCGCGCGCAAAAGGCTTTTGCTCCGCGGCCGCGGCGGCGAGCGCGCTGGCGAAAAAGGCGACGAAGCCAGCGGCGCGAAGCATTTTCGTCATGTTTCCTCTCGGGCCGTCGCGAAAAGCGGCGCGTCGAGCTATCGTGAGAGCCGCCGCGCGGTTTCGCCTTGTCGGGGCGACGCTAGCATGAGCTTTGAGGCAAGAGGGTGGACGCGGTGGGGAAAATCCGATTGGCTTGCATTTTTGCGCTGACGGCCTTCGCGGCGGCGGCGGCGCCCCCGGGCGCCATAAAGCCAGCGGTTACGGCGACGACGCCAAACCCCTCGCCGGGCGAGCCCACCGTGGAGGCCAAGGCGGCGTTTCAGGCGCTCTCGGAGGCCGAACGCAAGGCGATGCAGGATGCGCTCGGCTGGCTCGGCTTTTACAATGGCGTGGTTGACGGCGCCTATGGCAAACGCACCATCGAGGCGCTGATTGGCTATCAGCAAAGTTTGGCCGCCGCGCCCGACGGGGTCGTGACCCCGAAACAACTTGGCGCCTTGAAGAGCGCCGCGGCGAAAGCGAAGGCGGCGGTCGGCTTCACGCTGATCGACGATGCTGCGACCGGAGTGCGCATGGGCGCGCCGCTGAAGTTTCTCGACAAGCGCGAGAGCGGGGCGAAGTCTTCCAACTTCGCCAGCGCGGACGGCGAGGTCGGATTGTATCTCAAAGAGACTTCCGGCGATCTGGCCACCCTCTTCAAAACGCTGACTTCGGCGCCGAACCGGAAAGTCACCTACAAATATCTCAAGCCGGATTCGTTCTTCGTCGTCGCGGGCGAGGAGGGCGAAAAGAAATTCTATCGTCGCTACGTTGCGGCGCCCGGCGACGCGCGCGAGGGCAAGACCTTGCGCGGCTTCGCGTTCCTCTATCCGAAGGCGAGGGCGAAGGCGCTCGACCCGGTGGCCCTCGCCGTCGCCAACGCGTTCGAGCCCTTCCCGAGCGCCGTGCCGCCTGCGCCGGCGTCGCCCATCACGCCGTCGCCGTCGCCGACCCCGACGCCGCAATCGCCCAAGTTGAGCGCCGTCGCGCTCGTCGTCATGCCGGGCCTCGCGATCACGACGCTCCCGCCCGGGCCGTGCAAGACGGCGACGATCGAGGGCAAGCCCGCGCGTTTTCTTGATAATGGCGAGAGCGGCGGCCTGATACGGCTGGCGGGCGCATTCGGAGAGCGCGCCATAGCGCCGGTGGTTGCGGACGGCGGCGAGGATTTGGTGGCGTTGAGCCTGACGCCGGCGGGGGAAACGAAGGCCACGTTGCAGGTCGCCAGCGCCGCGCCGGCGCCTGGCGGCGGGCGCCAGATCGTGGCTGCGCTCGGGCCCGTCGCAACAGGCGCGCCGCTGTTCGACCGACAGGGACGGCTTGTCGCCTTCGTCGCGCCCGGCGAAGCGGCGGCGAGGCGCGCGGATGTGGAGCTCGCCGGGCCGCACGCGACAATCTCGGCTGCGGGCATGGGCGTCGGCGCGTCGCCCTCCGGAATCGCGACGGCCCGGTCGATGGCGGAGATCGCGGCGATGATGCGCTCCGTTGTCGTTGGCGTGTTTTGCGGGCCGTGACCCTCCGTTTCAACTCGCGACGGTCTCCCAAGGGCGTTCCAGGGCGTGAGTCATGAACGCGAGCCCTCGCTCCACCTGACTGCGCGTCACCGGGCCGCCGAGGCCCACGCGGACGGCTTCGGACGGCGCGCCGCTGACGGTGAACGCATCGCTCGGCACGACGCCGAGACCGGTCTGGCGCACATGCGCAGCGAAGGCCGAGCGGGTCCAGCCGTTGCGCAGCGGCAGCCACAGATTGAACGACAGCGGGTCGGACTGATAGGTTCCCGGCTCCAGCAGGCGCGCGGCGATGCGCTCGCGCGCTCCGGTCTCGGCGCGGATGAAGCGCAGGATCGTGTCCGCCGTGCCGTCGTCGATCCAGCGCGTCGCCACGGCGGCGGCGATGGGCGAGGCCATCACGCAAAGAGCGCGCATGGACGCGTTGAAGGACCAAGCGGCGCGCGTATCGGGCGCGACGACATAGGCGAGCCGCAGTCCCGCGCCGATGCATTTGGCGAGGCCCGCAATGTGCCAGCAGCCGTCGGGCGCGAAAGCGGCGAGCGGCGGCGGGCCGTGCGCCGGTATGAATCCGTAGGCGTCGTCCTCGACGATGGGCACGCCATGACGCCGCGCGATCTGGCAGACCGCCTCGCGGCGACGCTCGGGCATCGTCAGCGTCAGGGGATTTTGCAAAGTCGGGTTCAGATAAAGCGCGCGAGGCGAATAGCGCTTGATCGCCTCCTCGACGGCTTCGGGCAGCACGCCGTCGCCGTCCATCTCCACGCCGATCAACTGAAGCCCAAGCTGAGACGCGATGCCGCGCACGCCGGGATAGGTGATGCGCTCGCACAACACGACGTCGCCCGCCTTGGCGAGCAGGCTGAAGATGCCGACCATCGCGCCATGCGCGCCGGGGGTGAGAAAAATGCGCTCCTGCGAAGGGGTGAGCGCGCGTCGCCCCAGCCACGCGGAGGCCGCGTCCTTGTCGCGCGGCGAGCCGCCGAAACCCTGGTAGCGCAGCAGCGAGTCCAGATCTCCGGCGACCCTGACAAACCCCTCGCGCATCCGGGCGAGCAGGTCGGGGTCGTCGGGCTCGGGCGGCATGTTCATGGCGAAGTCGGCGCGCGAACGGCGGGGGCCAGCTTCGCCGCGCACCATGGCGTGACGGCGCACGAACGTGCCGCGGCCTACCGTGGATTCGACATGGCCGCGCTTGGCCGCCTCGACATAGCCGCGCGCAACGGTGGTGAAATCCATGCCCATCGCACGCGCCAATTCGCGCTGCGGCGGCAGCCGGTCGCCCGGCGCGAGCCGTCCCGACGCGACGTCGGCCGCGATGGCGTCAGCGAGCGCAAGATATTTCGGCCCGTCACGGCCTTGAAGGGTGGGCGCCCATGTTTTCATCGAGCCGGCCCTCTTCGCCGATACATTGACTGCATCTTGTCGGAATCCGACTGCCGCGATCTCAGGCGCCGGAGAGCACGGCGAATAGGCCGTTAGCAAAACGGATTTGCCGATTGGCGGGAGATTGACCGCACATATCGCTAAAGTCAATATAATTTGAATGTAGATTTGACTGGAAGATTGTTGGCACGAGGTTTGCCAAGAGAGGGCAGCCGCCGGCGCGAGGCCGGGGCACAAGCGGAGACGCCCATGCCAGCCGTGACCCAACCCGCCCACAAGAAGGGCGATTTCTTTGTCGATTATGAGGAGAAGGTGTTCGAGGACGTCAAAGCCAAGCCCGGCGAAAAGGCGCTGGTGACGTTCCACACCGTCGCTTTCGAGGGCTCCATCGGCCTCGTCAATCTGTTGCAGGCGACGCGCTTGCTGCGCAAAGGGTTTGAGACCTCGGTACTGCTCTACGGCCCCGGCGTGACGCTGGGCGTGCAGCGCGGCTTCCCCAAAATCGGCGACGAGGCGTTTCCGGGCGCGCAGAACTTCAACAACCAGATTACGAAGTTCATCTCCGAGGGCGGCAAGGTTTACTGCTGCCGGTTCGCGCTTCAGGCGCTCTATGGCCATGGCGAGCCTTCGCTGATCGAGGGCATCAAGCCGATCAGCCCGCTCGACGTGCTCGACATCATCCTGCTGCACAAGCGCGACAACGCCTTCGTGCTCGACACCTGGACGCTCTGAAACGAAAGCCGTCGGGACATTCCCGGCGGCGCCCGGAGGCTCCGTCATGACCGCGCCCAAAAAAATTCGCGCCGCCGCCGTGCAGATGGCTCCCGACCTGCAATCTGGCGTGGCGACGCTCGACAAGGTCATCGCCGCCATCGAGGAGGCGGCGATAAAAGGCGCGGAACTCGTTGTGTTCCCCGAGACCATCGTGCCCTGGTACCCGTATTTCTCGTTCGTGCTGCCGCCCGTGCAGAGCGGAGCCGAACATATCCGGCTTTATGAGCACGCGATCGCGGTTCCTAGCGCCGAAACCGCGCGCGTCGCCGCCGCCGCGCGTACGCTGGGCGTCGTCGTGGTGCTGGGGATCAACGAGCGCGACCATGGCACGCTTTACAATGCGCAACTGGTGTTCGACGCCGACGGTTCGCTGAAGCTGAAGCGCCGCAAGATCACGCCGACCTTTCATGAACGCATGATCTGGGGGCAGGGCGACGGGTCGGGGCTGAAGGTCGTGGAGACGAAAGTGGGCCGTATTGGCGCGCTCGCCTGCTGGGAGCATTACAACCCGCTCGCCCGCTACGCGCTTATGGCGCAGCACGAGGAAATCCACGTCTCGCAGTTTCCCGGCTCCATGGTCGGGCCGATCTTCGCCGAACAGATCGAAGCGGCCATCCGCCACCATGCGGCCGAGAGCGCCTGCTTCGTCGTCAACGCGACCGGCTGGTTGAGCGAAGCGCAGATCGCCTCGGTGACGCCCAACGAAGGCTTGCAGAAGGCGCTGCGCGGCGGCTGCATGACGGCTATCATTTCGCCGGAGGGCCGCCATCTCGCTCCGCCATTGACCGAGGGCGAGGGCATGGTGATCGCCGATCTCGACCTTTCCCTGATCGTCAAACGCAAGCGCATGATGGACTCGGTCGGCCACTACGCGCGCCCTGAACTGCTGAGCGTAACGCTCGACGCCCGGCCGACGCGTCCCCTGCACATGGTCCTCGAACCCGACGGAGCCGAACTTGACCCTGACGACAGAGCGACTGATCAACGAGTTGCAAACCTACGGAGTCCGGCTGGTTGACACGAGAGCGGGCGTCGAGAGCCGGCGCGGCGGGGCGGGGCCATCCGATCACAAGGCGATCACCATAGACGGCATGACGGTGATGGCGCCGGTGCATACCGCGCCCGCCTTCGAGAGCCCCTATTCGCTGGAGAAGCCCGACGCGCGCGGCGTCAGCCGGATTTTGCGCGATGGCCTCGCCCTGGGCGAGGCGAGCTTCCCCGCTCGCCCACGCTTCTACGATCTGACGACCTCCCAGGGCGTGCCTTACTCCCACATCGCGACGCTTCACGGGCGCGACGTGCTGGCGACGACGGTGCTGCAAACCTGCATCCGCTACCAGAGCCGAACCAAAACCTGCCAGTTCTGCGCCATCGGGCAATCGCTGGCGGCGGGCCGCACCGTGGAGCGCAAGACGCCTGCGCAACTGGCCGAAGTCGCGCGCGCGGCGGTGGATTTGGACGGCGTCAAACATATGGTGATGACCACAGGAACGCCGCCCGGCCGCGACCGGGGCGCGCAGATTCTTTGCGAGAGCGCGCAGGGCGTAAAGGCCGCCGTCGATCTACCCATTCAGGCGCAATGCGAGCCGCCTGACGACGACGCCTGGTTTGCGCGCATGAAGGCGGGGGGCGTCGATGCGCTGGGCATGCATATCGAAGTCGTCACGCCGGAGCTGCGCGCGAGGTTGATGCCGGGCAAATCCGAGGTCTGGATTGAGCGCTATCTGAGCGCTTTCGCGGCCGCCGTTCCCGTCTTCGGACGTGGGCAGGTTTCGACCTATATTCTCGCGGGGCTGGGCGACAGCGCGGCGGCGATCCTGCATTTGAGCGAAAAGCTGGTGGCGCTCGGCGTCTATCCTTTCGTCGTGCCGTTCGTGCCAATCTCCGGCACGCCGCTCGAAAGCCATGCGACGCCTTCGGCGGACTTCATGCATGCGATCCTGAAGCCGCTCGCGGCGATGTTGGTCGAGGCGGGCCTGAAGGCGACCGACATCAAGGCAGGTTGCGGCAAGTGCGGCGCATGTTCGGCGCTCTCGACCTACGAGCGGAGCCTTGTCGTATGATGTCCGATCCCTTCGCCCCGTTCGCGCCCAACGAATTCCGCGTCAAGTTCGCGGCCTCGCGCTGGGAGCGCGAAAGCGCTCTCGCCCTGCGTCGAGCGGTGTTCTGCGACGAGCAGGGCATATTCGCCAACGACGACCGCGACGGCGTGGACGACTACGCCGTCAATATCGTCGCGCTCTCCATGCTCGGCGTGGCGGCGGATCGTGTGGTCGGCACGGTGCGGATCCACGAGGAGGCGCCGGGCCTCTGGTGGGGTTCACGCCTTGCGGTGGACGCCGATTTTCGCCGCGTCGGCGCCATCGGCGCGACGTTGATCCGGCTCGCGGTGTCGTCGGCGCATGCGATGGGAGCGCATACGTTCCTCGCCCATGTTCAGGCGCCGAACGGGCTGCTTTTCCGGCAAATGCACTGGGAGATCCTCGCCGAGGTCGAGCTTCACGGCCACCCGCATCTGAAGATGCGCGCGAACTTGAGCAAATACCCGCCGTGTCGGGCGCCCGAAGTTGGTTACGTCGCGCTGAGGAAGGCCGCTTGAGCATGGACGCGGCGACGTTCGAGGCGCATGTCGCCGCCTTGCGCGACAGCCCCGGCCTTGCAGGCAAGGCCGATATTTCGGCCGTCGCCGCAAGGCTTGGCCTCGCATGCGCAGCGATCCCCGTGGGCGACGATTGCGCGGCTATCCCGGACGGCGACGGCCATCTGTTGTTCGCGATGGAAGGTTTTATCGCAGCTTTCGTCGAGGCCGACCCCTGGTTTGCGGGCTGGTGCGGCGTAATGGTCAATCTCTCCGACATCGCCGCGATGGGCGGTCGCGCCCTTGCCGTCTGCGACGCGATCTGGGCTGACGGCGATGCCGCCGCTGCGCCTATCTTAGACGGAATGGCGGCGGCGGCGCGGACCTACGGCGTCCCTATCGTCGGCGGGCACAGCAACCTCAAGGCCAGGGGTTCCCTGCTCTCCGTCGCCGTGATGGGCCGTGCGGGCAAGAGCCTGTTGACGAGTTTCGACGCACGGCCGGGCGACGTTCTGGTTCTGGCGGCCGACCATCGCGGCGCCTACCGCGAGCCGTTCGACCACTATCAGGCCGCGCTTTCGGCGCCGCCTGAGCGCTTGCGGGCCGATCTCGCGCTATTGCCCCAACTAGCCGAACTAGGCCTCTGCCGTGCGGCCAAGGACGTCAGCCAGGCGGGGATCGTCGGCACCGCCGCGATGCTCGCGGAGACGTCCGGCGTAGCCGTCGAGATCGATCTCGACGCGATCCGCCCGCCGGCTGGCGTGAAGCTGGATCGCTGGTTGAAGACGTTTCCGAGTTTCGGCTTTCTGCTCAGCGTCGCGCCGCGCGATCTCGAAGAGGCGCTCGGCCAGTTTCATCGCCGCGACCTCCACGCCGCCGTCGTCGGCGAGATACGCGAGGGGGCGGAAGTGACTTTGCGGGCGCGAGACATGCATGCCTTGTTACGCGCTGGCCCCCTGATGGGTTTTGCGCCCGCGAGGACGGGTTGATGCGCGTCGCCATGCTCGCCCATTCGGTCAACCCGCGCGGCGGCGTCGTCCATGCCATGAGCCTGTGCGAAGCGCTTGGAGACCTCGGCGTAGAGGCGGTTCTGCACGCGCCCGACGCCGCCGGGCGCGGCTTCTTCCGCAAGGCGCGTAGTGGGACCATCGCCTTCCCCGTCGCGCCGCCGTCCGCGTCCCTGCGCGAGACGATCGCACAACGCATTGACGATTATGTGAGCTGGTTCGAAGCGAGCGAGCGTCGCGATTTCGATCTCTATCATGCGCATGACGGCATATCCGCGAACGCCTTGATTGAACTGAAGCGGCGCGGCCTGATCGAAGGCTTCGTCCGCACGGTCCATCACATCGACGAGTTCGCAGACCGCCGCATCGCGTTCTGGCAGCACCGCTCCGTCGCGGAAGCCGACGCGCTGATGGTCGTCTCCGATGTCTGGCGGCGGCGCGTTGAGGCGACGTTCGGGCGCGATGCGGCCTGCGTCGGCAACGGTGTCGACCTCGCCCGTTTCCGACCCGAACTTGATGGCCGCGAGCGGCGTTTGCGTGTCCGTTACGCGTTGGACGGCGGCCCGATCCTGCTGAGCCTTGGCGGGGTCGAAGCGCGCAAGAACACGGTTCTCACGCTGCTGGCCTTTGGCGAACTGCTCGCCTCCCGCCCCGAGGCGCTGCTCGTGATCGCGGGCGGCGCAACGCTGCTCGACCACAGCGCCCACCAACGTGAGTTCCAAGAGGCGTTGGCCGCGCTTGGCCCGGCGGGGAAGCGCGTTCGTTTGCTCGGCCCTATCGCGGACGAAGACATGCCTGCGCTCTACCGCCTCGCCGACGTCTACCTGAGTCCCTCGATCAGGGAAGGGTTTGGCCTCTGCGTTATTGAGGCGCTGGCGTCAGGCAAGGCGGTGGTCGTCTCCGAGATCGAGCCCTTCGTCGGCTATCTCAAGCCCGACGAAGCGCTTTGGTGCGACCCCGGCAGTGCGCCTTCCATCGCCGCCGCGATGCGCGCGGCGCTTGAGTTCGATGCAGGCGAGGGGCCAAAAGCGGCGGCGCGCTTTACGTGGCCGCGCGTCGCAAAAAGCCATCTGCCTGTCTACGATTCGTTGCAGGAGCCCGCCCATGCCTGAGATGCGCTTCCTTGTGCGCTGGCCCGACGGCCGGCGTGAAAGCTGCTACTCGCCCTCGTTGGTCATACGCGACTATTTTCGAGAGGGAGACAGCTATCCGCTCCTCGAATTCGTGGGCCTTAGCCGCGAAGCCCTCACCATCGCGTCCGAACGGGTGCGCGCAAAGTACGGCCATGCCTGTTCGCGGGCGCTCGGCCAACTGGCGCGCATCGAAGCGATGGCGGACGGCTTTCCGCCGGACGCGCGCGTGACGGTTGAAACTTTTCTTGCAGGAGACTGAAAATGTCGGCCAAGCATTTCGGAGCCGTGGTGGTCGGCGGCGGTCAGGCCGGCCTGAGCGTCAGCCATAATCTGCGGCGTGCGGGCGTCGATCACCTGGTGTTCGAGAAGGAGACGGCGATGCACAAATGGCGCGACGCGCGCTGGGACAATTTCTGCCTCGTCACGCCCAACTGGCAATGCCGCTTGCCGGGGCACGAATACGACGGCTCCGATCCTAACGGGTTTATGGTGAAGCGCGAGATTCTCGCCTATCTGGAGTCGTTCCGTCGCAAGGTTGAGGCCCCCCTCCGCGAAGGCGTGGCGGTGCTGAGTGTGGAGCGTTTGGGCGACCGGTTCGAGGTGGCGACTAGCGAGGGAGCCTGCACGGCCGACGCCGTCTTTCTGGCCACGAGCTTATATGGCAATCCGTCGAAGCCGCGCTGCGCCGAGCGGACGCCGGAAGGCGTGTTGCAGATACATTCGTCCGAATACCGCAACGCCGACGCGCTGCCGCCGGGCGCGGTCGTGGTCGTAGGCTCCGGACAGTCGGGCGCACAAATTGCCGAGGACCTGCATCTGGCTGGGCGTCAGGTGCATCTGGTCACTGGCAATGCGCCGCGCTGTGCGCGTTTCTATCGCGGCCGCGACGTCGTCGACTGGTTGTGGGACATCGGACAATACGAGATCACGGTCGCCGCCGACGGGATGGGACGAAAGCGGGACGAGACCAACCACTATCTGACGGGCCGCGACGGGGGCCGCGACATTGATCTGCGCGCGTTCGCGTTGCAGGGTATGAAGCTTTACGGACGGCTGGAGACGATTGTCGAGGGCCGGATGAGTTTCAAACCGAATCTCGTCAGGAACCTTGACGACGCGGACAGAGTGTACAACGGCGTCAATGCGCTGATTGATCGCCATATAGCGGCCAAGGGTCTGACGGCGCCGCCGGCCACGGTCTATTCGCCCGTCTGGACCCCTGCAACCGAACCGCTTGAACTTGACCTCGCAGCCGCAGGCGTTTCAACGATCCTCTGGGCGACAGGCTTCACTCCAGATTGGTCCTATGTGCGTTCGCCGATCTTCGACGGAACCGGCTATCCCGTGCACCGACGCGGCGTGACGAGAGAACCAGGGCTCTATGCGATAGGTCTGCCGTGGCTATGGACCTGGGGTTCCGGTCGGTTCCTCAGCGTAGGGCGGGACGCCGAATATCTGGTGGGTGAAGAGATCGCGCGTCGTGAAGCCCGCGCTGCGGCATGATCGGGCGTAGCTTCACGTCATATAGACGCCGCCCGTCACATTGAGACCCTGGCCTGTCATGAAGCGAGCCTGGTCAGAACAAAGGAAGACGACGACGTCGGCGACGTCCTCGGGCGTCTCCAACCGTCCTAACGGCGTCTGCGCGATATAGTCTGCGACCACTTGCTCGGGGCTGACGCCCCGCAATGCGGCCTCCCACACGACTTCGCGCGACTGCATGCCGGTGTTGACGAAACCCGGGCAGACGGCATTGACGCGAATGCCCTTGCTCGCCAGTTCGCGCGCGAGCGCCTGGGTCCAGCCCAGCACCGCGAATTTGGAGGCCGAATAATGCGCCAGCAGCGGCGCGCCGACCTTGGCGGCCAGCGACGCGGTGTTGACGATGCAGCCGCCGCCCTTGGCCACGAAATGCCGCGCGGCGATCTGGTTGGTGAGAAATATCCCGCGCGCGTTGACGTCGAAATTGAAGTCCCAATCCTGATCGGTGAGGTCGAGCGCGTGGCCCATCGTCGAGACGCCAGCGTTGGCGATCAGGATGTCGCAGCCGCCCAGAGTTGCGAGCGCTTGGGCGAAAGCAGTCTCGACGGAAGCGCGGTTGCGTACGTCTATTTCGACCGCGACGCCGCCAATTTCCGCAGCCGCAGCGCGCGCGGCGGCGATGTCGATGTCCGCGATGGCGACGCGGACTCCCTTTCTCGTCAGAGCGGCGGCGATGGCGCGTCCAATACCCTGCGCGCCGCCGGTGACGAATGCGCGCCGACGGGCCAGATCGGCATAGGGCGCGTCGGCGTTCGGCATGTTCTCGCTCCGGGCTGTTCGAGCCGGCATATCAACAAAATTACGAGCGCAAAAGTGCTCTTTTGTTTGATTTTGTGGATTTGCGGCGCTATTCTGTTCGCATGGGTTGAATGGCTGCTCCTGGTTTGTTGTAGGCCGGGCTTGTCAATAAAGGGAGCCTGCGGGCATGGCTTTTGACTTTCTCGGCGCCACGAAAAAGGCCGTAATCGCGATGGTCCATATCGGCGCCTTGCCGGGGACGCCGCTCTATGACGCGCGCGGCGGCATGGCGAAGCTGATTGATGGAGTCGCGGCCGATATCGAACGCCTGCAAGCGGGCGGTGTCGATGCGGTGATGTTTGGCAACGAAAACGACCGGCCCTATGTTTTCAAGGCGCCGCCTGAGGGCGTGGCGGCGATGACGGCGGTGGTTCAGGCGTCCAAGCCGATCCTACGCGTGCCGTTTGGCGTCAACTATCTTTGGGACCCCCTCGCCAGCGTCGCCATCGGCGCGGCGACAGGGGCGAGTTTTGTGCGTGAGATATTTACCGGCCTGTTCGCATCCGACATGGGGTTGTGGCAGGCGGACGCGGCGGGGGCGGCGCGGCTACGCCGCAACCTCGGGCGCGACGACATGAAGCTGTTGTTCAACATCAACGCCGAGTTTGCATTTTCGCTTGACCAGCGCCCCATCGAACTGCGCGCCAAGAGCGCAGTGTTCTCCTCGCTGGCCGACGCCATCCTCGTGTCGGGGCCGTTGACCGGCCAACCGGTTGACCACGCCCAGCTTCGCGCGGTGCGCGAGGCCGTCTCCAGCGTGCCGGTGTTCGCTAATACGGGCGTGAACGTCGACAACGTGCGCGACATTCTCGCGCTCGCCGACGGCGTGGTCATCGGCACGCATTTCAAGCGCGACGGCGACACCTGGAACGAGGTTGACGGAGACCGCGTCAAGCGTTTCATGGACGTTGTCGCCAAGCTGAGGTGAGGCTGCTTTGGTCTGCATTCTCGGCCTCGACATCGGCACCACGTCGACCATCGGAATTCTGATCCGGCTTCCCGACGCCACGCTGGGCGTCGCTTCACGCCCTGTCGAATTGCGTTCCGACAAGCTCGGGTGGGCGGAGGAGGACCCGGCGCAGTGGTGGGCCAACGTCGGCGCGATCGTCAAGGAATTGCTGAGCGGCGCGGGCGTCGACGCAAGCGAGATCAAGGCGGTCGGCGTCACCGGCATGCTGCCCGCCCTTGTCCTTCTCGACCAGATGGGCGCGCTGCTGCGGCCTAGCATCCAGCAGAGCGACGCGCGCTGCGGGCGCGAAGTGGAGGAACTCAAGGCCGAGGTCGATCAGGCCGCTTTTCTCGCCAAGACGGGCAATGGCGTAAACCAGCAGCTTATCGCCACGAAAATGCGGTGGATCGAGCGGCACGAGCCCGAGGCGTTCGCGCGCGTCGCGACCGTGTTCGGCTCCTACGACTATATCAACTGGCGCCTGACGGGGGAGCGGGCCGTCGAGCAGAACTGGGCGCTGGAAGCGGGCTTCGTCGATCTGGCGACCCACGAGATCGACGATGGGCTCGTCGCGCTCGCCCATGTTCCTCGCGCCGCCATCCCGCGCAAGACCGCTTCGCACGAGATATTGGGGCGCGTGTCCTCGCAAGGCGCTCAAGAGACAGGGCTGGCGGCGGGGACGCCCGTCATCGGCGGCGCCGCCGACATGATCGCCTCCGCGCTGGGTGCGGGGGTACTTGAGGCCGGCGACGTGCTGCTAAAATTCGGCGGATCGGTCGACGTGCTGACAGCAACCGATCAGGCAAAGCCCGACGCGCGGCTCTATCTGGATTATCATCTTCGGCCAGGGCTCTATGTCCCCAATGGCTGCATGTCGACCGGAGGGTCCGCGCTCAACTGGTTCGTGCGTAATTTTGCGGGCGGACAGGCGGCGGCGGCCGCTCGGGCCGGGCTTACCCTGCATCAATGGCTTGACCGATTGGCCGAGGCCCGCCCGCCGGGCGCGGAAGGGCTGGTCGTGCTGCCCTATTTCCTCGGCGAGAAGACCCCCGTACACGATCCTGCGGCGCGCGCGGTGTTCGACGGTCTGACGCTCTCCCACGATATCGGCCATGTCTGGCGGGCGCTTCTGGAAGGCTACGCTTACGCCATCGCGCATCATGTCGAGACGCTTAACGACATCGGCCATCGCACGGAGCGGTTTATCGTGTCGGACGGGGGATCGGCGAGCCGGGTCTGGATGCACATCGTCGCCGACGTGTTGCAACGCCCGTTGCAACGGCTGGAGGGCCACCCCGGCTCCTGCGTCGGCGTCGCCTGGACGGCGGCGATCGGTGTGGGTCTCGCCTCGGACTGGGCCGGCGTATCGGCCTTCGTCACGCCTGGCGAGCGTATTTCGCCTCGCCCGGAGTTTGCACAAGTTTACGGTGACGGCTACCGCCGCTATCGCCGCCTCTACCGGCCCGGCGGCCTATGAAGGCGGTAGCGTGGGACATCGACGGCACGCTGGTAGATAGCGAGGGGCTGCACCATCGCGCTCTGGTCGAGACCTGCCGAGACCATGGGGTCGATCTCGCGGGCCTTCCGGACGGGGCCTTTCAGGGCGTTCATATGCTCGACGTCTGGGCGCGGCTGCGGCCTCGGCTTCCCGCCGCGCTGGATCGCGCAGAATGGCTGGCGGCGATTGACCGCTTCTACATCGAACGCCCGGACGAACTCGTCGTCATGCCTCAAGCGCGTGAAGCGATCCGCGTGCTGCACGCGCGTGGCGTCGCACAGGTCTGCGTCTCCAACTCGGGGCGCCGCGTGGTGGACGCCAATATCGCGGCTCTCGGCGTCGGCGATGCGTTCGCTTTCTCAATCAGCCTCGACGATGTCTTTGCGGGCAAGCCTGATCCTGAACCCTATCGCCTCGCTGCGCATAGGCTTCTTGTCGTCCCCGCACTCATCGTCGCCGTTGAGGACAGCGCGGCGGGGGCGGCTTCGGCGCGGGCAGCGGGATTGTTCGTCGCCAGATACGCGCCAAGCGGCGAGCGCGTGGGCGAGGGAGATTTCTGGATATCCGAGTTGTCGGAACTCGTCGCTTTCATTGACGCGCGTATGTGGACCTGTTCCCAATACGAATAGCTCCGTCGTCGCCGCAAGCAAAGCGGAGCGGTCCGGCCCCTCCGCAATCAACTCTCGCTTGGCGATCTGCACCCAGGCGGGATGGCTGGATCGCGCCGCTGCGGTCGCGATGACGAAAGCCGACGAATCCAGCCCCTCGCAACGCGCTCTAGCCGACGGCAAGCTTCGTCACGGGATCGAAAAACAGCAACCGCTGCGGATCCATTAAAACCCCGACCGGCGCGCCGGGACGTCCTCCCCGCCCGGCCTGCACGTTCGCCTTCAGGCGGCGAGTCACTTGGGGAATGTCGCTCTCGGCGAGATCGTCAACGATCCGCGCTTGGGTGGACGGCGCCAGATCGACGGTCGTGAGCACGCTGGCGCCGAGGTCCTCCTCGAAGGCGACGGTTCCATCGAGATCGCCCTTCCCGGTGTCGGTCAAAGACACCATTTCAGCGCGAACGCCGACGATGATGTCCTTGTCGAGATAAGAGAGCAAACGGGGGCGGGGCGGCAGCGCCAGCGTCGCGCCGGGCAGTTCTAGCGTCGGGCCGTCGGCCCCGGCCCGCACGAAGCCGGGAAGAAGGCTGATCGGCGGCGAACCCATGAATGCGGCGACGAACAGATTGACGGGATGGTCGTAGAGCGTTCTGGGGTTGCCCAATTGTTGCAGCACGCCGCCTCGCATCACGGCGACACGGTCGCCCATCGTCATCGCCTCGACCTGATCGTGGGTCACATAGACGGTCGTCACCCCGGCGGCGCGCTGGAGCCGCGTGATCTCCACTCGCATCTGTCCGCGCAGCCGCGCGTCCAGATTGGAAAGCGGCTCGTCCATAAGAAACGCATTGGGATCGCGCACCAGCGCGCGCCCCATGGCGACGCGCTGGCGCTGACCGCCTGATAACTGGCCGGGGCGGCGCGCGAGCAGCGCCGTCAACTCCAGCATCGCCGCCGCTTCGGCGACGCGCCGCTCCGCCTGTGGCGCCTTGCGAACCTTGAGCGCGAAGCCGAGGTTTTCGGCGACGCTGAGGTGGGGGTAGAGCGCATAACTCTGGAAGATCATCGCGACATTGCGCTGGCGCGGCGACAGCGCGTTGGCGATAACTCCGCCGATGGAAAGTCGGCCGTCGGTGATATCCTCCAGCCCCGCGATCATGCGCAGCGCCGTCGATTTGCCGCAACCGGAGGGGCCGACCAGCACAAGAAACTCGCCGTCTGCGATGTCGAGGTTGAGATCGTCCACGGCGCGGCGGCCATCGGCATAGGCTTTGCTGACGTGATCGAACCGGATCGCGGCCATCAATGAACGCCCTGCGTCAGGCCCTGCACGAAATAGCGGTTGAGCAAAATCATCATCAGCACGATGGGCAGGGTCGAGAAATGCGCGAGCGCGCCCAGCGTGCCCCACGATATGTCATATGTTCCATACGCGGATAGCAGCGCCACGGAAATCGGTTTGCTCTCCGAGCGCGTCAGGAACATCGCGTAGAGGAAATCATTCCAAGAGAACATGATGCACAGGATCGCGCTGGCGATGATTCCGGGCCGCACGGTGGGCAGCGCGACGCGCACGAAGGCGCCAAGATCCGTGGCGCCGTCGGTGAGCGCCGCCTCCTCGATGCTCACGGGCATGGCGCGAAAATAGGAGAACATCATCCAGACCACAAAGGCGCTGTTGAGCGCCGTATTGATGAGGATGACCGCCCACCACGTTCCCAACAGGCCGACGTCGCGCATCAGGAGATAGAAAGGGATGAGCGTCGCCACCGGCGGCACAGTGCGAACGATCAGGAAAAAGTATGCGAGCCAGACAGCATATCGCGATTTCGCGCGCGCCAACGCATAGCCGGCGGGCACGCCGAGCGCGAGCGACAGCGCAGTCGAGCCGAGCGCGATGATGAGGCTGGATTGCAGCAGGCTCCACAGATCGAAGAAGCGGAAGACGCTGGCGAAATTGGCTAAGGTCGGCGTAAATAGGAGTTGCGGCGGCGAAGCGAAGATTTCTCGCGCCGGCTTGTAGGCGATGGAGAACAGCCAGAGAATCGGCGCCAGCGCGACGATCAGCACCAGCAGAATCGCCGCGCGCCGCAATGCCAGGCCAAGCGTTCGCGTATCAACCATTCCGGCGGCTCGCGGGCCTCAGAGCGGCGATGAATGCGGTCGCCATCGCCAGAATGCAGACGACGATCACAGTGCTGACGGCGGATGCGGCGCCGATATTAAAGAACTGGAGGCCCTGTTTGACGCCGAAAATCATCAGCGTGTCGGTCGCGTCGCCCGGCCCGCCGTTGGTCGTCACGAAGATGATGTCGAACACGCGGAAGGCGTCCATCATGCGCAGGATCAGTGCGAGAAATGCGGCCGGCAGCAGCAGCGGCAGGACGATGAGTCGAAATCGCTGCATGCCCGAGGCGCCGTCCACCGCCGCCGCCTCCAGAATGTCGGTCGGCAGCGATTTGAGGCCCGTCAGCAGGATGAGCGCCATCAGAGGCGTCCATTCCCATGCGTCGATCCCGATGAGGGTCGGCAACGCCCAACGAGGATCGGCGAGCAGGCCCCGCGGCCCCGACCAGCCCGCGTCCGAAAGGACATAACCGAGCAGGCCGTATTCGGGATTGAGCAGCGCCTTGAACACGAGGCCGACGACCAGCGGCGTGACCGTCGCAGGGATCAGAAGCAGCCCCAGCGCAATGCGATTGAACAGATCGTCTCGCCACAGCAGCAGCGCGACGCCAAGGCCCAGCAGCGATTCCAGCGCCACCGCGCCGAAGGTGAACAGGAACGTGTTCGTCAGCGCCGCGCGCGCAGAAACGTCTTCATACAAAGCCCGGTAATTGTCGAGGCCGACAAAATGACGCGATCCCGGCCGGATCAGGCTGTAGCTCTCGAACGAATAGAGAAATCCCTGGATCAACGGGCCTACGGCGATTGCCATCACATAGACCCAGGCGGGCGCCGCCATCAACGCGAGGAAGGCGGCGCGGCGGCGGGAATAGGTCCAAAAACCCAAGGGGCTCACGCACTCAACCGTCGATCCAGCGCCTATCTGAAGAGCGCCTCCGCCTTGCTCTGGATCGCGTCCATCGCCGCCTTGGGCTCTGTCTGTCCTACCAGCGCCGCGTTGATCGCGCCGCCGATCAGATCCTGCAATTCGGGATATTGCGGGATACGGGGCCGGAAATCGCCATCGCCGTTCTCGAAAGAGGTCGCGATGACAGGCAGGAACGGGTATTTGGCGAGCAGATCCGGGTCGGTCAGTTCGCTCTTGCGCAGATAGCTGCCGGCGCCGTGCAGGTTCATGTCCTTGTGGACGGCGGGGCTAGTCACCCATTTGATGAACGCCCAGGCGGCGTCCTTCTTCTTGGCGTCGATGTCGGCGTTGATGCCGAGCGCCCACCCGCCGATGCCGTATTTTTGCGGCTGGCCCTTGGACGAAGGCGTTAGCATGATGGCGTTCTTGCCCGCGACCTTCGACGCGGCAGGGTCGTCATAACTGGCGGCTCCGATCGACCAGGTCTGCATGTTGGCGACGAGTCCCTGCTTGAAGCTCTCCTCACGCCCGCCCCAATCGTAATCGGCCGCGCCGGGAGGTGCGGCTTCGTCGAACAGTTTCTTGTAGGCGACGACGCTGGCGATGTTGGCGGGCGAATTGAGCGTCGGCTTGCCGTTGGCGTCGAGGATAGAGCC
>JAYVYJ010000107.1:0-4680 GCA_043784465.1 Hyphomicrobiales bacterium
GCCGCCTGCGCCTGCCGCCGCTCCGCCGGCCGCGGCCCGGGCGACGGCTCCCGCGCCCGCCCCCGTTGTTGCGCCTGCTCCCGCGTTCACTCCCGCTTCCGCCCCTCCCGCGACCGAACCGGAAGTCGCGGCGGCGGCCGCGCCGGTCGCCGCCGACGAACCCGTCGCCGAGGAGGAGCCCCGCGCGCCGCTGCCCCCGCGCCGGCCCGCCGACCTGTTCGCAAGGATCGACGCGCCCGCGCCGCCCCACCGCCCCACCGATCTGGCGCTTGCGCAGGCGCACAAGGGCGACCCGGACGTGATCGCCAGCTTGATCGAACGCGACGCCTTGCCGGGCGCGATCGTCAAGGGCCTGCACAAGCCCCCTGAATCGGCGCTGTCGCTTACCGAAACCCGCCCAATGGAAGCGAAACCCTCCGCAAGTTCGTCGATCGACGCGCTGGCGCGCGCCGCCTCGCTCGCCGCGCCCTTGCCGCCGCCCCGGCCCCGGGACGCTCATGTCGATGGCGTCAGCACGGTGGAGAAGACGCCGCCTTTGCCGCCACCGCGGCCCAACCGCAACCTTCGGCCCTCGGCCGCCAATCCGTTCGGTTCGCTGGTGATCGACGCGTTCGCAGCGCCCGCGCCTTCTCCCCCCGCGCCCTGACGCCGGCCCCATTGCAGGAGCGCCGACCGTCGGGGGTCAAGATACATTGCAATTTTGTTTGAGATTGTTGTGGACCGCTGGTTTCGGGCCTTTGCCCGTTTCGCGGCAACGAGGTAACTATCCTAGGGTTCGCCATCGGAGCCATCGACTTTCTATAGATGCGGTACGGTCTATTTTCGTTTTCGGGATCCTTAGAACTCACTGAGATGCCCGGTTTAACGGTGAGATAGCTCTAGAGAGATTTCGATTCGTCACGCGCGACGCAAGATATTGTCTTTGATGCTCCGAGAACTTGCACCGGCGAGTTTCACATTTATGTCTTGCGATAAAGATCCGGGGGGAAGGGCTTGTTTTTGGTTAATCTGATATATACCAAAGGGGAGCTGCGGCGTTTGGGCATGGCCTGAGCGCAAACTGGAAATTTTTTTAAGGTCTTTACCTGTTGTCAAAATCGTTTTCCGTCGCCGAGCGACTTTAGTTTCGACGAAATCGAGCCGGGCTCCGCCGCGCGGGGAATATATTGAGGTGACGGTGACGGAAATCAGGGCGGAGGACGCAGAGGCGCCCAAGCTTGCCGGTGCGACCAGGCGTGAACGCGCCCTGCCGGAGCCCACGCGGGGCCGGCGGCACTATCTGATCCTTGCGGCCATCTGCGCTGCGGCCGCGCTGGCATCTTTCTTGACGCTGGTGGCGCTGGGTTTCGGCCGCAGCGCGCTCGCTTGTGCGCCGGTCGCGCTGGCGGGCGTCATCGGCTGCGCCTATTTCCTGTGGTGCGAGCGTCGAGACCGGGAGGCGGCCCCCATTGCGGCGGGGACGGCCCCACAGGCCGATCTCGACCGCGCGCTTGAGGGTCTGGACGTCGTCGCATTTTCCGCGCGTCGTCGCGACGCGGCGGAGGTCGGGGAAGGCGCATCGCCGGCCGTCATCGCGCAGGGCGAGGCGATGCGCGAACAATTGCAGGCCGCCGCCGATCTGGCGACGAGCGTCCTGACCGCTCACACCCGGATCATCGCCGACCGGCTTGCCGAGGAGCAAAAGCGGCTGACCGAAGCGCTGGAAATCTACGGCGAGTCGATCGTCTCTCGCCTCAATCTGGCGAGCGTGTCGGTCGCGCGCGAGTTTCGCGACGGCGGCGAGGCCCTCAACAAGCGGATCGATACGGCCGGCCACGCGGCGGTCGCCAGCATCGCCCGACAGGCGGAGACCGCCGCCGCCGCGCTGGCCCGCGCCACCGTCGAAGCCGAGGCGCGTCTGGCCGAAGCCGGGCGCGGGACCGCCGCCCGCATCGAGCTTGCAGGCGCCCAGAGCGGCGAGAAAGCTACGGCCCTGTCGGAGGGGGCGGCGAGCCGTTGGGAGCGCGCCGTCGCCGATCTGTCCGAAGCCGCCGACCGCACCCTGCGCGACCAGCTGGAGGCGATCGACCGCCGCCGTCAGGGGCTGGGCGAGGCGGTCGACGCCGAGAGCCAAACCCTCGCCGAGCGTGCAGCGACGGCGTCCGCGCTGGTCGAGACCAAGCTGAACGAAGCCGTCGCGAAGTTCGACCGGTTCATGGAAACCGCGCTGGCGCGCATCGATTCGCGGCTTGACAGCCGCGCCGACGCGTTGGCTGCGCGGCTCGCCGATCTCGACCGCGAGCTTGAGTTGCGCTGGACGACGCGCAGCCGCGGTCTTGTGGCGGAATTGACGAACGCGGCGGCGCAGGCCGAGACGGCGGCGGCGGCGGCTTCCGCCGAGGTGGCGCGCGTTTCGGGAGCGGCGGCGGAAGCTGCGAAGCTGGCTTTCGTGGAGACCGTGCAGGTTTGCGCGCACCGCTGGTCGGAGTCTGCCGACGCCATCGCGCGCGACATCCAGATCGCCGCCGACCGCTCGACGCAGGCGCTGGCGGCCAATGGCGAGACGCTGAGCGCGCATTTGGCCGCCTTCGAGACGATGCTGGCCGAACGCGGCCAAACGGTCGTGGAGCGGCTCGACGGCCAGACCCAGGCCCTACGCGACGCGCTCGACGAGGCGCATACGACCTTGTCCGTCCAGGGCGACGGCGTCGTCGCGGCGATCCATTCGGCCGCGCAGGGCTTCGACGGCGCGCTTGCCGACCGCAGCGCCGTGCTGCGGCAGACGTTCGACGCCCATCGCGAAACGCTCGCTGCGAGCGCCGAGGCGGATACGCACAGCCTGCGCCAGCTGGCGCACACGCACGCCGCCGCCGTGTCGGGGGCGCTCGACGACCATCGGGTGACGCTGACCGCCAGTCTGGCCGACACGCTCGCCGACGCGCGCCGCCTCGCAGAGGAGGGCGGACAGGAATCCGCACGAGGTGCGGCGGGAATCGCCCAGAACATGGTCGAGAGCCTGATCGGCGAAATGCGGACGCTGTCGGAGGCGTTGGACTCGCGCGGCGCGGCGCTGCGCGATCGGATCGTCGCGCGCCAGGGCGAGATGATCGACGTGATCGAGGGCGGGGTCGCACGCACCGAGCGCCGCTTCGCAGAGAGCCTTCGCGCGGCCGCCGAGGCGGTGGACGGCTGCGGGCGCACCGTGAGCGAGATCCTCGCCCAGGCGACGATGGGCCTTGGAAGCGTTTTGACGGAGAAAGCGCGGAAGGCCGCCGGTCTCATCGACGCCAGCGGGCGAACGCTCGCGCAGGCGGTCGAGCGTTCCGCGCGCGACAGCGTGACGGCGCTCGCGGCCAGCGTCGCCGCCGCCTCCGGCGAGGTCGATGGCGCAAGCGGGCGGCTGGCCGAGGCGGTCGACGCCGCCGCGCGCGATGCGGAAGCACGGCTTGTCACGTGCGGCGCCGAGGCGGCGGCGGCGCTGCGGGCCAGCGTCGAGGCGGCCGCCCGTACGCTAGACGAGGAGCGCGCCCGTTTCGCCGCCGCTGCCCTGGAGGCGACGCGGCGCGCGCAATCGGCGTTCCACGAGGGCGGCGAGCAGAGCCGGCGGGCGCTTGACGAGGAGACAGGCCGCTCGCTCGCGCGGCTGGAGGCCGGACGGGCCGCGATGGCGGGGGCGGCGGGCGAGGCGCTTGCGCGGTTCGAAGCCGAATTCACGCTTCGACTGAGCGAGCTGGGCGCGCGCCTGGAAAGCGCGAACGCCCATTTGAGCGACGACGTCGCCTCGCCCCTGAAGGCCCATGTTGAGCGTATTCAGGCGGAAGGTCAGGAACTTTCGTTGGCGACGCGCGCGCTTGCGGAGACCATTCTCACCACGTCGGCGACCCATCGCGAACGCTTGCATCGGGCTTTCGCGGACGAGACCGACGCGATGACCAGAGTTCTCGACGCCAACGCCGCCACATTCCGCAGCGGGCTGGAAGCGGTCGTAGCGAGCGCGGACGACGTGTTCCTGTCGCGCGGCCTCGACGTGGCGCACGCCATCGCCGGGCGCGTCCAAGAGTTGCGCACTTTGCTCGACGGCGACGCGATGACGCTGCTCAGGTCGCTCGACTCGCGCAGCCGTGACCTTTCGCAGCAGATCGACGCGGTAAGCCAGCGTTCCCTGGGTGATTTCGAGCGCAAGGCGTCGCAACTCATTGGCACGCTGACACGACGGGGCGACGATCTCTTATCCGCGATGGCGGCGGCGTCCTCCGAATCGGCGCGTAAGGTCGGCAATCTGACCGGGGAGGTCGACGCCCATGCCGAACGTGCGGGCGCGACGCTGCGCGACATCGAACGCAAGGTCGGGGCGATGCTGGCGGCGGTCGACCGCCGCAGCGCGGAAATGGCGCTCGAACCGCGCTCACATGGGCGAGAGGCGACGCGCATCGACTCCGGCGGCCAGCCCAACGCGGCGCCGTCATGATCGCGGCGCATGACGCAAAGGCTAAATTTTCCTTGACCCTCAGGCGCGGATGCGATTTCGACAGGCGGAGCGTGGCGGCGCCATGTGCAAAATCGCCGCGGTCCGTTCGCTGCAACCCGCGAACAGCGGCGCGTCAGGCAAATGGTCGGCGCGGAGCGGTTCCAGAGTGAACGAGGACGCAAAAGCACTTTACGAAGGGGCGGGGCGCAGAAGTGCGCCATCCTTCGCGCGGG
>JAYVYJ010000108.1:0-7440 GCA_043784465.1 Hyphomicrobiales bacterium
GTCTTTACCACCTTGGTCTCCCTGATAACGAGGCCAATCTGACTCGAAGAAGTAAAGTGGTCAAACGCCAAACGCCATAATCGCACGACGCCTCTTTTCCCGGCGTCGCCGATCTTCCCCCGCCGCGCTACCATGCTAAGCGCCTGCACAATCCGATAGGCGACGGTCTTTCTCAGTATCCTACCGCCTTCGCCCAGCCCCTTGTCGAGGATGACGCGCAACGCTTACTCTCGTTTAATTAGCGGCTAGCGGAGGCGTCGCGGCCGAAACCTGTCTCGGCGGCCACCTCATCAACTTCCTCAAGCGTCCGCCGAGGTGGATGCGGTAAAGACATTAGGCTAAGCTAAAGAACCCGCACAGCGCCCCGCGTCCATCCGATCCAGCTCTCGCGGAAATTTTTCTCCTTCCGGGAGAAAATCAAATCGGCCATCAACGCAAACCGACCCACCACCATCAAAAATTGGGGCCGCAATTGGGGCCAAACCTGGAGTAAAATCGAAAAGCCGTTTTTCGGCAGTGAGTTAACCGACTGACTTGGCGGAAGCGGTGAGATTCGAACTCACGGTGGAGTCGCCCCCACGGCGGTTTTCAAGACCGCTGCCTTAAACCACTCGGCCACACTTCCAATTCGTTGGCATGTCGCAAATCGTTCAGCGGACAGGGCCTTGGGCGCAAATCCGACGCCGTTTTCATCCGCGCGGCCGTCTCGCCGAGGCTCTATATCGGCCCGCTGAGCCTCGTCAACCGCTACCCAGCCATCACGTCACATCGAGGGGGCGCGGCCACAGGCCGCCTGCCGACCAGTCTTCGGCCTCGTCCGCCGTAAGCGTCTCGCCCGCGCCGCCCGTCCGGGCGGGATCGGCGTTGCGGTGGCGGCGCAGTTCCAGCTTGCCGATCTGGTTGCGATGCACCTCGTCGGGCCCGTCGGCCAGCCGCAGCAGCCGGGTCGTCGCCAGCGCCGCCGCGAGAAAATGGTCGTTGCTGGTCCCGCCGCCGCCGAAAAGCTGGATCGCCCAGTCAACGATCTGCTGCGCCATATTGGGCGCGACGACCTTGATCATCGCGATCTCCTGACGCGCGCCCTTATTGCCGACATTGTCCATCATGTAGGCCGCCTTCAGCGTCAACAGCCGCGCCTGCTCGATCATCAGGCGCGCTTGTGCGATCCGCTCCAGCGTCACCGTCTGCTCGGCGATGGGCTTGCCGAAAGCGACGCGGGCCTCGGCGCGCCGGCACATGCGTTCCAGCACGCGTTCGCTGAGGCCGATCAGGCGCATGCAATGGTGGATGCGCCCCGGCCCCAGCCGCCCCTGCGCGATCTCGAAGCCGCGGCCTTCGCCCAGAAGCATGTTGTCGGCGGGCACGCGCACGTCGGTGAACGTCACTTCCGAGGCGCGGTCGGGAACGCCATAGAAGCCGAGCACCGGCAGTGATCGGACGACGCGCACGCCCGGCGTAGCCTTGGGCACAAGGATCATCGATTGACGTTTGTGCCTGTCGGGATTTTGCGGGTCGGTCTGGCCCATGAAGATGATGATCCGGCAGCGCGGGTCGGTCGCGCCGGTGGTGTACCACTTGCGGCCGTTAATAACGTAAGCATCGGCGTCGCGCACGATGGAGCTTGCGACGTTCGTCGCGTCCGAGGAGGCTACGTCGGGCTCGGTCATCGCGAAGGCGGATCGGATTTCGCCCGTAAGCAAAGGTTTGAGCCATCGCTCTTTTTGCGCCTCCGTGCCGTAGCGCAGAATCGTCTCCATGTTGCCGGTGTCGGGGGCGCTGCAGTTGAACACTTCCGGCGCCAGATGCGAGCGGCCCATGATCTCGCATAGCGGCGCATATTCGAGATTGCTCAGACCCCCGGGGACGTGGGCCGGCAGGAACAGGTTCCACAGACCCGCCGCCCGCGCGCGCACCTTTAATTCCTCCACCACCGGGTGGACGGCCCACGGCCCCAGCCGTTCGGCTTCCTGATAGAAACGGCGCTCGTGGGCATAGATGTGATCGGCCATGAAGTCCTGAACGCGCGCGGCGAGTTCCAGGCTGCGGGCGCTCTGCGTAATGTCCAACTCAACTCTCCCTTGGCGAATTTGGCGCGGCAGGGGCGCCGCGCTTGCGCGAAGAAACCCTATTGCCGCGCGGTCGTGCCGCCGTCGACGACCAGCACCGCGCCCTGACAATAGCTGGATTCGTCCGAACCCAGATAGAGGCAGGCGTAGGCCATTTCCTCTGGCGTGCCGGGGCGCTTCATCGGCGTCAGACGGTCGGCCATCTGAGGATCGTCAAACAGGTTGAGCACGGACTCTACCATCGGCGTCGCGATGAAACCCGGCGCGATGCAATTGGCGCGAATGTTGTCGGCGCAATAGGTGACGGCGATGGAGCGCGTCAGGTTGATCGCGGCGCCCTTGGCCGCTGTGTAGGTATGCGCGCCGGGCAGGCCCTGAAAGCCGGAAATGCTGGTCACGTTGACGATGGAGCCGCCGGCTTGCTTCCTCATTTGCGGGATGACGAGGCGGCACATATGGAACACCGAACCCAGGTTGATCGCCATGACCTCCGCCCATTTCTCGGGCGTCGTGTCGTCGATGGCGTTCATCGAGCCGGGGCTCTTCTCCATCCAGCTATAGCCGACGCCCGCGCAGTTCACGAGAATGTCAATGCGGCCATAAGCCTTGAGGGCTGCGTCGACCGCCGTTTGCGCGCCCGTAGCTGTCGCCAGATCGGCGGCTACGACGACGCCTTCGCTTCCGGTCGATGTCACCTGCGCCAGCGTCTCGTCGAGATTCTTCTGCGTGCGGCTGACGCCGACGACTTTCGCGCCTTCGTTGGCGAAAAGCTTCATGCAGGCCCGGCCTACGCCGGTGCCCGCGCCCGTAATCAGCGCAATCTTGCCTTTGACGCGATCCATCGCTTCCTCCCTGCGGCTACGGCGGTTGGTCCTTATGGACAATCTTGTCGCCGGACGTTATTGTAGGAACAAGTTGTAGGACATGGAAGCGGAAAAATCCGCGCCCGTCCCGCCGTAAATCGGGGAGGAGACGAGTATGAAAGCCGCCGTCTTTCACGGGCTGGGCAAGCCGCTGCAGATCGAGACCGTGTCCAAGCCGCAAGCGGGGCGCGGCGAAATCGTGCTCAAGGTCCATTATTGCGGGATTTGCGGATCCGACCTGCACGCAACCCATCCCGGCGTGTTCGTCGTGCCGGACGGCACCATTCTGGGCCACGAATTCGCAGGCGAGATCGTCGAATCCGGCTCGCCCGACTGGAAGCTCGGCGACATGGCGACGGCCCTGCCCAACAACGCCTGCGACGAATGCCGCAGCATCGGCCTGATGAAATGCAAGGACGACTTGGGCATCATGTGCCCGAAAAACACGCTGACCGGCTTTCATCCCTCATTTCAGGGCGCTTACGCCGAATATGTGAAGTTCAGTTGTACGGAGGCGCTGCGGCTGCCGTCTTCCGTGAAGAACCGCGAGGGGGCGGCGATCGAGCCGCTCGCGGTCGGTCTTCACGCCGTCAATCGCGGCAGGATAGCGATCGGCGATCGCGTGCTCATTTTGGGCGGCGGACCCATCGGCTTGTCGACCGCGCTTTTCGCCAAACTGGCGGGCGCGCGCAACGTCGTCGTCAGCGAATTCGCCGACGCGCGGCGGGAGGCCGCAGGCGGCATGGGCGCGACGTCGGTCATCGATCCGGGCAAGGAAGATGTGAGGGAAGCCTTCGCGCGCCATGCGGGAGCGCCGCCCGACGTGATCTTCGAATGTGTCGGCGCGCCCGGCATGATCCAGAAGGCCGTAGACTTGTCGCGCACCTGGGGCCGCATCGTTGTCGTTGGGGTGTGCATGGTGGAAGACACCTCGCTTCCGATGTCGGCGATCTTCAAGGAGACCAACATTCAGTACGTGCTGGGCTACGGTCGGCCCGACTGGCGGCTGGTGCTCGACCTGCTGGACTCGGGTCGCGTCGATCCCCGCCCGATGATCACCGACATCTTGGCGCTAGAGGAACTCCCCGCCGCCTTCGAGGCGCTGCGCCGCCCCACCACGCAGATCAAGGTGATGGTGCGCCCGCACGGTTGAGCCGCTGTAGGGCAGGATTGTTTGTTGCCCCGCTTGCGCCGGCTCATTAAGGAGGCGTTGAGAAAACGCAAGTTTCACAGGTCTCGACGGCGTAATGGATCAATTGACGGAAATAAACGCCAGCGCCAGCGCGGTTCGCGCGCGCCGCCGCGAAAAGGCGGAGGCCGAGGCGGCCGAACGGGCGCAGATGACCTCGCCCGACCGGGTGGTCGACTCCATCATTCGGGCCATTCGCGCGGGCGTCTATGCGCCCGGTCAGCGACTGATCGAGGCCGACCTCACGCGCGACTATGCCGTGAGCCGCGGTCCCGTGCGCGAGGCCCTGAAGCGGCTCGCCGCCGAGGGCGTGCTAACGCTGACGCGGCATCGCGGCGCCTATGTGCGGACGCTGTCGCGCAGGGAAGTGCACGACAGCCTGATGGTGCTGGAAGTGCTGGTCGGCCTGATGGCCAAAATCGCCGCCCGGCGCATCGGAGAAGATGACAACGCCGCGAAGATGAAGGCGGCCTTTCAACGCCTGCTGGCGTTCCGCGACGACGGCGGCACGGCGGCGTTTCTCGACGAACGCCGCAGTTTTTACGATACGATCCTCGAAATCGGCGGCAATCATGAATTGCAGCGCATGCTGCCGCTGATGCAGATCCATCTACTGCGCATGCAGTTTCAGGCCTACATCACGCCGCGCGACCGGGGCAAGCAATTCGCCGAGTATCAGACCATAACCGACACGATCCTGTCGGGCGACGGCGTGCGCTCGGAGAAAGTCGCTTCGCTGCACGTCCGGCGCACGCGGCTCAGCTTGATGCGGCTGCCCGACGAGGCGTTTCCCGCCCTACGCACCACGGAATAGTCGATGTCGATCCTCATTGTCGGCGGAACCAAGGGCATCGGCCTCGCCATCGCCAAGGCGTTTGCACCGGACGCGGGCGACGTATTTTTGGGCTACCACGGCGACGAGGCGGCGGCTTCGCGCGCGGCGAAGGCTGTGGCGGCGGAGGGGGCGCGTGCGCATCTGGTCAAGGCCGACGTCGGGACGCCGGAGGGTTGCGCCGCGCTGGCCGAAGCGGTGCGGTCGAGGGGAGTAGGGCTCGATTGCGTGGTGCATTCGGCGGTGGACGCCTATGCGACGACGACGCTTGGGGCCGACCCGCTTCGCTTCGCGCAGGCGCTCACGACGAACGGGACGAGCCTGCTCTATCTGGTGCAGGCGGCGCTGCCGCTGCTGCGGCGCGGCTCCAGCGTATTTTATCTGACGAGCCGGGGCGGGCGAATGGTCGTGCCCAATTACGCCGCCGTCGGCGTTGCGAAAGCGCTTGCGGAGAGCCTGATGCGCTACCTCGCGGTGGAGCTTGCGCCGCAGGGCATCAGGATCAACGCCATCGCGCCCGCCATCGTCGAGACCGACGCCGTGCGGACGTTGTTTGGCGAGAACGCCGGAAATATCGTTCGCGAGTCTGCGAGCCACAATCCGTCCGGGCGCGGGGTGATTGACGGCGACTACACCAGCCTGATGCGATGGCTCGCCTCACCCGAGGCCGGATTCATTCAGGGTCAGGTGTTTTTCGTCAACGGCGGCGCCAACTTGAGCGCGTGAGCGAGATCACGACCGCGAGTGCGACAGGTCGC
Source organism: Hyphomicrobiales bacterium (assembly GCA_043784465.1). Lineage (GTDB taxonomy): Bacteria > Pseudomonadota > Alphaproteobacteria > Rhizobiales > Beijerinckiaceae > Roseiarcus. Next base: position 5,709 of record JAYVYJ010000108.1, read on the forward strand.
GTTCGTGATGGCCGGGCTTGTCCCACAGCTGTCCAGTAGGTGTTCTGTTTGCCCGGCGAGCCCCAACGCTGGACTTTCGCCGACGCTAACCGCACGCGAGACTGGCGCGTGTTCTCCAAGCGGTCCCAGATCATGCTGCGCATAGGCTCGCGCGGGTTTTGTCGCAAGATGAGCGAGGCGGTTCGATTGATCGGCTCGACGAGCTTGACTTTGGCTTGCGCGAGTTTGCAAAGGGCGCGCTTCTTCAACGATGTGTCTGGGGCCAAGACGCATGTCGTCTACGATCCCGCGTCGCCCCATATTCTTGACCGGATGGAGCTTTGGCTATTTGAACCGCAGCGGAACAATCGTCATATTTACCGGCACGTTCAGCTTGGCGTTGACGTGCCGGCCAGCTTGATCCCTGAGCAGCACGGCGTGAGCCCCTATTTGGACGTCGGGCGCGATTTCCTAGAGATTCAAAACCCACGGCCGATCCACCTCCGCTCCCTGGGCGGCGTTTGAGGTGAGTGGGCGTGGTTGGGGTCGAAAAAACGTTGTGTTGGTTGGAGACTTTAGGTCGGCTGAGAGGTGGCTGGGGGACCTGGATTCGAACCAAGATTGACGGAGTCAGAGTCCGCAGTTCTACCGTTGAACTATCCCCCAATACGCACACCGTATCGGAATAGCCGAGCCAGGCGCGTTGCGCAAGGTCCGGGTGTCGGCAGTACACGGTATGTCTGGTTTAGGCGTCGCAAGATCTGTCCGGTAATCTTGTGCCTTTTTGGAGGCTTGGATTGGGAGGGACGAAAGACCCTCAGGGGGTTCGCACCATCAAGCTTCCTTATGTGTTGGGTCGCTATGGGGCTTGGAATTCAATCCTATGGATGCGGCGGAGCTGGGGGGGTTCGGCGAGCGGACGTCCCGCGCGCTTGAGGATCGAGAGACGGAGGGGGAGACGCTTTAACGCACCCGCGGTTCGGGCATTACAGCCGAGCGCTTCCACGAGCATCGGGTGCAGCGTCAAGGTCTCGCGTGGGGTCATAACAAGCGCCCATAGGGGTGAGTCCAGGGTTTCGTATGGGACAATTGCAATGAAACCCTCGCTGCCTGCGCCGATGCCGGTGACGGGTTGATCCACGACAAAAATCGTTTCAAATCCATCGGAACTTGCAATTTGGCGACAGTCAACGTCTAGGGCAGTTGTTATGAAACTTGAATAAAAAGGTAATTCCACGGACGATGCTCGAAAATCTTATTTCAGCCAATCTAACTTACACAATATTAATGGCAGGGACACTTAATTTCTAAAATTATTTTGAAATATCTCTAAGAACTTGAACACAAAATAATTTTAAAAAATATATGTCAAAAATTGGATCCAAAAAATTTTGCGAATAAATTTACGTTTTAAATAAAAATTCGGATCTCGGCTCGTAATAAATAAAATTTATCGACATAATTTGTGATGTGAAAAATATTTTCAGCGTCATTTCTGAAACTCTCAAGTATTGCAGTAGGAAATTGAAAATTTGTTCAAAATAAATAAATACATGTTAGGCGGCCATTAATGCACAACAAATCGCCGACAAACACCGATGAAATCGGTCGTCAGCATCGGTGTTACAACGAAGAATGACCTCTAAACCTGCTTCCTTGCCTATCCGGTTGTTACCCACACCCACTAAATGTGGGGTGGGCCCATTCCCCGGAGTACAGCCCGTCAAACGTCGGCGCTACTGCCCCGCCGGCG
>JAYVYJ010000109.1:0-4894 GCA_043784465.1 Hyphomicrobiales bacterium
GCCTACGTTCGTGAGGCCGACGAAGCCCAAGGCGCCAGTTATAGGGCCGATCATCTCGCCCCTTCGGCGGAAGATTCCGAGTTAATGCGCGGCGCCGACAAAATCGTCTGGATCGACAGCGGCGCCCCTGCGCTGGACGTCGAGGACCTCGAACTCACTGCCGAAATCATCCGGCTGCCCGAGTTGCAGCTGGAATGGCTGTGGCCGTTCGGCGGCCAGCCCCATATCGCCAACGCCGGCGACCCGCTCTATCCCGACGGCCCGTTTCCCGCCGAACTCGGCGACGCGTGGCTCAACCGCGCGCTGGAGGGACCGCACCGCGCGGAGGCGGCCGAGCAGGCCTATCTGGCGCTCGACGTCGCGCGCGCCGTCGATCTCGACCGCATGCGCGACCTCGCGTTGGCGCGGCAGGCCGAGCGCGACGCGCTTTGCGGCGTCGATTTTGCGGGCCTCATCGCGGCGGGATACCGTCGCCCGTCGCTTTTCCTTAGCCCCCGTACGCCGGGGCCGGAAATGTTCGGCGCGCTGGCGCAAACCGCCTTTACGCGCCTCGGCCTCGCCTGGTCCGGCTCCCGCGAAGCGCCGCAGGTGCGGGAACTGCCGATCCACCCGCGCGTCGCCGAACATTTCGGGCTCGATTGGGCGCGCGGGCGGGTGTGCGAGGAGCAATGGTGCGGGCCCGTCGATTTCGCCGAATATGTGCGCCGCTATCTGGCCTTCGCCGAGGGGCCCGAACTGGAGCACGGCCTTGCTCTGTTCGCCGCCGGGCGCGCGGCGGAGGCGGCGGACAAGCTCGAAATCGCCGCCAGCCGGCCGATGGGGCGGCGTTCGTCCAGCGCCCATCGCGGGCTCGCCCACGCCAGCGTCCTCGCGCTGAGCGATTCCGGTCGTCGCGCCGACCTCAGCGGCTTTGCCGGCGCCGACGTTGACGATCCCGACATTCTGGCCGTCCTGACGGCCTACGCGCGCGGGCGGCTTCAGGCCGCCGAGCGCCGGCTGATGGCCTATCTTGCGCGCGCTCCCGACCGGGCGGAGAATTTCGCCGTGCTCGCCACGATCCGGGAGACGCGCGGCGACGCCGAGGGCGCGCTGGCCGCGCTTGAACTGGCGGTGGGCCTGGGGCCGCGCGACCCCAGGATCACCGGTCGCTTTGCGCTGGCGCTCGCTGCGAGAGGCTACACAATGGCGGCGGCGCGGGCGGTCGAAGCCGAAATCGCGCTCGATCCGCACAATCCGCACTCGCGGGCCTATCTGGCGCAATTGGTGATCCACATGGGCTGGCGATCCCGTGCGGACGCGGCCCTGGAGAGCGCGCTGGCCGTCGCCGGCGACGCGCCGGAACTGGCTTCCCTGCGCCAGATGCTGACCAAACGCCGCGAGGCTCTGGCGAACTGAAGCCGTTGTTTCCGCGCCCGCTGAAGCCGCCGTTTCAGCGCCCGCTGAAGCCGCCGTTTCAGCGCCCGCCGAAGCCCGCCGTTTCAGCGCCCGCTGAAGCCCGCCGTTTCAGCGCATGTTGCCGGTGTGGCCCAGCGAATAGCGTCCCGGCTGCGGCCAGACGGTCAGCCCGTGCGGCATGCCGCCCACGGGGATGGTCTTCAGCGAGCCGTCGCCGGTGTCGAACACATAGACGACGCCGTCGTACCTTCCCGAGAGCCACAGAGATTTGCCGTCCGCGCTGACGTTGCCCATGTCCGGGCTGCCCCCGCCCGGAATCGGCCAGTTCGCCTCGATCCGGCGGGTCGCGAAATCCATCACCGAAACGCTGCCGTCGCCTTTTTTTACGCCCGCCAGATTGTGCGTGCCGCGATTGGAGATGTAGAGCTTCTTGCCGTCGCGACTGGGATAGAGACCATGCGTCCCCATGCCGGTCTTGATAAAGCCGGTCTCAGTGAATTTGTCGCCGTCGATCACGACCAGGCCGTCGCTCAGCATATCGGCGACGAACCACGCCGAACCGTCGGGCGCGATCTTCACATCCTGTGGAATGTGCTTGGGCGAAAGTTGCAGCGTCCCCGCGACCTTGTGGTGCACGAGGTCGATCTTGGCGAGCTTGTCATTGTATTCGCAGGTGAAAATCGCGTAGGAGCCATCAATGGAGAAATCGGCGTGGTTGACGCCAGCGCAATCGGGCACGACGACATACGTTTGCAACGCCATGGTTTTGGGATCGCGGAACTCCAGCCGCCGCTTGGCCTCGGCGACGAGAATGGCGGAGCGTCCGTCGGGGGTGAAATACATATTGTAGGAATCCGGCACGTCGATCGCCTTGCCGATCTTGCCGGTTTTCGGATCGATCGGGGCGATCGCGGCATGGCCGCCGGTGTAACTGATGTCGCCCGAGACCCAAAGCGTCTGCAAATCCCACGACGGCACGATGTGCTGCGGGCTTGGCACGGCGTCGTAACTGTCGATCACCGTCAGCGTCGCCGGGTCGATGACGTTGACCTTACCGCCCGTGAGATCGGGGACATAGACGCGCGCCAGCGCGCCCGCCGTCGCGGGGCTGAGGCGGTCGGGGCCGGTCTCCGAATAGACGTTGTCGGGGTCGGGCGGCGCCGGCATCGTGAGGTTCGCGGGGGGCAGATCGACGGCGGGCGGCGCGGCGACGACGGGCCGGCGCCAGATCGGCCGCACCCATCGCGTCGGCGCGCGCCAGCGGTAGACGGAACGGAGGGCATGTGAGGGACGGGGTCTGCCCAGCTCATATCGCGCGAGATCAATAAATTCCTGCGGCGAGCCCGCGACCTCGGGCGCCCCCAGGCACGGCGGCGGACAGGGCTTGACGCCCGCGCACCAATCGGGGACCGTGAAAGACGCCGAGGGCCCCAGCGCTGCGCCTGCCCCTAGACACAGCCCCGCAGCCAACGCGATGACCGGCCAAATACGACGCCCTGATTTCACCGCTCGCCCGCTAACCCTGCCTGCCCCAGCGCGAGCCTATGAGCCGCCAAACCTGACTGACGGATGAACGCAGGCTGAATGACACCTTGAGTTCACGTTTTCGCGAGGCCGTCAAATAAAAAAAAACGGCAGGCGCCTCTCTCGCAACGCGGGATAGAACGTATTTACCTGAGCCGGACGACGGGGCGACGTCCCTGCTCTGGCGAGAGAGAGTTGAATGTCGCGTAAAACGATTCTCTGGACATTTGTTCTGCTGGCGAGCGCCGCGGCCGGCTACGCCGTCTATGCGCCCGATCAGGCCGACAGAGTGTGGCCGCAGGCCGGGGCATGGGCGCGGCAGGCTCGCGTCGCGCTCAAGCTGCCCGCCGACGCGCACAAGACCGAAGCCGCCGCGCCCGCCCCCGCGCCCCCGCCAACGCCGGTCGAGGCGATGACCGTCCCGCGCAAGGATTTTGCGGTGGTGCTTGAAAGCCTAGGCCAGGTCGCGCCCTATAACACCGTGACCGTGCGTGCGCGTGTGGACGGTCAGGTGACGAAGATCGGCTTCACCGAGGGGCAGATGGTCAAACCCGGCGACTTGCTCGCCGAAATCGACCCGCGCCCATTGCAGGCCGCGCTCGATCAAGCCAAGGCGAAAAAGCAGGCGGACGAGGCTACGTTCACGAACGCCAAGCTCGATCAGGCGCGTTATGCGACGCTCGCCAAGCAGAGCTACGCCACCCAGCAGCAGCTTGACACGCAAAACTCCACCGTCAGCCAGCTTAACGGGCAGATCGGCGCCGACACTGCGGCGGTCGAGGCCGCCACGGTTCAACTCGGTTACACGAAGATCACCGCGCCGCTGAGCGGCCGCGTCGGCTTCCGGCTCGTCGATCAGGGCAATCTGGTGGCGGCGAGCCAGCAGACCGGCATCGTCGTCATCAACCAGTTGCAGCCGATTTCGGCCACCTTCACCGCCCCGCAGGAGCGCGTCGGCGAGATCAACGGCCTGCTCAAGGCGGGCTTGGTGCCCATCAAGGTGAAAACGACCGACGGCAAGGATTTGGCGACGGGCGTTCTCGACGTCGTCGACAACGCCATCGACGTCGCCACCGGCACGTTCAAACTGAAGGCGAAGTTCGAGAACGCGGACGACGCGCTGTGGCCGGGCCTCTCCGTCATCGTCGACATCGCGCTGGGAACGGACAAGAATGTGCCCGTGATCCCGACGGCGGTCATCCAGCACAGCCAGAAGGGCCTGTTCGTCTACGTGATCGGCGACGACATGATCGTGCAGCCCCGGCCCGTGAAGGTCCGGCATCAGAACATGTTGGAGACCGCCATCGCCGAGGGCCTGGAAGGAGGCGAAAAAATCGTCACGAACGGGCAGGCGCTGTTGCGGCCCGGCGCGAAAGTCGCGATCACCGCCGCCGAAAGCCGGAGCTGACATGACCGGCGGATTTTCCGGCCCCTTCATCCGGCGCCCTGTCGCGACGACGCTGCTGATGCTGGCGGTGCTGCTGATCGGCCTCGTCGCCTATCCGCAACTGCCGGTGGCGCCGCTGCCGCAAATCGACTTCCCCACCATCACTGTGGCCGCCAGCCTGCCCGGCGCCTCGCCCGACACGATGGCCTCCTCCGTGGCGCAGCCGCTCGAGCGCCAGTTCGCCCAGATTCCCGGCGTCGCGCAATTAACCTCGACAAGTTCGCTCGGCGCCACCGCCATCACGCTTCAGTTCGATCTCGACCGCAACATCGACAGCGCGGCCAATGACGTGCAGGCGGCGATCAACGCGGCGGGAGGGCAACTCCCCAAGAATCTGCCGAGCCCGCCGACTTACCGCAAGACCAACCCCTCCGATACGCCCATACTCATCCTGTCGGTGACGTCCGACATCGAGCCGCTCGTCGAGGTCGACGATGTCGCCGAAAATATTTTGGCCCAGCGCATGAGCCAGATCAACGGCGTTTCGCTGGTGCGCATTGGCGGCCAGCAGCAGAAGGCGATTCGCAT
>JAYVYJ010000110.1:0-52242 GCA_043784465.1 Hyphomicrobiales bacterium
GCGGGGGTCAATCTCGCGCGGTTCGTGCTGGTGGCGCGAGGGTGCGGCGGGCCGCCGGGGCGCGCGCGCGATCTCCTCGCCGCGCCGCTCGCGCTGGCGCTGGCGGCGGCTTGCGCGCACGGCGCGGGGCGCGCTCTCCCCGGCGTCCTGCTGGCCTGCGTCGTCTATACGGCCCTGTTCGCGCTCGCCGTCCTCCCGCAGGGATCGCGCCTCGCGCTTGCGCGCCGCCCGACGCCATGAGCGCCCGCGCGCCCTTCGCTCTGACGGCCGCCTATGTGCTGGTGATCTGGACGCTGGCCGCGTTCGGACGCGACATGCTGTTCAACCACAATGTCGACGCCGATCTCGCCGACGACGGCATCGGCGCCGTGCTGCCCTATCTGCGCGTCGCGGCCTGCGCTTTGGCGGCGCTGGTCGTGGCGCACGCGGCGGGCCTCGGCTGGGCGCTGGCGCGGGCGCCGCTGACGCTGGCGCCGTTCTGTGCGTGGACGCTGCTGAGCGTCATGTGGACGGATTCGCCCAAGGACACGTTGCGCGGATCGTTGACGCTGCTCGCCGCCTGGGGCGCCGCGCCGATCCTGCTGCATCGGCTGGGCGCGGCGCGATCCGCGCGCTGGTTGCTGCACGTCCTGGCGGGGGTGTGCGTCGCCAGCTTTCTTGTCGCGTCGCTGCTGCCCGCGATAGGGCGCCACAGCGCCGCCGATCTCGTGCAGGGCGCCCATGATGGGCTGTGGCGCGGCATTTTCTCGCACAAGAACGGGTTGGGCCCCTGGGCCGCCTATGGCGTGGCGCTGCTGCCGTTTTCGCGCGCCGTTGGCGTGCGCTGGCCGGTGCGGTGGGCGGGAAGCGTCTGCGCGCTCGCCTGTCTGATCTTCAGCGGGTCGGCGACGGCGCTGGCGCTCGCGGGAACGTGCCTCGGTCTTCGCGGCGTGTTCGCCGTGCGGCGGCGATGGCCGGCCGGAACGGCGCTGGCGGCGATCGCAGCGGCGGCTGGGACCGGCGCGGCGGCGGGCTGGGGTCGGGAGCCGTTGCTAGCGGCGCTCGGCCGATCGTCGAGCCTGTCGGGCCGCGCCGACATCTGGTCGCTCGCCAGCGGATATGTGGCGGAACGGCCCTGGCTTGGCTACGGCTATGCGACGCTCGGCGGCGCGGATTTTCGCGCGCGCGAGGCCAGCCTGTTCGCGCAGGCGATTCCCGGGCCCGAGAGCGGATACCTCAATCTTTTGCTGGAGACGGGCGTGATCGGCTGCGGGCTGCTTTTTGCGGCTTACGGGCTCGCGCTCGCCAAGGGTCTCTTCTGGTTGAAGCGCGCGGCGGCGCCGGACGCGCAGGCGGTCGAACTCTATCTGATCCTGCTGATCTCCACGCTGGCGGAGGCGATCAGCGAATCCAACGCCTTCATCGTCACGGGTTATGACGGCGTGATCTTCTTCGCCGCGCTCTTCGCGCTGGCGACGGCGCCGTGGCCGTCAGCCCTCCGCAAGCGCGCACTGCGGGCCCCGCGCCCACGGCGCGGCAAAGCCGAGAGCGCCGGCGGCGTATTCGACGAACGCGGCGGAATAGCCGAAACGTTCGACGATCACGCCGCTCGCCAGCCCGCTCAGCGCAGCGCCCGCCCCTTTCGCGGTCATGAGCGCGCCGAAGGCGAGCTTATGGCGGCCCGCGCCGCGCGTGAGATCGGCAACGCCGAGCGGCGTCAACACGCTGAGGACGCCGCCTCCGACGCCGTCCATGAACGGAACGATCGCCAGCCGGAAGGCATGGTCGCACAGCGTGAAGAGCACCGCGCGCACGGATAGGATCGCGAAGTCCGCCCGCAGCCGCGGGCGGCGGCCCCACGCGCCCGCTTTGGCGCCGCTGACCAGGGCCACCGGCAGCGTCACGAGTTGCGCCGCGACGGTCGCTGCCGACATGGCCGCGCTCGCTCGATCCTCGGGGGCGAGCGCGAACTTCTGGTCGATGCGCGTCAGGAGCGGCGCATCGGCATAACAACATAGCGCGAGACGGACCGCAAAGGCGATCGCCGCCTTGTCGCGCAGAAGCTGGCGCCGCTTCCGACCGGTTCCCGTGTTGGGGGGTGACGAGGAACACGTTGAGATAAGGTCCGGGCGCGCTTCGCACTTCGGCCAGCAGGAAGTTGAGGGCGTCGAGCCATTACGGCTCAAAGCCCGCTTGCGAGGCTTTAGGGCAGGGCGCGGCGACGTCGCAGCGGGAGGCGTCGAGGAAGGGGGGTCGAAGGGGGCGTTCGTGGCGAAATCGACTCAGAAATGGGGAAGCCAGAGCGCGGCGGCCAACGCGCCCAAAAGCGCCGGGGTCATCACCAGAACGCCGAGCTTGAGGAAACGCCGTGCCGAGACGGTGAAGTCCTCTCGCCGCAGCGCAGTCAGCCAAAGGATCGTCGCCAGAGACCCGGTGACGGAGAGGTTGGGGCCAAGATCGACGCCGATGAGCGTCGCCACCGTCATGTCGGGCGAGGCGTGCGCGCTTTGCAGCGCCGCCCCGGCCAAGAGACCCGCCGGGAGATTGTTCATCAGGTTGCACGCAAAGGCGATCAGCACGCCCGCCCCCCAGGCGCCGCCTGGGCGAGAGGCTTGCGACGCCTGCGTCATGACGTCGGCGAGCATCGCGACCACGCCGGTGCGGTTGAGCGCCTCCACCAGAACGAACAACCCGGCGACGAGGGGCAGCACGCTCCACGAAATCTCTTTCGCCAATCTCCACGGCGCTTCTCTTTGGCGGATCAACGCCGCCGCCGCCGTCAGGACGCCCATGATCGTGGTGGGCGCCCCGAGGTCCGCGTCGAAGGCGGACGCGCCGATCAGCACGACCGCCGTCGCCAGTATCCCCGCCCCGGCGAGCTTGGCCCCGCCCGACAGCGGCGCGACCTCTATGTCTCGCTCGATCCGCTCTCGCGCGAGCGCGCGGCGCTGCGTCAAATAAAGCGCGACGAAAGTGAGCGCGATGGCGGCCAGCGAAGGCGCGAGAAAGCGGCCGATCCAGACGCCCAGCGCGGGCATGTGGCCGCCGCCGAACACCACCAGATTGGCGGGATTGGAGATCGGCAGCACGAAGGAGGCCGCATTGGCGATGAAGGCGCAGATCAGCGCATAGGGTACGGGGTCTTCGACCTTGGCCGCCGCCGTTGCGGCCAGCACGGCGGGCGTCAGCACCACCGCCGTCGCGTCGTTGGAAAGCAGCGCCGTGACGACGATTCCCACGCCATAGATCAGCGCGAACAAGCGCGTCGGCGAACCTTTCGCGGCAAAGGCGGCGATCTGGGCGAGCCAATCGAAGAGACCCTCGCGCCGCGCGACTTCCGCCAGAAGCATCATGCCGATGAGGAACAAATAGACGTCGAGGCCCTTGAACACGCCCGCCGCCGCGGCATCGGGCGGGATGAGGCCGAACGCAAGCAGCGCAGCCGCGCCCGCGACCGCCCATAAGGCCTCGGGCAGTCTGGCGGGACGCACGATGACCCCCGCGGTCGCCAGACCCGAAATCATCCAGGTCGCCACTTCCGCCTTCACCCCCACCCCCCAACCGGCGCGATTCGCTCGCCGCGTCACCGCGCCACAGCGACGCAGCCTGCCTGCGTCGCACGGGCCTTGGCTATGACGCCCGAGCGGACACAGGGTTCCCCTGGTCCCGCAGAACGCTTGACCCGCTGGATTTACGCCCGCCCTCCCCGGAGGTCCGCCTGGCGATCGAGCGGCCGAGGGCGACCAAGAGAAGCCCCCCGCCAAAGTCGAAGCGTTTCGCGCGGCGCCCCCCTAGCTTGGAAGCGCTGCAATATTTATGCTTCGGAAACGTCAGGAGATTGTCATGGTCGCTCGCCCCCGTCGCAGCGCGCTCTATATCCCGGGGTCGAACCCGAAGGCGCTGGCCAAGGCCCGCGATCTCAAGGCCGACGCGATCATTCTCGACCTTGAGGATTCGGTCGCCCCTGAGGCCAAGCCCGAGGCGCGCGAGCGAATCATGCAGATTCTCAAAGCCGGCGGGTTTGGCGGTCGCGAAATGCTCATTCGCGTCAATGGCGTCCATACGCCCTGGGGCGAAGCGGATCTTGAGGCGGCGGCGCTCGCCGCGCCCGACGGCGTGCTGCTGCCCAAGGTGGACGGCCCCGGCACGGTGATGCACGCCGCCCGCATCCTGCGCAAAGCGCCCGAAAAGACCCGGTTGTGGGCGATGATGGAGACCCCGCACGCCATGCTCAACGCGGCCTCCATCGCCTCCATCGCCGCCGACCCCGCCTCGCGGCTGGAGGCTCTGGTGCTGGGCCTCAACGATCTGGCCAAGGAGACGCGGGCGCGGCTGACGCCCGGCCGCGCGGCGTTTGCGCCGTGGCTCGCCACCTGCGTCGCCGCCGCGCGCGCGCACGGCTGCGACGTGATCGACGGGGTGTTCAACGACATCAAGGATCTGGCGGGGTTCGCGGCGGAATGTCGGCAGGGGCTGGAGTTCGGCTTCGACGGCAAGACGCTGATCCATCCGACCCAGGTCGACATCTGCAACGACATCTTCGCGCCCACGCCGCCCGAGATCGCGCAGGCCCGCGCCATTCTCGCCGCCTTCGATCTGCCGGAAAATGCGGGCAAGGGCGTGTTGCAGATCGAGGGCCGTATGGTCGAACTGCTGCACGCGCAAATGGCCAAGAGCACGCTGGCGATCGCGGATTCGATCGCGGCGCTGAAAGGATGACCCGATGACCGGAATGTTCCACTTCGGCCCCGATGAGACGCCCTATCGCAAACTGACCTCGCAAGGGGTGCGCGTGGAGAAGGCGATGGGGCGTGAATTCCTGGTGGTCGACCCCGAGGCCATCCGCGCGCTGTCGGAAGCGGCGATGATCGACATCAACCATCTGCTGCGTCCCGGCCATCTCGCACAACTCGCCCAAATCCTCGACGATCCGGAGGCGACCGACAACGACCGCTTCGTCGCCTACGATCTGATGAAGAACGCCAATATCGCGGCGGGCGGCGTGCTGCCGATGTGTCAGGACACCGGCACCGCCATCGTCATGGGCAAGAAAGGGCGGCTCGTCTTCACCCAAGGGGACGACGAAGCGGCGCTGGTGCAGGGCGTCAGGGATGCTTACCTCAAGCGGAACCTGCGTTACAGCCAGATGGCGGCGCTGACGATGTTTGACGAAAAGAACACCGGCGACAATGCGCCTGCCCAAGTCGAAATTTACGCCGAGGGCGAGGACAATTACGAATTCCTGTTCGTCGCCAAGGGCGGCGGCTCGGCCAACAAAACGTTCTTCTATCAGGCGACGCCTTCGATTCTCACGCACGACCGCTTGATGGCCTTCCTGAAGGAAAAAATTCTTACCCTCGGCACGGCGGCCTGCCCGCCCTACCATCTGGCCATCGTCATCGGCGGCACCAGCGCCGAGTTCTGCCTCAAGACCGTGAAATTGGCCTCGACCCGCTATCTCGACACGCTGCCTACCCACGGCGAGCGCGACGGTCGCGCGTTCCGCGACCTTGAGATGGAGAGCGAAATTCACAAACTGACGCAGCAACTGGGCGTCGGCGCGCAGTTTGGCGGCAAGTATTTCTGCCACGACGTGCGCGTGATCCGGCTGCCGCGCCACGGCGCGTCGCTGCCCATCGGTCTCGGCGTATCCTGCTCGGCCGACCGTCAGGCCAAGGGCAAGATCACGCGCGAGGGCGTGTTCCTGGAGGAACTGGAGCACGACCCGGCGCGCTTCCTGCCGCATGTGGACGAGGCGAAGCTCGGCGGCGAGGCCGTTCATATCGACCTCAACCAACCGATGAAACAGATTTTGGCCGAACTCACCAAATATCCGATCCGCACCCGCGTGTCGCTCACCGGCACGATGATCGTGGCGCGCGACGCCGCGCATGCGAAAATTCGCGAACGGCTGGATCGTGGCGAGCCGATGCCGGATTATTTCAAGAACCATCCCGTCTACTACGCCGGCCCCGCAAAAACCCCGGTCGGCTACGCATCGGGCTCGTTCGGGCCGACGACGGCGGGGCGCATGGACTCCTTCGTCGATCAGTTTCAGGCGGCGGGCGGCTCGCTGGTGATGCTGGCCAAGGGCAACCGCAGTCCTCAGGTGCGGCAGGCCTGCGGCGAGCATGGCGGGTTTTATCTGGGCTCCATCGGCGGCCCGGCGGCCAGGCTGGCGCAGGACTGCATCCGCAAGGTTGAAGTGCTTGAGTATCCAGAGTTGGGCATGGAAGCGATCTGGCGCATCGAGGTCGAGAATTTCCCCGCTTTCATCGTCATCGACGACAAGGGCAACGATTTTTTCAAGGAATTGAACCTCGGATAGAACATCCGACGATCGGTTGAAATCATGTGCAGCCCCCTCTCCCCTTGAGGGATAGGGTTAGGGTGAGGAGGTAGCCACATTCTGAAAACGCGGTGATTACGCCATCGCCCCCGTCCTCTCCCGTCGAAGGCAAGGGGCTCGCCGTCGCGCAAATTCATGCGCCACGCGCTCCAGCTTGACGCGGCGATGATTTTTCCCGACCTTCGCCTATAGAGCTTTCGGGACAGCGCCCATGAACATGCACGTGAGCCGGCCACTTCACGAATCCGGCGTCAAGGCGGCGGCGGAAAGCCTGATCCCCGAATTCGCCGCGCGCGCGTTCGAGACGGAGAAGGCGCGGCAGGTTCCCGCCGAGAATATCCAACGCCTTCAAGAGACGGGCCTGCTCGGCATCTTCCGCGCGCGCAAATGGGGCGGCTCCGAGCTTTCGATGCGTGCGCATGTCGATGCGGTCGCGACGATCTCGCAAGGCTGCGCGGCGACGGGCTGGGTGCTCGGCGTCTATCACGCGCATGATTACATCATCGGCCACATGAGCGAGGCGGCTCAGGGGGAGATTTATTCGACCGGCGACGTGCAGGCGGTGGCGGCGGTGATCGGCCCGCGCGGGCGCGCGGTGCGCGCCAAAGATGGCGGCTACACGCTGACCGGCTTCTGGCCGTTCGCCTCCGGCAACGCCCATTCGCATTGGCTGCTGCTCGGCGCCGAAGTGTTCGACGAGGACGGAAACCCTATCGACGCCGGCGATTTCGCGGTCCCGGCCGGCGACGTGGAGCGGCTCGACGACTGGCACGTCATGGGCTTGCAGGGCACCGGCTCCAGTTCGGTCAAATGCGAGGGCGTTCATGTCCCCGCACACCGTTTCGTCTCGCTGCCGGCGATCCTGGAAAACCAGACGGCCGCCTTCGCGCGCGCCGACACGCCGGCGGTCCACAAATGCCAGGCGGGTCCGGCGCTGGGCATGTTCATCGCGACCTCGGCGCTGGGGGCCGCGCGGCGCGCGCTTGACGAGTTCATCAAGAATGTGCCCGGCAAGAAGGTGATGTACACTTCGCACATCGCGCATGAGTGGAGCGCGTTGCAGATCGCGCTCGGCGAGGCGGCCTCGATGATCCATCAGGCGGAGCTGATCTTCTACCGCTGCGCCGACGATGTCGACGAATACGCCCGGCGCGGCGAAAAGATGCCGATGAGCCTGCGCGGACGCCTGCGCATGGACATCACCGTCGTACCGACCCTGTGCCGCGACGCCGTACAGAAGTTGCTGACCATCGGCGGCGCGACGGGGCTCTCGCTCAAGAGTGCTGTCCAGCTCAATTTCCGCAATCTTCAGGCGACCTCGATGCATGGCTTTTTGCTGCACGAGGCGGGCGCTGAGATTTACGGGCGCGTTTTGCTCGGCGTCGATCCCGGTACGGGCGTGATTTGACGCCTTTGTGAGGTCGCGCCATGCACGTCAAACGTTTTGTGGATGCAAAGTCCTATGAGGCGCCCAACCATCGCGGCGTCGTCGGCCTGCGGCTTCAGGGGTTTGAGCCGGGCGGCCCGACGCACGGCTGGGTCGGCTTCTCGCAATATCTGCCGGGCGGCGGCGCGGGGCCGGACGCCAGCCCGTTCGAGAAGGTCTATGTCGTCACCGAGGGCGAACTCACCGTCATCGCTGGGGAGGAGGAGATCGTGCTGAGGGCGATGGATTCCTGCACGATTGCGCCGGGCGAGGTGCGCGAGATCGTCAACCGCAGCAATCATGTGGCGAAGATGATCGTGGCGATGCCTTATCCCGAGGGAACGAAGTCGGCGACGTGAACCCGCTCACGCCTCGTCGTTGCGGGCGCGAGGATGCAATCCACGTCTCCGTTGCATCGGGCCTTTCCGATCGGCGAACGATTGCGCCGAGGTGGATTGCGTCGCTTCGCTCGTCATGACGGGGCTCAACTTCATCCGCAACAAATCTAAGTCGCCTGCAAATGCTGCCAGAACGGGCCTCTCTGCCAAGTCGCGGAGGCGTCGCGCCGGGCGACGATGCGACTGAGGTTTTTCATGTTGCTGCGCAAGTGGCCGAAGAACTTGCGGTTGACGGGATCGTTGGCTGAAATACGCCGGTAGATGACGCCGATCATGCGCTCCGGCTGCGGAATGTCGAGCGGCAGCGCGACGATGCGCCATTCCGGCGTCAGCGAATGCACGACGGAAAGCGGCATGATCGCGAGCGTCTGGCTGGCGGCGAGATAATTGACCACCGATTGCAGCGATCCGCCGGAATAGCGGATGGCAAGTTCGCCGATGCCCAGCGTCATAAGGATGTTGGTGAGGTCGAGCATCAGCGGCGAGCCTGGCAAGGGCGCGACCCACGCACAGCGCACCAGGTCCTCCCGGGTTAGAGCGCTCTTGGTGAGCAGGGGATGCTGAGCGGAGCAGGCGACGACGTTGCGCGCCGCGATCAGCGGCTCAAACACGAGATCGGCGCTGATTTCATGCGTTCCCGCCGGGGTGACCGCCACGTCGATCTCGTTGGCGACGAGTTGCGCGACGAGGTCGTTGTAATGGCCATAGGACTGAAACACGTGAATGTCGGGCTCTTTCGTCTGGAAGGAAGCGACGAAGCCGGAAACGACCGCATCCATGAAGAAAGGCACGCCGGCGAGGCGCACGCGGCCCTGCGTGCCGCCCCGAAAACTTGCGACCGTTTCGGACGCCTTGCGGGAGGCGGCGAGGATCGCGCGGCCGTGGACCGCGAGTTGCCGGCCGATGGCGGTCGGCTGCAACGGGCGCCGACCCGGCGCAAACAGGGGTTCGCCGATCCGCCGTTCCAGCAGCGCCAGCGTGCGCGACAGGGCGGGCTGGGATACGCCGATGAGAACGGCCCCTTCCGTGACGCCGCCCGCATCCACGACGGCGGCGAGTTGGACGAGGTGACGCTCATCGATCTTCATAACAATATGGTATATTGTTCTTCTATATTTTTATCAAACTCGCCCAGGCTTTAGACTAGGCTCGCCGCAGCAGCCGGACAACGGCGTGGAACGGGAGGAACCCATGACCCTCATCAGCGGGTGGCATCACCTCACCATGAGCACCGACGGAGCTCAGGAGGATTTCGACTTTTTCACGAAGGACCTGGGCCTCTATTCGGTGAAACGAACGGTCCTGTTCGACGGCGTGCTGCCCGTCTACCATCTCTATTACGGATCTCGGAACGGCGACGCCTCCACGGTGTTCACCACCTTTCCGTTCCGCAAGCCCGGCGTGTTCGGACGGCGTGGGACCAACCAGACCAAGATCATTCAAGCCTCGATCCCCGTCGGCGCCGCTGAATTCTGGGTCGAGCGTCTCAACATGCGCGGCGTCGAAGCGCGCAAGTTCGACCGTTTCGGCGCGACCCGCGTCGGCCTGGAGCACCCCTGCGGCATCCCGTTCGAACTCGTCGAAACGCCCGCCGATCCACGCGAGCCCATCGTCAACGAGAAGCAGGGCGTAAGCCGCGAGCACGGGATCAAGGGCATCTACGGCGCGGCGATCGCGGTCTGCGACCGCTCGTCGATGGACGATTTCCTCACCCTCGCCATCCCGATGAAAAAGCTCGCCGACAACCACGAAGGTCTCGCCTTCGCCGTGCCCGAGAACGACGGCGTCACATCGCTCATCGAGGTGTTGCACGAACCCGACCGCGCGCAGGGCACCTGGACGCTCGCCGGCGGCACCATTCATCACATCGCGCTCAACACCGGCAACGAAGAAAACCAACTGAAGCTGCGCGCCCATATCGAGGGCCTCGGCTTCACCGACATTTCCGAGCAGAAGGACCGCAACTACTTCAAGTCGTGCTACGTGCGCACGCCCAGCGGCGCCCTGTTCGAGATCGCCTGGACGGCGCCGGAGGGCTGGGCCAAGGACGAGCCGGTGGGGCAGACGGGCCGCACCCTCGTGTTCCCGCCCTGGTTCGAGGATCGCCGGGCGGAAATGGTCGCGGGTCTGGAAGCCGCGAACTTCAGCCTGTAACGTCGCCGCTCAGTCAAAAGCAAAATTTGGGAGGAAATCATGTCTCGCCGCGAAATCAGCCGCCGCACGCTTCTTCAAACCGGCGCCGCCGCACTCGCCGCGCCCGCGCTCACGCCCACCCGGGCCTTTGCAGCGGATTCGACGTTCAAAATCGGCCTCGTGTCGCCGCTGACCGGCCCGCTCGCCGGGTTTGGCGAAGCGCAGGGCTGGATTCTCGACGGCGTCAAGGACGTGCTGGCCAAGACGACCAACAACGGCAAGCCGGTCAAAATCGAGATCATCGCCAAGGATTCCCAGTCCAATCCCAGCCGCGCTTCGGAAGTCGCGGCCGAACTCATCAACAAGCATCAGGTCAACCTGCTGTTGGGCAAGGACACGCCTGACACGACGAACCCCGTCGCCGATCAGGCGGAGCTGGCGGGCGTGCCGTGCATCACCAACAATTGCCCGTGGCAGCCCTATTTCTTCGGGCGCAAGGGCGATCCGGCCAAGGGCTTCGACTGGACCTATCATTTCTTCTGGGGCCTTGAGGACGTCATCGCCAGCTATCTGGGCATCTGGGATCAATCAGGCGCCAAGAAGGTCGTCGGCGGGTTGTTTCCCAACGACGCCGACGGCAACGCCTGGGGCGACCCCAAGCTCGGCTTCCCCGCGCCGCTTGCGGCGGCGGGCTACAAGCTGGTCGATCCCGGCCGTTATCAACCGCTCAACAGCGATTTCTCGGCGCAGATTTCCGCGTTCAAGAAGGCCGGCGTCGAGATCGTCACCGGGGTCATGATCCCGCCCGATTTCGCGACCTTCTGGGCGCAGGCGGCGCAACAGGGTTTCAAGCCCAAGGTCGTCACCATCGGCAAGGCGCTGCTGTTTCCCACGACGCTCGATTCGTTTGGCGAGCGCGGCGACGGGTTGACGACGGAAGTGTGGTGGACGCCGTCCTATCCCTACAAGTCTAGTCTCACCGGCGTTTCGGCGGCTGAACTCGCTTCCAGTTACGAGAAGGCGTCGGGCAAGCAATGGACCGCGACGCTGGGCTTCGCCCATGCAATTCTGGAGGTCGCCATCGACGCCGTCAAACGCACGAAAGACCTGTCCGACGCCAAGTCGATCGTGGACGCCATCGCAGCGACCAATTTGCAGACGATCGTCGGGCCCGTGCAATGGACGGGCAAGCCGGTCAAGAACGTGTCCAAGACTCCGCTCGCGGGCGGGCAATGGGTGCGCAAGAACGGCAAATTCGAACTCGTCATCGTCGCCAATCCCGGCGCTCCACAAATCCCGCTGGGCGGCAAGGTGGGTCTGCTTGGTTGACGCCAACCTGAACCTGACGGGGGCGCTGCTGTCGCTGAGCGCCCTTTCCAAATCCTACGGCGCGCTTGTCGTGACGGACGGGCTCAGCCTCGACGTGGGTGAGGGCGAAATCCTCGGCGTGCTCGGCCCCAACGGCGCGGGAAAGACGACGCTGTTCAACCTGATCGCGGGCACGGTGCGCCCCGATGCGGGGCGCGTCGCGTTCGAGGGCCAGGACATTTCGCGGCTCGACGCCGCCGCGCGCTGCCGTCTCGGCCTCGCACGCTCGTTTCAGGTGCCCCACCCTTTCGGGGGCATGACGGTGTTCGAGAACGTGCTGGTCGGCGCCGCTTTCGGGCGCAACACGCGCGATCCCGAGGCCCGCGCGCTGGCGGTGCTTGAACAGACAGGCATGTCCTCCAAGGCCAACCAACTGGCGGGCGCGCTCACGTTGCTCGACCGCAAGCGGCTGGAGATGGCGCGCGCGCTGGCGACTGATCCCAGGTTGCTGCTGCTGGACGAGATCGCGGGTGGCCTGACCGACAGCGAATGCGCCTCGTTGCTCGCTGCGATCCGCGACGTCCACACGGCGGGCGTGACGATTGTGTGGATCGAGCATGTCGTGCATGCCCTGCTCTCGGTCGCCAGACGCCTCGTCGTCATGAACTTTGGCCGGATCATCGCGGACGGGCCCCCAGACGAAGTGATGGCCAGCCGCGAGGTGAGGAGCGTCTATCTGGGCGAGGATGTGCTTGGCTGAGCCGCTGCTTCAGGTGGAGGCGCTGGAGGCGTTCTACGGCGACGCCCGCGCGCTCCAGGACGTCGGCTTCACGCTGGAGCGTGGGCAGACGCTGGCGTTGATCGGCGCCAACGGCGCGGGCAAGAGCACATTGTTGAAGTCGATCTGCGGCCTGCTCGCCAGCAAGACCGGACGCATCGCTTTCGCAGGCGTAGAGATCGCGCGCCTGCCTGCGGCGCAAGTGGTGAGGTTGGGCGTCGCGCTGGTGCCAGAGGGGCGACGGCTGTTTCCTTCTCTCTCGGTCGAGGAGAATCTCAACCTTGGCGGGCAGGTCGGCCGCAAGGGTCCGTGGTCGCTCGGCGCGCTCTACGACCTGCTTCCGATCCTGAAGGACAAGCGCCGCCAACCATCCACATCGCTTTCGGGCGGCCAACAACAAATGGTCGCTATCGGGCGCGCGCTTATGTCCAACCCCGATTTGCTGATGCTGGACGAGTTGAGCCTCGGGCTTGCGCCGGTCGTCATCAAGGACATCTACGACCTGCTGCCCCGGATCACCGGACGCGGTCTGACGGCGATCCTGGTCGAACAGGATGTTTCGCGCGCGCTCGCTTCCGCCAACCGATTCCTCTGCTTGCAGGAAGGCCGCGTTTCGCTGGCGGGCCTGCCGCACGAACATTCGCGCGCGGCGATCACGCGCGCGTATTTTGGAACCTGACGCATGGAATGGGTCAACGCCGTCGTGCAGGGGGTGCTGGTCGGCGGGCTCTATGCGCTGTTTGCGGCGGGGCTGTCGTTGATCTTCGGCGTGATGCGGCTGGTCAACATTGCGCATGGCGATCTTATCGTCGCCGCCGCCTATTTGGCGTGGGTTGTCGGACAGGCGACGGGCCTCAGCCCGCTCACCAGCCTTGTGCTGGTGATCCCGATGTCGGCGGCGTTGGGCTATCTGTTGCAGCTTGGCGTGTTCAATCGCGTGCTGGGCAAGGATATTTTGCCTCCGCTGCTGGTGTCGTTCGGCCTCTCGGTGATCCTGCAAAACGGCCTGCTGACGATCTTCACCGTCAACTCTCATAAGCTTAACGAGGGCGCGCTGGAGACCGGCAGCTTCGAGATTTTGCCAGGCGTCGCCATCGGCTATTTTCCGCTGCTGACCTTCGCGGCGGCAGTCGGCGTGATTCTCGCGTTGCAATGGATGTTCTACGCCACCGCGCTGGGCCGCGCCTTTCGAGCCACGAGCGACGATCCCGAAATCGCATCGCTGATGGGGCTCGACACACGCCGCGTCTACGCCGCCGCGATGGCGCTGTGTTTCGCCGTCATCGCGCTGGCGGGCGTGTTCCTCGGCATCCGTTCCAACTTCGATCCTTTCATGGGGCCGGGGCGATTGCTGTTTGGCTTCGAGGCGGTCATCATCGGCGGCCTGGGCAATCTCTGGGGCACGCTGATCGGCGGCGTGGTGCTGGGGGTCGCTCAGGGGCTGGGAGCGGAGGTCGATCCCGGCTGGCAGGTGCTGGCGGGGCATCTTGCATTTCTGACCGTGCTGGCGGTGCGCCCGCGCGGCCTGTTCCCGAGGATGGCGGCATGAGCGCTCATGTCGCCCGCTCCACGTGGCTCTCGCGCGTCGCGGGTGCGGCGGCGCTGTTGGTTGTCGCGGGCCTCGCCGCCGCGCCCTGGTGGGGCAGCGTCGCCACCGAGCGGTTGGTCGGCGAGTTCATGATTCTTCTGGCGCTGGCGACGCTATGGAACCTGCTCGCGGGCTATGCGGGCCTCGTGTCGGTGGGGCAGCAGGCTTATGTCGGCTTTGGCGCCTACGTCGTGTTCTCGCTGGCCCTGCTCGCCGACTGGAACCCGCTCTACGCCGTGCCTGTCGCGGGGCTGGCGAGCGCGGTAGTGGCGTTCCCCGTGTCCCGGCTCGTATTCCGGTTGCAAGGGCCCTATTTCGCGATTGGCACGTGGGTCGTAGCGGAAGTGTTCCGGCTCGGCTTCGCGCAGGTTCAGACGCTGGGCGGCGGCTCCGGCAGGAGCATGCCGGCGGCCGTCATCAAGCTGATCTCGCCCGACAAGTTCTGGCGCGAGGCGGCGATCTACTGGCTTGCGCTGGGGCTGGGCGTCGGGTCCGTCATCGTCGCCTATGCGCTGTTGCGCTCACGCGTCGGATTGGCCTTGACTGCGATCCGCGACAGCGAGACGGCCTCGGTCAGTCTGGGCGTTCGCATCGAGCGCGTGAAGCTGGGCGTCTATGTGCTGGTCGCGGGCCTGACGGGGCTGGTCGGCGCGGCGTTCGCGCTGCAAAAGATCCGCATCTCGCCGGACGCCGCCTTCAGCGTCAACGACTGGACGGCCAACGTCATCTTTATCGTGGTGATCGGCGGCATCGGTTCGATTGAAGGCCCGCTCGTCGGCGCGCTGATCTTTTTTGCATTGCGTGAAACGCTGTCCGACCTCGGCAGCGTCTATCTGCTCATCCTTGGCGCGCTGGCGATCCTCGTGATGCTGATGGCGCCCAAGGGGGTCTGGGGCGCGTTGCAAAGCCGGTTTCCGGTTTCGCTGTTTCCCACGGGCTATCGCGTGTTAGAGACAAAGGAACGGGAGGGTGCGCATGGCGGACATTGAGACGGACGTGATGATCGTCGGCACGGGCCCGGCGGGCGGCGCGACAGCCGCGTTGCTGGCGACCTATGGCGTCGAGACGTTTGTCATCAACCGCTACCGCTGGCTCGCCAGCACGCCGCGCGCTCATATCACCAACCAGCGGACGATGGAGGTGCTGCGCGACCTCGGCGAAAGCGTCGAGGCGGAAGCCTACCAATACGCCACCGAACAGAATTTGATGGGCGAGAACGTGTTCTGCGTTAGCCTTGCGGGCGAGGAGCTTGGCCGCATGAAAAGCTGGGGCAAGTCCCCGCTGTCGCGCGCCGAGCATCAATTGTCCTCGCCTTGCCAAATGAACGACCTGCCGCAAACCTACATGGAGCCGCTGCTTTACAAGACCGCCTGTTCGCGGGGCGCACAGGGTCGTATGTCGACGCAATATGTGAGCCACGTGCAGGATTCCGAAGGCGTGACGGTCACCTGCCTCGACAGGTTGACAGGCAAGGAATTCTCCGTGCGCGCCAAAT
Organism: Hyphomicrobiales bacterium; assembly: GCA_043784465.1. Lineage (GTDB taxonomy): Bacteria > Pseudomonadota > Alphaproteobacteria > Rhizobiales > Beijerinckiaceae > Roseiarcus. The sequence continues at coordinate 15,455 of JAYVYJ010000110.1, forward strand.
ATCTGGTTGGCGCGGACGGCGGCAATTCGCTGGTCGCCGAACATGCGGGCCTGCCTTTCGAGGGCAAGATGGGCGTCGGCGGCTCCATGAACATCCTGTTCCGCGCAGACCTCTCGCGTTACGTCGCGCATCGCCCTTCCGTACTTTACTGGGTGATGCAGCCCGGCGCGGACGTGGGCGGCATCGGCATGGGTCTGGTGCGCATGGTGCGGCCCTGGAACGAATGGCTGATCGTCTGGGGCTATGACATCAATCAGCCTGCGCCCAAGGTCGACGCGGAAATGGCGACCCATGTGGCGCGCCAGTTGGTCGGCGATCCTGAGCTTGAGATCGAGGTGTTGTCGGCGAGCGTGTGGACCGTCAACAACATGTACGCCACGCGGATGCGCGCGGGCCGCGTATTCATCATGGGCGACGCGGCGCACCGCCATCCGCCCTCCAACGGGCTGGGGTCCAACACCTCCATTCAGGACGCCTTCAACCTGGCGTGGAAGCTGGCGCTCGTCGTCAAGGGCAAGGCGGGCGACGCGCTGCTGGAAAGCTACGATTCCGAGCGCGCGCCCATCGCCAAACAGATCGTAACGCGCGCCAACCAGTCCATCGTCGAGTTCGGCTCGATCTTCGAGGCTCTGGGCATGGACGGGGGCGTCGATCACGAAAAGATTCAGCGCAACATGGACGCCCGTTGCGACGCAGGCGAAAAGGCCGAGGCGCAGCGCGAGGCGTTGCGCAAGGCGATCGCCTTCAAAAAATATGAGTTCGATTGCCACGGCGTCGAGATGAACCAGCGTTATCGCTCAACCGCCGTCGTGACCGATGGCCAGCCGGAGCCCGCGTTCGAGAAGGATCGCGAGTTGCACTACGCCCCGACGACATGGCCCGGCGCACGGCTGCCGCATGTTTGGGTGTTCGACAAACACGGCGCGCAACATTCCACGTTGGACCTGACGGGACACGGCCAGTTCACGCTGCTGACGGGGATCGGGGGCGAAGCGTGGGTGGAGGCGGCCAAGAGTCTTGGCGTGGCGACGCGCGTGATCGGCCCGCGCCGCGATTACGAGGACCATACCGGCGACTGGGCGGGCGCGCGCGAGATCGCCGATTCCGGTTGTTTGCTGGTGCGCCCGGATCATCATGTCGCGTGGCGCGCGCCCGTCCTCACCGCCGACCCGGGCGCCGACCTTGCGCGCGCGCTCAACACGACCTTGGGAGTTTCATGATGAGTGACGCGCGCGACATGGCCTATTATTTCACGGTCGAGAATTCCGAGAAAGTCGTGCAGGACCGGGTGGGGCCGAACGCCGACCCGCGCCTTAAATTCGTGACCAACACGCTCGTCAAACATCTGCACGCCTTCATCAAGGAGGCGAACCCGTCAATGGACGAATGGTTGACGGGCATCAAATTCCTCACCGAGACCGGGCATCTCAGCACCGACTGGCGCCAGGAATACATCCTGCTCTCCGACGTGCTCGGCGTCTCCATGCTGGTGGAGACGATCAATAACCACAAGATGTCGGGAGAGACGGAATCGACGGTGCTAGGCCCGTTCTACATCGAGAACGCGCCCCACTACGCCAACGGCGCCAATATTTGTCTGGACGGCAAGGGCGAGCCGGTTTGGGTCCATGGCCGCGTCACCGGCCCGGACGGCGAACCGATCGAGGGTGCGACGCTCGACGTCTGGCAGGCTAACGAGGACGGCTTTTACGACGTGCAGCAAAAGGGCGTCCAGCCCGAGATGAATTTGCGCGGCGTGTTCTCGTCGGATGCGGACGGGCGTTATTTCTTCCGCTCCGCCTATCCCCGATTTTACCCGATACCGCACGACGGCACGGTCGGGCGGTTGCTGACGTCGCTCGACCGCAACCATTTCCGCCCCGCGCATCTGCATTTCATCGTCTCGGCGCCCGGGTTCGAGAAGCTGACGACCCACATCTTCACGCCTGATTGTCCATGGCTGCGCGACGACGCCGTATTCGGCGTCAAGGAGAGCTTGATCGCCGACTTCAAGACCATCGACGATCCCGCACAGGCCGCCGAGATCGGCCTGCCCAATCCGTTTCGCAGCGTGGAATGGAATTTCAGGCTCTCCAAAACGCCAGCTTGACGAACGCGGCGCGGACGCGGCAAGCCTCCGGCGACTCAAGGAGGCGAAATGGCGGCGGGCGCTCTGGCTTTATGTTTTGCGTCGGCCTTGGCCGGCGCCGGGCTTTATCTCAACTTCGTCGAGCAGCCCGCGCGGCTGGCGCTGGACGACGCGGCGCTGCTGGCCGAATGGGCGCCCAGCGACCGGCGCGGCAACGCGCTGATGGCGGGGCTGGCCCTGCTCGCCGCCGTCGCAGGCCTCGCGGCCTATTCCGAGGGACATGATTGGCGCCAGCTTGGCGGCGGTTTGCTGGCGCTGATGACGTGGCCGTATTCGCTGTTCACCATGGCCCCGCTCAACAACCAGATCCTCGCGCTCGCGCCGCGAGACATCGGGGCCGCGCGGACGCTGGTGCGCCAATGGGGCATGCTCGAACTCGGCCAGACGGCGCTGGCCGTCGCAGCGACGGCGCTGCTGCTTTGGGCGGCCTGAGCTACCTCTTTCAGCGCGCATGGCAGGATTTCGCAGAGAACCTGCGTTTCTTCACGCGTCTGCCGGTGGGAATCAGCGACCGCGCCCCCGATTTCCAGCGCATCGGCTGGGCGGCGCCGCTGGCGGGCGCGCTCGTTGGCGGGCTGGGCGCGTTGGCCTTTGCGGGCGCGCGGGGGCTGAGCCTGCCCTTTCGCCTGTCGGCCGGCCTCGCGGTGGGCACGCAACTGCTGGCCGCAGGCGCCCTGCATGAGGACGGCCTTGCGGACGTGGCAGACGGCTTCGGCGGCGGGCGCGACCGAGCGGCCAAGCTGGCCATCCTGCGCGACAGCCGCATCGGAACCTACGGCGCCGCCGCCCTCATCCTGATGCTGCTCATCCGGGTGGACGCGCTCGCCGCTCTGGGACGGCCCAACGCCGGCTTCGCGGCGGCGGCGATGATCCTGGCGGGGGCTGCGGCGCGGGCGGGGGCGTTGGCGCCGCTTGCGCTGCTGCGCCCAGCGCGGGCCGACGGCGCCGGGGCGGGCGCGGGGTCTTTAGGCGCGCGGGCGCTTGCGCCGGTGGCGGGCGGCTTGGTCGTGGTCGCGGTGGCGACAGGGTTTGCAGCGCTCGACATTGTGCGCGCGCTGTTCGCCTGCGTCTGCGCGGCGGGGGCCGTGGCTGGGTTGGTCGCGCTGGCGCGCCGGCAGATCGGCGGGCAGACCGGCGACGTCTGCGGCGCGGCGGCGGCGATCGCCGAGACCGTGACGTTAATAGGGCTTCTCATCGGCGGCCGGGACGCTTAAAACGACGGCATGGTCAGTTCGCCTTGCGTCAAGATTTGCGTCGTCGATCCCGTCGGCGGCCTGTGCATCGGCTGCGGCCGCACGGTCGAGGAAATCTCGATGTGGCGAGAGCTGGCCGAAACCGAGCGCGTGCGCGTGACGGCGACGCTGCCGACGCGGCTGCGCATGTCGCGGCTGCGCGCCGCCAACGGGGCCCGCGAGCGCTCCCGCCGCGCATGAGGCGCACGATGAGGCTGGGGGCCCCGCTTGCGGTCCTCGCCGCCGCGCTGGCGGCGCTGCTGCTAACGCCGGCGGACAGCCCGCTGCTCGGCTTTAGTCACGACGATTTCGGCCGCGCCGCGCTGGGCGTCTCGATGCTGACCTACATGGTCATGAGCGGCGTCGCTCGGGCGGGCGGCGTCGGGGCCGTGCGGGTTTTCGGCGGCATCGCGACCTGGGCGGCCTTCGCGGTCGTTTTGGTCGCGCTTTACGCCTACCGCGTCGAATTTGCCGAAATCGCTTATCGCGTCGGCGAGGAATTGGACCCCGGCGGCTCCCGTATCGGCCCCGCCGGCGAGGTCGTCGTACGCCGGCGCGGCGAGGAATTCATCGTGCCCGGGAAGGTCAACGGGCGAGGAATCGCCTTCGTGTTCGATACCGGCGCCTCGGCGGTGGTGCTGACGGCGGAGGACGCCGCCGCCGTCGGGCTGCGGTTCGCGGCCGCCGATTTTCAGGTCGCGGTCACGACGGCGAACGGGTCGGCGATGGCGGCTCCGGCACGGCTAGACAGCGTCTCGGTCGGCCCCATCGTCGCACGAGGCGTGCGCGCGTTGGTTGCGCGTCCCGGCGCGCTGCGCCAGAGCCTGCTCGGCATGACCTTTCTGGAGCGGCTCAAAAGTTTCACCGTCGAGGGCGGTCGGCTAATCCTCAAGGGCGCCTGACCTAGCGATAAGGGATTATTCAGTTTCCGGCGTCATTCTCCGGTAGCCGGGGGCGTCCGTGAGCGCGGACGACCCTCCCAGGTCGCGAACATGATAAAATTTGAAGGGCAAGAGACAAGCGGCGCCAGGGAGCCGTCGACCCCCGCGAACCGGCGGCGGTTCGAGCGCGTCGAGGTCAATTTGCCGGGGCGCTACATGCTTGAGGACGGCGCCGAATATCCCTGCGAATGCCTCGACATCTCCGTGAGCGGCGTGCGGCTGCGCGCGACGGTGGCGGGGCCCTGGGGGTCGCGCGTCGTCACCTACATTGACGACATCGGACGGATCGAGGGATATATCGTGCGCCGGGCTCCGGGCTGGTTCGCGCTGGAGGTCCACGCCAGCGCGCGCAAGGGCGAGCGGGTGCAGGAGCGCATCGCCTGGATGCTCGATGCGGCCAATCTCCAACGGCGCGGCCCGGCCCGCAAATTCGCGCGGCGCGACGTGGCGCTGGAAGCGCCCGACGGCATGCGCCGCCCAGCCCAACTCACCGACATTTCCAAAGACGGCGCCGCGCTTCTGACGCAGGACGACTATCGGGTCGGCGACCGGCTTCGCCTCGACCAGCGCGACGCGCGCGTGGTGCGCAGTTTCCCCGGCGGCGTCGCGCTCGAATTCGATCTCGAACAGCGTCGCGCGCGCGCTTAACCTCCCGACGGATAATTCGGGCTTTCGCGGGTGATCGCGACATCGTGAACATGGCTTTCGCGCAAAGCCGCCGAGGTGATGCGGGTGAACTTCGACTTTTCGCGGAATTCGGGAATGTCGGCGGCGCCGACATAGCCCATCGCCGCCCGTAACCCCCCCGCAAGCTGGTGCAAAATCGCCCCCGCCGGGCCGCGCGCGGGCACCCGGCCCTCGACGCCTTCCGGCACCAGCTTCATCTGGTCGCGCACCTCGTCCTGAAAATAGCGGTCGGCCGAGCCGCGCGCCATCGCGCCCAGCGACCCCATGCCGCGATAGCTCTTGTACGAGCGGCCCTGGTAGAGGAACGTTTCGCCGGGGCTCTCGTCGGCCCCGGCCAGCAGCGAGCCGATCATCGCGCATTCAGCGCCCGCCGCAATGGCCTTTGCGACGTCGCCCGAATATTTGATGCCCCCGTCGGCGATGACAGGAATATCGGCGCGCAGGCCCGCTTCCGCTGCCTCGAGCACGGCGCTGAGCTGCGGCACGCCGACGCCCGCCACGATCCGCGTCGTGCAGATCGAGCCCGGCCCGATGCCGACCTTGATCGCGTCCGCCCCGGCGTCGATCAGCGCCTGCGCGCCTTCGCGCGTGGCGACGTTGCCCGCCACGATGGCGACCTTGTTGGTGAGGCGGCGCAGGCGTCGCACCTGGGAGAGTACGGATTCCGAATGGCCGTGCGCGGTGTCGACCACCAGCGCATCGACGCCCGCCGCAATCAACCATTCGCTGCGCTCAAAACCCTTGTCGCCGACCGTGGTCGCGGCGGCGACGCGCAGCCGGCCCTCCGCGTCCTTGGCGGCGTTGGGATGGGCGGTCGCCTTCTCGATGTCCTTGACGGTGACGAGGCCGACGCAGCGGTGGGAATCGTCGATCACCACGATCTTCTCGATGCGAAATTGATGCAGCAATCGCCGGGCCTCGTCGGGATTGAAGCCCTCACGCACGGTGACGACCTTGCGCGTCATCAGTTCCGCCACCGGCTGGCGCGGATCGTCGGCGAAGCGCACGTCGCGGTTGGTGACGATGCCGACCAGCGCGCCCGCCTTGCCGTCCGGCCCGCGCTCGACCACCGGCACGCCCGAGATGCCGGCGCGCTTCATTATCGCGAGCGCGTCGGCGAGCGTCGCCTCGGGGAAGATGGTGATGGGATCGACTACGATTCCGCTCTCGTAGCGCTTCACCTTGCGCACCTCCTCGGCCTGCTCCCCGGGCGTCATGTTGCGATGGATGACGCCCAGCCCCCCCGCCGTCGCCATGGCGATGGCGAGGCGGCCCTCGGTGACCGTGTCCATCGCGGCGGAAACGATCGGCAGGTTGAGGCGGATGGCGCGAGTGAACCGCGTGGCTATCTTCACGTCGCCGGGCAACACCTGCGAATAGCCGGGCCGCAACAACACGTCGTCGAAGGCGAGGCCTTCGTCGGGACTGAATTTGTCTGACGTCGCCAGATTGGTCGCCATGTCCGCCTCGATCTCTAGCGCGCGGCGCCGTCGGACGCCGGTATGGCCGCGCTGGCTATCATGCGAAGCCGCAGGCGCCTAGAAGCGCACACGGGTTTGTCGACCCTGGCTCGCGTTGACATCGCCGCAGCCCTATGTTTGAAGCCGCCCCACTTCTGGCGGGCGGCATATCGCCTGCATGGCTCAAGTTAAGCGCGTAAGCGTTGCGGGAACGCCGAGGGGCCGGCGCGAGTTCTTTATTTGTATTGGGCCGCGCGTCTCAGGGCATGAAGGTCGCCCGTCTTGACGGCGCCTTCGGGGTTTTTTCGGAGCCTGGTAGCCCCGGGGAGCGGGTCGGCGGGGGCGGAATGTTGTCATGCGTTTGAAGATCGTAGGCAGCCATCCGCAGGCGCAGGGGTCCGAGTGCGTCATCTTCGGCTACGTCGGCGTCCGCTCTAACGCGTTTACGCCCATTTCGTCCGCGCCAATCTCTGACGACCTGCCTTCCGGCGACGAATTCTCGCCCATCGGCCGGTGGTCCATCCGGCCGATGCAGGCGGGCATCGGAGAAGCCACCGCGCCCGCGCTCGTCGGCGCAGACGTCAACGGCGACGCCTGCCGCACGTCCGGACGGCTGCTGGTGCTCTCCCATAGCTGGAGCGGCCGCCTCCAGATCAACAATATCGCGCGAAGATACACAGTCGAACTCTATTCCCAACAAACCCGGCTCGTCCTGCTCGATATGGCCCACGAGATCATGCTCGACGTCACCGCGCTCGCGCGGCAGGAGAACGGCGCTATCCAGATGCCCGAGATGACGCGCGCGGCGATGCTGCGGCGGATCGTCGAGGACCGCTCGTGGTTCCGCTTTATCGAGCCCGACGTCGATTTCGAGCCGGGCCGGTGGCGGCGCGCCCTGGCGTGGCGCCTGCCCCGCACCGAGGGGTTCAAGCTTCAGGTCCTGTCGCGCCTGTTGCCGGAACTGGCCGGCCATCCTGCGCCGCCGCCCCCCGCCGCTTCGCCGGGCGCCGCCGATACCGGCCTGCGCGACGAGGTGCGTCTTCTCGCCTCCGCGCTGGAGGGTCTCGCCCTGCGCGCGGCCGCGCCGTCGTGACGCGGAAAGACATGGCCTCCCTCTCCGCCTCGCTCGTCATCGTGACCCTCGACAGGGCGGATTCGCTTGACCGCACGCTCACCAGTCTGCGTCAGATCCGCTACGACAATTTCGAGGTCCTCGTCGTCAAAGGCCCCTCGCGCGATCATACCGCCGAGGTCGTCGCCCGGCATGCGACCAGCCTGCGCGTCTACGAATCGAGCGTCGCCAACATTTCGATCTCGCGCAACATCGGCCTCGCCCACGCGCGCGGCGACGTCGTCGTCTATATCGACGACGACGCCGTGCCTGAACCCGATTGGCTGGAGCGGCTGCTCGCTCCTTACGCCGACCCGGAGGTGGCCGCCGTCGGCGGTTTCATCCGCGACGCGAGCGGCTTTGGCTTTCAGGCGCGTTACGTGGTGAGCGACCGCTTCGGCGATCTTCGCCATTTCGCCGCCGCCTCTGAGGTCGTGCACGGAGCCGATACGTTCCTCTCGCTCACTGGAACGAATTTCTCGGCGCGGCGCGAGATCCTGCTCGCGTTAGGCGGATTCGATGAGGAATATGTCTGGTTTCTCGACGAGACCGACGTGGATTTGCGCATGCACGACCGGGACATGCGTTTCGCGGTCGTCGAGGCCGCCGAGATCCACCACAAATCCGAGGCCGGCGTCACCCGCACGCGCTCGCCGGCGCCGCGGACAATGTATCCGCAGTTGCGCTCGAAGGCTTACTTTTGCGTGCGCCACAATCTCGGCCGCAAGCCGCTCGCCGACATTCTGGGTTATATCGCCGGATACGTGGCCAAAGAGCGCCGGTGGAAGGGCGATCTCCTGACCTCGGGCGCGGCGGATCGGGAAACCGTTGAACGGCTTATCGCCGAGGTCGAGCGCGGCGCGGAACAGGGGGTGGCGGACGCCCTGCGCCGCCCGCCGCCCGTTTCGCTCTCCCCGGCGCTGCTGGAAAGCGCGGCGCGAGATGCATTCAAGCGCTTTCCCCTGCCCCGCCCCGCCGCCGACCGGCTGCGCATCTGCCTGTTCACCCGCGAATATCCCCCGCAGGGCTTTGGCGGCGTCGGGCAATGGACGCGCGAAGTCGCGGTCGGCCTGGCCGCGAGGGGCCATGAGGTGACCGTGATCGCCCATGCGCTGACGGGACCGCGGTGGATCGATTTCGACGAGGGCGTCTGGGTGCATCGCATCGACATGCCGCCGATCACGGTGGAGGAGGCGGCGGCTTTCGCGCCTGCGCCTGCGAGCCTCACCGCGTCGGCGCTGGCTCTGCACCGGGAGGCTGAGCGCATCGGCGGGCGACGGCGTTTCGACCTCATTTCCGGCCCCATCGTCGATCTGGCGGCGATGGCGAGTTGCGCGCAGGCGTCGGCGCCGGTCGTGGTCAGCCTGCACACGACCTACAAATTGTCGCTCCCCTTCAAACCCGACTGGTTGTGCCGACCCGACTATCTGGCGGGCCACGTCCAGCCCGCCATAGCCGCCGAAAACAGACTGATCGGGCAGGCGCGTTATCTGCTCGCCAATTCTCGCGCGATCCTCGACGACATCGAGGCCGCGCATGGAATATCGATCGACCGAGCGCGGACCACCGTGGTGCCGCACGGCGTGGCGGATCTCGCGCGCGAGACCGCGCCCGTCGCACCCGAACCGGGCGTGACGAAACTGCTGTTCGTCGGGCGGCTGGAGCCGCGCAAGGGCGCGGACGCGCTGCTGGCGATTCTGCCGGGCGTGCTGGCGGCGGCGCCCACCCTCGCCGTCGACATCGTCGGCGAGGACGACATCCTCGTCGGCGACGACACCCTGCGACGCCGCTTCGAGGCCGGGCATCCCGATTTGCGGCGCCGCGTGCGTTTTCACGGCGCGCAGCCCCGCGCGGCGCTATTGGCGCATTACGCTGCGTCGGACATATTCATCGCGCCGTCGCAATACGAATCCTTCGGCCTCGTGTTCATCGAAGCCATGTGTTTCGGCAAGCCCGTCGTGGCGTTCGACGTCGGCGGCGCCAGGGAGATCGTCGCGGACGGCGACACCGGCCTGTTGGCTCCGGCGGGCGACGGCGCCGCGCTCGCCGCCTGCGTGCTGCGCCTTGCGACCGATCCCGCCTTGCGGGTGCGGCTGGGAGCCCGGGCGCGCGAAATTTATGAGCAGCGCTACACGACCGACACGATGGTCGACCGGCTTGAGGTCTTTTATCGCGGCGTCGTAACGGACTTCCAGGACGCGGCGAGCGCGGCGGCGGAATGATGGGGGGCGCCTTTTGATCCCATCTGGGCGCGACGTCAGGAGGTCGCGGGCGCCGTTTTGAAGAGGATCACCTCCGCGCCCGTGGAGGACAAGCCCTGATGTTCGACGCCGAGCGGCACTACGCAGCACTGTCCGGGGGCGAGTGAAACCGTGTGGTCGCGGAAAGCCACGTCAAACGCGCCGCTCCACACCACTACGGTCTCGGCGGTGTCGGCGTGCCGGTCCCAGCGTCCTGCAACCCCGCCTTCGACCCGGACGAGCCGAACGTCGACCCCGCCCAGGACGCTTTGGTGCTGGCGTTCCCCTTCCGCCGCCAATCGCCGGAACAGCGCGCCAAAATCCACGACATCGTTCATTTCCAAACTTTCCGGGCTTGCATCGGCGTGCGATCGCCGGCGCCGCCAGTCAGCACGGCGCCTCGTCGGACGCAAGCCTCCCAACGCGCGGGGCGAAGCGCAGGACCTCAATCCGTTCGTTCACCAAAAATCCGGCGCCGCCGCGATGAGCCGCCCCCCGATCCGCACCGGACCCACCTTCACCGCCCGCCCATCCTCTCCCGTCTCCACCGCAACCGCGCTCAGCGTCGCCTCGCCCATCGCAGGCTCCATGCGCGCGCTCGGGATTTTCTTGAGGAACCGCCGCACCGGCTCCTCCTTCGCCATGCCGATCACGGAATCATAGTCCCCCGTCATGCCGACGTCCGTCATGAACGCCGTGCCCCCGTTGAGAATGCGGGCATCCGCCGTCGGCACATGCGTATGCGTGCCCACGACAAGGCTCGCGCGCCCGTCGACATAATGGCCGAACGCCTGCTTCTCGCTGGACGCCTCGCCGTGGAAATCAATAAGCGCGACGTCGCAGCCTTCCCCCAACGGACAGGCCGCCAGTTCGCCGTCGATGGCGCGGAACGGGTCATCGAGCGCATCCATGAACACCCGCCCCATCAGGTTGACAACCAGCGCCCTGGCCCCCGTTCGTGTCTCCAGCAGCGCCGCTCCTCGCCCCGGCGCGCCGGGCGGAAAGTTGAGCGGGCGAATCAGGCGAGGCTGGCGCTCGATGAAGCCCAGCGCCTCGCGCTGGTCGAAGGCGTGATTTCCAAGCGTCACCGCATCGGCCCCGGCGTCAAGAAACTCCTGATGGATCGCCTCCGTAATGCCAAAACCCCCGGCGGCGTTCTCCCCGTTGACCACCACGAGATCGAGCCGCCACTTGTCCCTGAGGCCGGGGAGCCGCTGCGCGACGAGCGCGCGGCCCGCGCGGCCCACCACGTCGCCCACGAACAACAGCCTCATCGGGCGATCCTCATCAATTCGGCGTCGGTCAGCACATAGTCGAGCGGCTCGTCATGCGGCTCGTCGGGCACGGCCTCGACCTCGCAGATGGCATAAGCGACGCCAACCGCGATCGTGGGCCGTTGGGCCCGCAGAAAGCTGAGCGTCCTGTCGTAATGGCCGGCTCCGTAGCCGATGCGATGGCCACGCCGGTCGAAGGCAGCGAGCGGCACGAACAGAAGATCCGGCTCCACGAGCAGAGCTTCGGGCGAAGGCTCGGGTATACGCATCGCGCCCGGCACAGTGGCGTCGCCCGGACGGAAGGCCCGAAACGTCAGCCTTTCCCCGCGCCCGCCGGTGATCGGAAGCGTGGTGACGATCCCGCGCGCGGCGAGGGCGTCGAGCAGAACCAGCGTATCGGGTTCGTCGCGGACGGGATGGTAGGCGGAAACCGCACGCGCTTCGTGGCGGGCGACGAGCGCAAGGCCCTGCGTCTTCAGCCGCTCGGAAAAGGCGACGCGCAGGGCGGGATCAAGCGCGGCCCGGCGGGCGAGGGCGTCCCGGCGCAAGAGCGCCTTGGCTGAAGAAGTCGTCACCGTTCACGATGTAGGGAGAAGCGCGAAGCCGAGCAAGCCGTTGGACGTTGATCCTGGGCGCCTACGTTAGTAGGTGGGCGCCGTGTACCCAAGCCCACGGGCAAGGACAGGGACAGCTCCCATGAGGATCGTATGGCCCCGAAGAAAGTTGTCCTGACGAACCCCCCAGCTTCGCAGCCTTGATATTTAGACCTGCGCGCCGGATTTGCAAGGTTCGCTTATTCGAGCTGTGGGCTTGTAACTTTCGCGCAGGCAGGTCGTATAGAGGGCATGACGGACATGCCCCTGCCCAGCCCCCAGATCGTCGATCCGCAAGCCGTCAGCCCGCAGGCGCGCGAACCCAGGGTCGTCTTTCGCCATCCTCTCGTCGTGCGCCTCACCCATTGGCTCAATGTCGTGGCGCTCACCATCCTTCTGATGAGCGGACTGCAGATTTTCAACGCCGATCCTCAACTCGACCTCGGCGACCGATCCTTCGACCGTACGCTCGTCACGATAGGCGCGACCGGCGATACGCCCGCCCGGGGCTATGTCGAGGCGTTCGGCCATCGTCTCGACACAACGGGCGTTCTTGGCGTCTCCAACGTGCAGGGCCAGCCGACTGCGCGCGGCTTTCCGGCATGGATCACGCTGCCCGCCGTGCAGGATCTGGGGACCGGGCGGCGCTGGCACTTTTTGTTCGCGTGGGTTTTCGTCATCAACGGCCTCGTCTATCTGCTTTACGGACTTCTCTCGGGCAGCCTTGCGCGGCGGCTGGGGCCGACCGGCGCGGAAATACGCCACATCGGCGCGTCGCTGCGCGAACATCTGACGCTGCGCTTTCCTCGCGGAGAGGAGGCGACGCGTTACAACGTCATTCAGAAACTCACCTATCTCGTCGTCGTGCTGGGCTTGCTGCCGTTGCAGATTCTTGCCGGTCTCGCGATGTCCCCCGGCGTCAACGCCATTGTCCCATGGCTGCCGGAAGCGTTCGGCGGACGCCAAAGCGCGCGAACGATCCATTTCGTCATCGCGATGCTTCTGGTGGCGTTCGTATTCGTCCATCTCGCGATGGTGGCGTTGTCGGGGCCGATCAACAATCTTCGCGGCATGATCACCGGCTGGTTCGCCGTGCCGCCCGAGCGTGCGGAGGAAAACTGATGGACCGTCGCCGTTTTCTCGTGGGAAGCCTCGCGCTTGGCGCCGGCGCCGCGCTCTCGGGCTGCGACCAGATCGCCGGAACGAAGGCCGGACAGCAGGCGTTGCAAGCGGGCGAGGACGCCAGCAAATTTGCGCAGCGGTTGCTGCTAACACCGCAGAAACTGGCGCAGGAGTTCCCCGAGACCGCGCTCTCAGCGCATTTTAAGCCCAATGGCTCGACCGATCCTTCGGACGCGGAGTACAAGGCGCTTGTGGTCGACAAGTTCGCCTCCTACAAGCTGAACGTCAGCGGCCTTGTGGAGCAACCTTTCGAGATTGCGCTCGACGAAATCCGCGCCCTGACCGCCCGCACTCAGATCACCCGCCACGATTGTGTCGAGGGCTGGAGCGCCATCGGCAAATGGAAAGGTCCGCAGCTATCCCAGTTGCTGGAGCGCGCCAAACTGAAGCCGGAGGCGCGCTTCGTCGTGTTCCGCTGCTTCGACAACATGGACGAAGGCGGGTTGACCGCCGACGAGGACGCGAGCCGCTATTACGAGAGCGTCGATCTGGTGGACGCCTATCATCCCCAGACCATTCTCGCCTACGAGATGAATGGCGCTCCGCTGGAGATTGCGCATGGCGCTCCGCTTAGGCTGCGCGTCGAGCGGCAACTGGGCTACAAGAACCCCAAATATCTCAAGGCCATTGAGGTCGTGGCGAGCTTCGCCGAGATCAACGGGGGGCGCGGCGGCTATTGGGAGGACAATGGTTACGACTGGTATGCGGGAATCTGAGCCTCTCGCGCTTCCGAATTGGGATGCACCGCCACGTGATGCGGCTTGAGCAGATAGCGCCGCGCGACGTCGAAATAGCTGCGATAGACCAACCCGCCGTTGCGCAGGAGCACGGCCTCCCGGTTCTGCCGATACCAGCGCGGGATGCGCCACCACGGCAGCGTCGGGCGCAGGTGATGCACGACATGCAGATTGTTGAAAAGAAACAGCGGGCCGAGCAGCCAGCTTTTCTCGACGATGGCGGTGCGGCGCTCGACATCCGCCTCCGCGCGATGCTCGGCGTAGGAGCGGATCAGCGCCAGCGCGGTGCCGGCATAACAAAACGCCCCAAGATACAGCGCCAGCGGCATGTGGCAGACGCCGACGACCCAGCCGACCACCAGCGCGACTTGAATGAAATGCCGCATCACGATGGCGCCGCGTCGGAAGTCGCCGCGCAGCACAGCAAACGCCTCCCCGGCCCAGAACCGCGCCATCGCCCAGGCCGGCCCGACGATCAGCCGCCCGAGCAGCGTCGATTGCGCGCGCACGATTCCGCGCCCCAGCGGCCCCAGCAGCCGCCACTGGCGGGAGGTGAAATAATAGGATTCCGGGTCTTCCAGAGGGTCGGTCAGCCGCATGTCGTTGTGATGCTGGAGATGGCTGATGCGATAGCTCTCGAACGGCAGCCACAACGCCAGCGGCCACGTCCCCAGCGCCCGGTTGAGCCGGCGCCAGCGGGTCGGATGGTTATGGATGATCTCGTGTTGCAGGCTCATGTGCCAGGCGACGCTCACGCCGCCGAGCGTCGCCAGCACCGGCAGACCCATCCGCCGCCAGTAGAAAGTCGCCGCCAACCACATCCCATAGATCAACGCCGCCAACGCGATCGTCGGCCATTCGACCGCGCGCCGCTCCGCATAGATCTCGGTGAACTCCATGATTCGTCAGCCTTTCGGAGATTAGACCATCACGATAACGTGAGCGTCGCAAGCGTAAAGTCTACTCTTTTTGTCAATTTAACTATTCGGATCGTCAGGCAGGGCTAAACTTGCGCTCTCGGCGGCATGGGGGTTTATGCGACGGGGCCTCGGGAGACGCTGACGTGAAGCCGCTACAGGGCGTGAAGGTCGTGGAACTGGCGCGCATTCTCGCAGGGCCGTGGGCGGGTCAGGCTCTGGCGGATCTGGGCGCCGATGTGATCAAAATCGAGCGTCCCGGCGCGGGCGACGACACGCGACAATGGGGGCCCCCGTTCCTCGAAGGCGAGAACGGCGAGCGCCTAGACGCCGCCTATTTCCATAGCTGCAACCGGGGCAAGAAATCCCTCGCGGTGGATTTCGAGCGTCCCGAGGGCCAGGACATCGTGCGGCGGCTCGCCGCTGGGGCCGATGTACTGATCGAAAATTTCAAGACCGGCGGCCTCGCCAAATATGGCCTCGACTATGCCAGTCTATCGAAACTCAACCCGCGCCTGATCTATTGCTCGATCACCGGCTTTGGCCACGACGGCCCCTACGCCCATCGCGCAGGCTACGATTTCATCATTCAGGGCATGGGCGGGATGATGGACCTGACCGGCGAGGCGACCCAGGAGGGACAGAAGCCCGGCGTCGCCATCGCCGACGTGTTCACCGGTCTTTATTCGGTCATCGCCATTCAGGGGGCGCTCCGCCAGCGCGAAACGACCGGGCGCGGGGCCGAGATCGACATGGCCTTGTTCGACACGCAACTGGCGGTGCTGGCCAATCAGGCGATGAATTACTTTGTGACGGGCGCCGCCCCGCGCCGCATGGGCAACGCCCATCCCAATCTCGTGCCCTATCAGGTGTTCGCGGCTTCCGACGGCCCTGTGATCGTCGCCTGCGGCAACGACCGTCAGGCCCGCGATTTCTGTCGCATTGTGGGGAGGGCGGACCTCAACGACGATCCGGCTTACCGCTCCAACGCCGACCGCATCCGCAACCGCGTCGCCTATATCGACGCGCTGGCGCAGGCGACGGTACAGGTGAAGCGGGCCGAACTGCTCGCCGCTTTGGAGAGGGCGAACGTGCCGGCAGGGCCGATCAACACGGTGGCCGAGGCCTTCGCCGACCCGCAGGCCCTCGCGCGCGGAATGCGGCTCGACCTGCCTGCGACCGACGTGCGCGGCGGCACGGCCCCGGCGCAACGGGCGCCGATCCGGATCGACGGCGCAGGGCTGGTGGCCGAGCACGCCGCCCCGAGGCTCGGCGAGCACACGCGCGAGGTGCTGGCGGCGCTGGGGCTAGATGAAGCGGCGGAGGCGCGGCTGAGGGACGCGGGGGTAGTGGGGTAGCGGGGTTACGCGGGAACGAGGCTTCGCGCCTTGACGTCGGAACAGCGGATTTGCGCGAGATCGTAGTCCATGTGCATCCGCAGCCACGTGCCGGAAGCTCTCGATCATCCGTCGCCGCTTGTGGCTTATCTGTGTTTAGAGATCAACGGGGTGGTATGTTTCATTCCATGGGGGCTGGGAGAAAAGTCAGCGTCATGACTTTTCTCGACATGCGCGCCTCAGTCCTCAGAAAAGCCTCGACTTTATCGCCGCGCTCCGGGACAGCCTGTCGGGCGACGATGTGAACCTTTCCGCTGCGCAGGAGGCCGACCTCGCGCACCGCACGACCAGGTTCGACACTGACGTTCTCAACGTCACGCCGTGGGAGGACATCGAAGCGGAATTGAAAACCTGACGCTAACCGCGCCCCGCGCTTACCTCATGCGCCCCTTACCTTGCCCGACACCCCCTCAAGCCCCCCCTCGGCCAGTTCGCAATGCAGCAGCCGCGCCGGATCGACCGGACCCGGCATCATCACCCGCCCGGGCGGCGTCGGCTTGAAGCCCATGCGGCTGTAATACGGCTCGTCTCCGACCAACACCACCAGCCGCCCGCCCCCCGCCCGCGCCGCCTCCAGCGAGGCGTGGACAAGCGCCTCGCCGATCCCCTGGGCGCGAAAAACCGGCTCGACGATCAGCGGCCCCAGCAGCCAGGCCGGGCTCTCGCCGATGAAGATGGCGGTCATCGCGTTGGCGCCCACCAGCAGCGGCCCCACGCGCGCGGTGAAACTCATGGCCATATCGGGCGAGGTCGTCTCGCGTACGCGATAGGCGGTCTTGGCGAAGCGGCCGGGGCCGAACACGCGGGCGCTGAGGCGCTCGATCGCCTCGGAATCGTCAGGGGTCTCGGGGCTAAGCGTGAAATTCGACATCGCGCGGCCCTCTAGCACGGCTCACCATGTCGGCGACAGCGGGCGGCCTTCGAGAATTTCGGCGAGCCGCGCGCGCGTCGCCCGCGTCGTCCCGTCCGGCAGCGCATCGAGCGCGAAAAACTTTGCTTCCTGTATTTCGCGGTCGGGCGCCCGCTCCCCGAGAACCCGGAAAGTGCGGGTCACATAGACCGCCACATGGTCGCGCGGCGACTGGTACACATTATGGAAAAGTCCGTGCAGCGCCATCGGCCCTTCGACGACGACACGCGCCTCCTCCTCCATCTCGCGGAGCAGCGAACGTTCGCAGGTCTCGCCCGGCTCGACGCCGCCGCCGGGGAAATGCCAGCCCGGCACATAGCCGTGCCTGACCAGCAGCACGCGGTTGTCCGCGTCGAACGCCACGCCGCGCACACCCAAGGTCATCGGCCGCGTCAACAGAAAATAGCCGAACATCAGCCGTTGTTTGAACGAGCGCCCGCTCATGACCTAGGCACGCGCGGCCCGCGCGCTATACGCCGCCCCGCATGAGCTTTCGAATCGCACATCTGTCGGACCCGCATCTGCCCCCCGCCCCGTTTCCGGGCGGGCGTGAATGGCGGTTGAAGCGATTCCTCGGCTGGGTCAACTGGAACCGCAGCCGCCGCCGCATCGCCGACTCCGCGATGCTCGCCCGCCTCGTCGCCGACCTGCGCGCGCAAAACCCCGATCACGTCGCCATGACAGGGGACGCGGTCAACCTCGCGCTGCGCTCCGAATTCGCCAGCGCGGGCGAATGGATGCGGACCCTGGGGCCGGACGTCTCCTTCACGCCCGGCAACCATGACGCTTATGTGAAGGACGCCCTCGGCCCGCTGCGCGAGACTTTTCTGGCCTGGACGGAAGGCTATCGCTTTCCCTACCTCAAGCGACGCGGCGAGGTCGCGCTGATCGGTCTCAACAGCGGCGTGCCGACCCTGCCCTTCCTCGCAACCGGCCGCCTTGGCGAGCGCCAACTCGACGCCTTTCGCGCGCTGCTGGGCGAGACCAGGGGCCTCGCCCGGATCGTGATGATCCACCACCCGCCGATGCGCGGCGGCAAGGCGCCGTGGCTGCGCGGCCTCGACGACGCACGCGCGTTCGAGGCCATCATCGCGGAAGCGGGGGCCGAAGCGATCCTTCACGGCCATACCCATCGCATCATGGCGCATGCGCTGGCTTCGCGCGCGACGCGCAACGCGGCAGGTTTCGTGCCCGTGCTGGGCGCCCCTTCCGCCTCCGCGCGCGCATCCGACACCGCGCACCGCGCCTGCTATCACCTGATCGACGTGGACAAGAACAGCGCCGCCGACTGGCGTGTGACGTGGCGCTCCCGCGGCCTCGTCATGGACGCTGACGCCATAGGCGAGCTTGAGCCGCCTCACATTTCCTCGAACCCGCCGCCCGTCAGCCGCAGCCGGCCGAACTCGCGCCGCAGCCAGCCGCGAAACAGAGAATAATCCACCGCCGCCTCGTAATCGCCCTCACGCCCGAGGTTGAGCCGACAGAACTCGCCGCTCACCTCGCTCGCGCGCAGGCTCTCGCCAGGCCGCATGGCGCGGGCGCTGAAAATGCTCAACAGGCCCATCGCATAATCTTCGTCGGCTGGAAGGCGCATCCGCCGAAACCTCCGCAAGCCCCCCTCACCAGACTGCGGGTAGCTTGCGTCGGGATTACGGCGAAGGGGCTTCGCTCAGCGCGAGAATTTCTTGTACTTCAGCCGGTGCGGAATGATGCTGTCGATGCCGAGGCGGCGCTTCTTGTCCTCCTCGTAATCGGCGAAATTGCCCTCGAACCATTCGACGTGGCTGTCGCCCTCGAAGGCCAGCATGTGCGTGGCGATGCGGTCGAGGAAGAAGCGATCGTGGCTTATCACCACCGCGCAACCCGCAAAGGCCAGCAAGGCGTCCTCAAGCGCGCGCAAAGTGTCGACGTCGAGGTCGTTGGTGGGTTCGTCGAGGAGCAGCACATTGGCGCCGCGCTTGAGCATCTTGGCCAGATGCACGCGGTTGCGCTCGCCGCCCGACAGCATGCCGACCTTCTTTTGCTGGTCGGCGCCCTTGAAGTTGAACGCCCCGCAATAGGCGCGGCTGTTGATCTCCTTCTTGCCGAGATAAATCATCTCGGCGCCTTCGGAGATTTCCTCCCACACATTCTTGTTGGGGTTGAGCGCGTCGCGCGACTGGTCGACGTACCCCAGTTGCACCGAATCGGCGATGGTCACCTTGCCTTTGTCAGGCTGCTCCTGTCCGGTGATCATGCGAAACAGCGTGGTCTTGCCGGCGCCGTTCGGCCCGATCACGCCGACGATGCCGCCGGGCGGCAGTCGGAACGTCAGATCGTCGATCAAAACCCGGTCGCCGAACGCCTTCTCGATGCCCTCGAACTCGATGACCTTCACGCCCAGCCGCTCGGAGACCGGAATTACGATAGTCGCGCCCGTCACGGACTTGTCGTTCTGCTTGGCGACGAGATCGTCGTAGCGCTGGATGCGCGCCTTGTTCTTGGCCTGCCGCGCCTTGGGCGAGGCGGCCATCCATTCGGCTTCCTCGGCGATCGCGCGGGTGCGCGAGGCGTCTTCGCTCTTTTCCTGCTCGATGCGCTTCTGCTTGGCCTTCAGCCACGCCGAATAATTGCCCTCGTAGGGAATGCCCTTGCCGCGATCCAGCTCCAGAATCCAGCCCGTCACGTTGTCGAGGAAATAGCGGTCGTGGGTGACGATCAGGATGGCGCCGGGATAGGCGCGCAGATGCCCTTCCAGCCAGTTGACGGTCTCGGCGTCGAGATGGTTGGTCGGCTCGTCGAGCAGCAGCAGTTCCGGCTTCTCCAGCAGCAACTTGCACAAAGCCACACGGCGTCGCTCGCCGCCCGAAAGCGTCGTTACGTCCGCATCGTCGGGGGGGCAGCCCAGCGCCTCCATCGCCTGCTCGACCTGTGAGTCGAGGTCCCACAGCCCCTGCGCCTCGATCTCGTCCTGAAGCCGCGTCATCTCGTCCGCGGTCTCGTCGGAATAATTCATCGCGAGTTCGTTGTAGCGCTCAAGCAAGTCGGTCTTGGCCTTGACGCCAAGCATCACATTGCCGCGCACGTCGAGACTGGCGTCGAGCGGCGGCTCCTGCGGCAGGTAGCCGACGCGCGCCCCGTCGGCGACGAAGCCTTCGCCGTTGAATTCCTTGTCGATGCCCGCCATCACGCGCAAAAGCGTCGATTTGCCGGAGCCGTTGATGCCCAGCACGCCGATCTTGGCTTCCGGGTAGAAGGAGAGATTGACGTTCTCCAGCACCTTCTTGCCGCCGGCATAGGCTTTGGTGAGCCCCCGCATGTGATAGATGAATTGGCGCGCGGCCATGCTGCCCTCGGGGTTTGGCGGATTGGCGCGCGGGATAGCAGGGGCGCGCAATCCTAACAAGCGCGAGCTGGTCGGCTTCCGACACGGCCGTTGAGCACCGCGAGCGCCACCGCCTCGGTCGCCTGCGTCGACCACTCGTCCTCGGACAGCAAGGCCCGGACGCTGGCGCGAAGGGCGATCCGGCGAATTTCGGGCTCGTCGAGGCCGTTCATCAGAATGCACGGCGCGGAATGGCGCGTGGTGAGGGCGGCGATGAATTCGATCGAGGTCTGCAAGCCGCGCCCATAGTCGACAAGAACGAGGTCGAACCGCCGCTCCGCCGAAAGACCGTCAGCCTTTCTTGAAGGGAAAGACAAATCTCGAAATCGACGTCGATCTGTTTCGACCGGGCGGAAAGCCGCGTGATGACGGCATAGCCGCCAGCATCGTCGTCGATGTGCAGCGCAAAAAGCCTTTTGCGCGCGACGTTTGCGCGTGAAACGCGACAATTTCATCGTCTCGACGAAGCGGCTCTGAAGAGGAAGTGTCCAAACGCAATATGTCGGCGCCTTGCCTGACCGGGCGAAAATGACGCTTTCCTCCACGGTTTTCATGCCTGGAGAGATCTTGGACTACGTCCCCGCAAATCAAGTCTAAGCAGGACTTCGCCAAAATACAATTCAAAGCTGCATGACGCGTTGCGTTCGCCTCAAGATGCACAAAAGCAGATACGCCTTCAGGCGCTCAGCCGCCAAGTCCCGCCGATGGCGTGCAGCGGCAGGCGCCCACGCATTTGCGCCTCGAAATAGGCGATGGTGCGGACGAGCCCGTCGCGCAGCGCCACATGGGGACGCCAGCCCAGCGCCGTTTCGGCGCGGGCAATGTCGGGGCGGCGCTGCTTGGGATCGTCGGAAGGCAGCGGGCGGAATACCAATTTGGACCGCGCCCCGGTCAATTCGATCACGAGTTCGGCAAGCTGACGGATCGTGAATTCTGCGGGATTGCCGAGATTGACCGGCCCGGATTCGCCCGATCCCATCATGCGGATCAACCCCTCCACGAGATCGTCGACATAGCAGAAGGAGCGGGTCTGCGAGCCGTCGCCATAGAGCGTGATGTCTTCGCCGACCAGCGCCTGCACGATGAAATTGGACACCACGCGCCCGTCGTTGGGATGCATGCGCGGCCCGTAGGTGTTGAAGATGCGCACGACTTTCGCCGGGAGCTTATGCTGGCGCATGTAATCGAAAAACAGCGTCTCCGCGCAGCGCTTGCCCTCGTCGTAGCAGGAGCGCAGCCCGATGGGGTTGACGTGGCCCCAGTAATCTTCCGGCTGCGGATGCACTTTCGGGTCGCCGTAAACCTCCGAGGTCGAGGCCTGAAGAATTTTGATTTTCAGCCGCTTGGCGAGGCCCAGCATGTTGATCGCGCCCAGCACGCTGGTCTTGGTCGTCTGCACGGGATCGAACTGATAGTGAACCGGCGACGCCGGACAGGCCATATTGTAAATCTCGTCAACTTCCACGTAGAGAGGAAACGTAACGTCATGTCGAAGGAGCTCGAATCTCTTGTCTCTGATCAGATGATCGATGTTGTGGCGCGTCGAGGAAAAGAAATTATCGACGCAAAGTACGTCTGCGCCTGACGCCAACAGCCGCTCGCACAGATGCGAACCGAGAAAGCCCGCGCCGCCGGTAACGAGAACGCGTTTTTGCGACATCATTTTTTCGTCCTCCATGGGGCTGGGGTGTTGAAACCCACGCTTCCCGATTCATCGAATAGAAACCCGTTGAGAGTATCAGACTTGCGTGAGGCTTTCGCAAGAATAAAGCCGAAAATTTTTGAGCAGAAACAAAATAATGTCCGCATCCGTCCTTGGCTTCTTATGACGTTGCGTAATTTATATTTACCCCAGCGCCAGGCCCGACGACGCTGCGGCGGCTAGGCGAAGCCCGACGGAAAAGGTAAAAAGCGGCGCATGAACGAAGCCTCGCCGCCCGTCGAAGACGCCGAACTGCT
Organism: Hyphomicrobiales bacterium; assembly: GCA_043784465.1. Taxonomy (GTDB): domain Bacteria; phylum Pseudomonadota; class Alphaproteobacteria; order Rhizobiales; family Beijerinckiaceae; genus Roseiarcus. The sequence continues at coordinate 37,608 of JAYVYJ010000110.1, forward strand.
GCTGCGCTTTGAGGACGACCGCGAGCAGGTCGTGCATGACCTGCTGCGCCGCGCGCCCCTCGGTTTACGGCGCGTCGTCGATCTGGGCTGCGGTCCCGGGACCAGCACGCGCCTGCTGGTCGAGCGCTACCCGCAAGCGCGAATCACGGCGGTCGACATCTCCGCCTCCATGCTCGCGGTGGCCGCAAAACGCGCGCCGGGCGCCGAGTTCGTGCGCGCCGATCTCAACGACTGGCGGCCGCCCGAGCCGCTCGATCTCGTCTTCGCCGACAGCGCGCTGCAATGGATCGGCGATCACGAGGCGCTGTTCGTGCGGTTGATGGGCTGGCTGGCGCCGGGCGGGGCGCTGGCGGTGCAGATGCCCGACAACCGGCAGGAGCCGAGCCACGCGCTGATGCGCATGATCGCCGCCGACGGCCCCTGGGCCGACCGGCTCGTGCCTGTCGCCAAGACCCGCGCCGTCATCGCCGATTACAACGATTACTACCGCTGGCTTCGCCCGCTATCCGCCGCGCTCGACATCTGGCAGACCGCCTATATCCACCCGCTCGAAGGCGTGGAGGGCATCGTCGACTGGTTTCGCGGCTCGGCCCTGCGCCCGTTCCTCGCCCCGCTCTCGCCGCCTGAGCGCGAGGATTTCCTCGCCCGCTACCGTCGCGATCTCGGGGATTCCTATTCCGTGGAGGAGGACGGCCGCGTACTGTTCGTCTACCCGCGCCTGTTCCTGCTCGCCCGCAAACGCGGCTGACGTTGCGCCGCCGCGCCGACCAATTGCTCGTCGAGCGCGGCCTGTTCGCCAGCCGCGCCCGCGCGCAGGAGGCGATTTCCGCCGGTCTCGTGCGCGCCGACGGCGAAATCGTGCGCAAGGCGTCACAGGCGCTTGACGCCGACGCGCGGCTGGAGGGCGCCCCCGCCCATCCCTGGGTCTCGCGCGGCGGCCTCAAACTGGTCGCCGCGCTCGACGCCTTCGGCCTCGACCCCTTCGGGCTAGCCTGTCTCGACCTCGGCGCCTCGACCGGCGGCTTCACCGAAGTTTTGTTGTCGCGGGGAGCCAAATCGGTGCTGGCGGTCGACGTCGGCCAAGGCCAGTTCCGCCTCGCGCCGGACCCTCGCGTGCGCTCGCTCGAAGGCCGCGACGCGCGCGGCCTGACGGCGGCCGACCTGTTCGAGCCGCCGCAGGCCATTGTCTGCGACGTGAGCTTCATCTCCCAGCGCCTCGTGCTGCCATTCGCGCTGGCGCTGGCCGCGCCGCGCGCGTGGCTGGCGACGCTGGTGAAGCCGCAGTTCGAGGTGGGCCCCGCGCGGGTGGTTAAAGGGCACGTGAAGGACGAGGCGGCGCTCGCGGAGGCTTGCGAGGGGGTGCGCGTGACAATGGAGGAGCTGGGCTGGACGGTGCTGGGCGTGATCCCGTCGCCGATTGCGGGGGGCGCGGGGGCGCGGGAATTTTTGCTGGGAGCGCGGCGGTAAGCCAGCCACGGCGAGCCAGGCCAAGCTATCCAGCAGCGCCGCCTGACCGGTTTCTCAAGTGAACCGGCGAAGGCGGAAAGGCCGGGTTGCTTTGCTTGGCTCGCAACGATGGCCGTACAGAGACATCAGGCCAAGGTCAGCCGGTGCCCTTCGCAATCGCAAGCGGTCTTGCGCGGCCCTGTGTCGGTCAGTTCCGCCTCCAGGCATTCGATCTCAAGCTTCACGGTCGCGCCGTCCGAAAACGTCAGCAGCACGAAGCCGGACGGCTCGTCCGTCTTTTGAAACATCAGGCCGAGCAACGAGCGCACCTTTTCGGGCTCCTCGTCGAATCCGATGGAGGAGACCTTCATGACCCGGTCGAACCGCAGCGCCGAGCCGACGCGCTCGTCGAGGCCGTGCTTGGCGCCGATCCAGTCGTAGCGCAGCGCATGCAGCGCGAAGCTGCGGCGCTTCGGCAGATAAGTCATCTGCGTGCGGCTCACGCAGGCGTCCTGCATGTGGGCGGAGATCACCTCCAGCCCCTCCCGGTCGAGCGCGTGCAGCTTGAGGTCGATCGGCTTCATCCCGTCAACCGCTCGATGTCCGCCCCGCAGGCGGAAAGCTTCTGCTCCAGCGCCTCGAACCCCCGGTCGAGGTGATAGACCCGGTTGACCATCGTCTCCCCTTCCGCCGCCAGCGCGGCGATGACGAGCGAGACGGAGGCGCGCAGGTCCGTCGCCATAACGGGAGCGCCGGTCAGCTTGGGCACGCCCTCGACGATGGCCGTATCGCCGTCGAGCCGGATCTTCGCCCCCAGCCGGGCCAGTTCCTGCACGTGCATGAACCGGTTCTCGAAGATCGTCTCGGTGATGCGCGACGATCCCTTGGCGCGGGTCATCAGCGCCATGAACTGCGCCTGAAGGTCGGTCGGAAAGCCCGGGAACGGGGCGGTCGAGACGTCGACCGCCGAAATCCCGGCGCCGTTGCGCCTGATCCGCACGCCGCGATTGTCGGGGGTGATCGTCGCCCCCGCCTGCGCGAAAATCTCCAGCGCCCCAGGCAACAGGTCCGGCGTGACGCCTTCCAGCACTACGTCGCCGCCCGTCATGGCGACGGCGGCGGCGTAAGTGCCCGCCTCGATCCTGTCCGGCAGCACGCAATGATGCGCCCCGTTGAGCCGGGCGACGCCCGCCACCTCGATGTCGGACGTTCCCGCCCCTTTGATACGGGCGCCCATCTTGGTCAGGCAGGCGACGAGATCCTGCACTTCGGGCTCGCGCGCGGCGTTGCGAATGAGGCTCGTCCCTTCCGCCAGCACGGCGGCCATAAGCGCGGTGTGGGTGCCCCCGACCGTCACCTTGGGAAATACGATCTCCGCGCCCCTGAGCCCCTTGGGCGCGGTCGCGAGGGCGTAGCCGTTCTCGATCTCGATTTTGGCGCCCAGCGTCTCCAGCGCCATCAGCAGCAGATCGACCGGCCGCGTGCCGATGGCGCATCCGCCCGGCAGCGAGACTTTCGCCTCGCCCATGCGCGCCAGCAGCGGCGCGATGACCCAGAAACTCGCGCGCATCCGCGACACGAGTTCGTAGGGCGCGTGCGTGTCGACGATGGTTTTGGCCCGCAGATGCGCAGTCTGGCCGGCGACCGGGTTTTCTCCACGCCGCTTGCCGTCCACCGAATAGTCAACGCCATGGTTGGACAGAATGCGCACGAGCTGGCCGACGTCGGCAAGGCGCGGCAGGTTCTCCAGCGTCAGCGTCTGGTCGGTCAACAGCGAGGCAATCATCAACGGCAGCGCGGCGTTCTTGGCGCCCGAGATCGGTATGGTCCCGTTGAGTTGCGCGCCGCCGCGAATTCTAATGCGATCCATCCTGCGACCTTTCGGGCTTTTCCGTCGGCGGGGACGCCGCACGTTCGCGCGTCTGCGCCTTGCGCCGCTTGAGGTTTTCTCTCAGGCTTGCAGCGAGCCGCACCTTTCGGCGCAGCGCCTCCGCCTCGCGATCCGCGCTCATCAGCCCCGCTCCTCGCTTGCGCGCTCCATAAGCCGCAAGTCGGAAAGGGGCAATAGGGCGCGAGCCGCTTGGAGGTTCAAGTTAAGCCGATCGCGTTAACGACGGGTAAGGAATCGCCCGCCTCGGTCCTGAAAAGGGCGATGCCGATCGCGGTTTGTGTGCGGAGAGTACAGCGCAAGCGGGCTTCGCGCCGACTTGTTATCGGCGCCGTCGGGCGATAAACAACAAAGGAGACGCGCGGAGGCGGCGCTGGCGGTCGTAAGCGGCAACCGGCGCACGAATTTCCCCGCCGATCCGAGCGATTTCGTCGCCTACTCAGAGATCGAAATGGAGTTAGACCGGAAAACGAACGGGAGTGCCGACGACCTTCATCTGTCGCGGCCCAAGGGGGCGGCGATGGCGCTTGGTCTGGCCGTCGCTCATATGATGAGCAAGCCTGCCTTCGCGTCCCTTTCCTTCGGCGACTGGTCGCGCGTGCTGGTTGGCCAGATCAACCGGGGCCACTACGCTTTCGTAATCGACGGCGCCAATCAGGTCCAGGGTTTCGCCGGTTGGGGTCTCGTCACGCGGGCGAAAGCCGAGGCCTGGGTGGAAGGCCGCTATAACCTGACCTATCAGGATTGTCTGGAGGGAGACTGCGTCGTCTTCAACGCCTGGGTGGCGGATTCCGTGCGGGTGCATCGCTTCCTCGTGCATGCCGCGCGCAAACTCATCAAGGGGAAGCAGACGCTTTATTTCAAGCGGCACTACAAAAACGGCGGCTGGCGCGCGGTTCGTCTCAACGTCAACGATTTCGTCGGCGCCCACATCGACCGACAGGACAATCAAACGGACGCGCGCAAGACGGCGGCCGAAGCGACGCCGCATGACGGAAGCGCCAGCAAGGCTCGCCTTGAAGGCGCCGGTTGAAATGCAAATCGCCAATAATAACGCGACGTCGGAAAACTGGGATGCGTCCGCAAGTCATCGCGCAAAAGTGACGGCGCGGATGCGGCCTCGCAGCTCCGGCCCTCGTCTTTGCGTTCTGGGAGCCGGCAATGGCAACGACCTCGATCGCGAAACTCTCTGTGCCTCGCACGCTGAAATTCATCTGGTCGATCTGGACGCAGCCTCGCTGTCGGGGGGGGGGCTTGAGCGTGGGAATCCATGCGCGGTCGGCGCTTCCGCCTGCACGCACCCCTTGACGTCAGCGGACATTTCAAAGCCATGGGCGTCAAGCAAACGGGGACGGCTCGTCTCTGTGCGCTCCTCGTACACACTGGCGCGCGCTCGCTAGGCGACCTATTCGCCAAAACACGACGATCGTTTCCGATCGTCGCGTTTTCAACGCACACCGAGGCCGGGCGCCCGGCGCCGAAACGGGCCTTCGCGCTACGCCACGACGAAGTTGGTGTTGCTCAGCGCCAAGGCGGCCGACACGGTCGCGAAATGCGTCGCGGTCGCGGTGACGCCGTTGCCATCGGAGTCATAGGAGAGCCAGCCATTGCTTGAATTGTACAAGATGTGCTGGTTGGCGTTCTGCGCCGCCGTTCCGATAAAGAAGTCGGAAGCCGACAACGTGCCCGTCGCCAGCGTGGAGAAGATCGATTGCGAAAGATCAATCGTGTCGGCGGCGGTCGTGAAGTCGGTGATGCGGTCGACGTTCGCCGCGCCGAGCGCCGTGTCGAACATGAAGGTGTCCGAACCTCCATATCCAATCAACGTGTCGCTGCCGTCGCCGCCATCGATAACGTTGTTTCCGGCGTTGCCATAGATGAATTGAGAAAAACCGTTGCCGCTTAGATTGAGGGCGCCAGTCAGCGCGCTGTTGCTCGTCGATAAAACCTCGATCTCCTGTCCCGCGGCCAACGTGTAGCTCACCGTCGTAAGGACATGATCGACGCCGCCGCCCACCGCCTCCTGCACCCCGTCGCCAGCGTTGTCGACATAGTAGATATCGTTGCCGCCAAGACCAATCATCGTATCCGCGCCCGCGCCTCCGTAGATAACGTTAGCGCCGGCGTTGCCGGTGATGGTCTGCCCGAAATTGTTGCCGGTCAAATTGATGGTTCCGACTCCGGCGCTGTTGGCCGTGGAAAGAAATTCAATCTCCTGCCCGGCAGCGAGCGCGTAACTGGCGCTCGCGAAGACGCTATCGACGCCGCCGCCCACCGCTTCCTGCACCACGTCGCTAGAGCTGTCGACGAAGTAGGTGTCGCTGCCGCCCAAGCCCACCATTACGTCGGCCCCGCCACCGCCGGTGATCACGTTGTTGCCGGCATTGCCGTAAATGGTTTGGCCCAACGCGTTGCCGGTTAGATCGATGGCCCCTGTCCCCGCAACGTTGGTCGTCGTGAACAGCTCGATCTCCTGCCCGGCCGTCAGCGTGTAACTAACGCTCGTCAGGACGCGATCGACGCCGGCGCCCACCGCCTCCTTCACCACGTCGCCCGGATTGTCGACGTAATAAAAATCGTTGCCACCGAGCCCCTGCATAGTGTCGGCGCCGCCGCCGCCGTTGATGTAGTTGGTTCCAGCATTACCGACGATCGTCTGGGCGAAACCGTTGCCCGTCAAATTAATGGGGGCGATGCCGGCGGGGTTGGTTGTCGTGAAGACTTCGATCTCCTGCGCTGCGGCAAGCGCATAGCTTATGCTCGTCCGCACGGTGTCGACGCCGCCGCCTACCGCTTCGTGCACCACGTCGCCCGCGACGTTGACGAAATAGGTGTCGTCGCCGGCCAGGCCCGTCATCGTATCCGTGCCCAGGCCGCCGTTGAGGACGTTGCTGCCGCCATCGCCGGTGAGCGTGTCGTCGAAATTGCCGCCCGTGACGTTCTGGATGTTGGAGAGGACGTCGTTAAGGGCGTCGCCGCCGGTATTCACCCCGGTCGTCAGGTTGACGGTGACCGCCGCCGAGCCGGCGTAACTCGCGGTATTGACGCCGGTACCGCCGTCAATCGTATCGGCCGCCGCGCCGCCGATGATCGTATCGTTGCCGCCATTGCCATGGAGCACATTCGCGGCGGCGCTGCCGATGATCGTCTCGCCACCCTGACTGCCCTCGGCATTCTGGAAGTTTAAGATCGTCTCCGTATTGCCGCCGGTAACCGAAGTTACGCCCGTGGCGAGGTTGATCGTGACGACGCCATTTATGAAGCTGAGGTTGCTGTAGTCGATCGTGTTTACGCCCGAGCCGCCGTCGTAAAAATCAAAGGTTACGAAGTCCTTGTCGATAATGCGGTCGTCGCCGCCGTTGCCGAAAATCCTGTTGACTGCGGAACTGCCGGTCAAGGTGTCGTCGAACGCGGAACCCTTGATGTTCTGGATATTGGTGAGCGTGTCGCCCTGCGCATCGCCGCCGACGCCGGTTCCCGCCGTCAGATCGACAGTGACGCCCGCGCTCGACGTGGAATAGTCCGCCGTGTTGACGCCGCCGCCGCCGTCGAGCGCATCCGCACCCGTCCCGCCGCTCAGCGTGTCATCGGCGGAGCCCCCGGTGATCGTGTCGTCGCCGCCGTTGCCGTGGAGCACGCCGGCGGAGTTGCTGCCAATTATGATGTCGCCGCCCTGGCTGCCTTCGACGTTCTGGAAGTTGAGGATCGTTTCCGTGTTGCCGCCCGACACCGTCGTCACGCCGGTCAGGAGGTTGATCGTGACAAGGTTGGCGACAAAGGTGACGCTGCTGTAGTCGATCGTGTTGACGCCGGTGCCGCCGTCGTAATAGTCGAAACTGACGGCGTCCGTGTCGATGAAATAATCGTCGCCGCCGCCGCCGTAGGCAAAGTCGGCCCCGCTGCCCGCGTTGATCACGTCATTGCCGTCGTACCCATAAATATGGTTGACGCCGCTCGTGCCGGTGAGCGTGTCGTCGAAGTTCGAGCCTCCCAGATCCTGGAAATTGGAGAGGATGTCGCCGGCCGCCGCGCCGCCCGGACCCGTGGCCCCGGAAAGATCGACCGTGACGCCCGCCGTCGCATAGTAAAAGCTCAGAAAATTGACGCCCGCGCCGCCGTTCAGCGTGCTTCCGGCGCCGCCCGCGTAAATGCTGTCGTCGCCGTCGTTGCCGAACAGCGAATTGACCTGGGCGTTGCCGATCAGCGTGTCGTCAGACGAAGTGCCCTGAACGATCTGAATGTTGACGAGCGTGTCGCCTTGCGCGTCGCCGTTGAAACCGAGCCCCGTCGTCAGATTGACATACACGCCTGCGGAGGAAAAGTTGTAGTCAGCCGTGTTGACGCCGGTTCCGCCGTCCAGGTGGTCGGCTCCGCCGCCGCCCTTGAGGATGTCGTCGCCGCTGCCGCCAAACAAGGAATCGTCGCCCCCGCCGCCCTTGAGCGTGTCGTTGCCGTCGGCGACGCCAAAGATATTGCCGCCATAGAGCGTGTCGTCACCATTGCCGCCCGAAAGGGTGTCGTTGCCGCCACCGCCCTTGAGCACATTGTTGGCGTCGTTGCCGGTGATGACGTCGTCGCCCGCGCCGCCCGTCGCGTTTTCGATCAGGGACGCCGTCTCGGCGGCGTTGTTGGGGTCGATCTGGGCGTTGGCGATGTTGCCGCGCGCGAAATATTCCGACGACGTCACGGTGTCGAAACCGAGATCGGCGCGCTGGCGATGGTTGACGCTGGTGTCCAGCACGATCCAGCTGCCCGGCGTGAGGTCGATGTTCATGTTGGTGGTGAAATTCGAAAAATCGTAGGTGTCGACGCCGCCGCCGTCCCAGACCGTCATGAAGATTTCGCCATCGGCGGGCGCGGCTTCTCCGTTGAGAGTGGTTTGCGCGTTGCCGTTGATGGTTTCCTGACCCGTGGTGGAGTTCCACGTGTAGGTCGAATCCGTATTGTTGGCGGTGGCGCCGTAGTTGGCGCCGTACATATATTGCAGGGCCGCGATATCGTCCTGCATATAGGTCGTGGGATGGTCTGGCGCGCTGTCGCCGCTGCCCGCCGTATCGTGGGGGAACTGGAAATAGGTCATGACCGAGTATTCGTAAGAGTCATGATCGGCGGGCAAGGTCGGAAACGTGGTGCCATGCCCGTCTTGTGTGACATGCCCGTGCTTGAGGCCCATATTGTGCCCAAGTTCGTGCATAATTCCCGCAGAGTCCTGGTAACTGCCGATTGTTGGATTGTTGTAGCCGGTGGGATTGAACCACGCATCGCCCTGCGCAAAAGCGGGCGTGTTGGGCGGCGTCGTTCCATACTGAAGGGAGGGCGGATTGCTTTCGGCCGTGCCGATGGTGTGCAGTCCCCAGTTTAGCGCCAGCGTACTGTCGTTTGTGTAGTCGATCGAACTCGCGTTGGCGAAGCGCAGCTGGCTGCCGCCTTCGGTGAACGTCAGGTTCGTGAAGCTGGCGATGTTGTTCAGGGCCTGTCGCGCCGCGTTCGCCTGGAACGTGCTGAACGCCTGGAACCCGTTGACCTGCGCATAGCTCCCATAACTGGTCACGGCCGTCGGAAACGAGTAGCTGATGTTGGTCTGGCCCCATCGCCATCCCCACAGGACGCCATCGATGTCCTGATTGCCGGATGCATTGACGACGACTACGGACATGGAGAGCCTCCCGAGATCGATAGCTTAAATTATCAAAAGGCGCTAGCAGATTCCTGCCAACCCTTTGAAACTTAAAGCCAATCCGATTCCGGCAGTGTTAAGGCCGAAACCGAAATATGGCTGAACGAACCTTGCGTCGAATTTGGTACGCCATTACCCACTGGCCAAGCAGGCGCACGTTCAACAGCGCCACGCGCTGAAGAGGGTAAGTATTGCCCAAAAACACAGCACACTTAACATATCTTAACATCTTCGTAATTCGTGTGTAAATGCGGCGAAATCATGGCTTTGGGGGTCTTAAGGCCTCCCTCGCCGGTCGGTTCCGTTTTATAATCGCCACCTATCCATGAGGGACCTCTCCCTACGAGGGGCTCCCGCCGCTAGTGTTTGCCCTGCCCGGATGCGGTCAGCAGGCCGGTGCTCGGATGGTGCTGGCAATACGAGCGGAGCCGCGTGGAGTCGGCGCGCGATCCGTTGACGTCATAGAGCCCTGAAGACGTGCGGCCGGAAGCATAGCCGCGCAGCCACGCCGACATCAGGTCCTGCTCGTCCTCGGTGGCGTCGAGCCAGTCCTGACAGGTCTGCGTGTTCATATCGACTTCGCCCGCATGCGCGGGAAACGCCTGCGTTAGCAGGGCGAGCAGGGCCAAAAGCTTCATTCGGGGGCCATATCTTTCTATTCGGGGGCGTCTTCGAGCGGTTTGAAGGGCGTAGGCAAACGGCCTTCCGCCGCCGCGCGGGCGAAGATTTTGAGGCCCTGCGGTTCGTTGCCGTTGGGATGCACGAGGATGATGGAGCCTGCGCGAGCCGTCTCGCCCAGCGCCAGCCATGCGTCGGCGCCCAGCGAGATCAGATGATGCGCCGCCACCGCCTTCATCAGCGGCGACGAAGACACGAGACCGGGAAACCGGAAGAACACCGACGGCGCGCCGCCATTGGCGATCAGCAGCCGTTCGGTCTCCTCGATTTCGAAATCGGGGTCGACGCCGGGCGTCAGCAGGAAGTTCGCCGCTTCGGCCACGCCCTTCTTGAAGGGGTGCGTGTAGGTGTGGTTGACCCACGTGATCTCAATCGCGCCCCGGGCCGCCTCGTCAGTCAACCAGCGGTAATCCGCAAAATGACGCTTGAGCCACAGCCCCGAGATCGACAGCGCGACGGGCGTGCGCTCCGCCCCCAGCGAGGCGAGGAATTCGCGCTCCAGCGGCTTGCGGCTCGGGCAAAGGTCGCCCGTGAAATAAGCGCCGCCGCGCTCGCCATGCTTCAATCCTGCATTCGACAAAAACCCGCGATGCGCGAGATCGGGCCCCCGCGCCGCATGCTCCACCGCGCGCAGGAACCGCGTGTCGGCGAGCGCCTCGTCGGTCGTATCCGCGCAGGTCCAGCAGGCCGCGCGCTCCAGCTTCGTCGCCAGCGTCTGCGGATCGGCCAGCAGCAGCGCGCCCTCGCCGCGCAGGATCATGGTGCGGATCGCGACGCGCGTCTCGCCTTCCTTGCGGCACAGCTTTAGCGCGGGAGCATAATCGGCCACGCTGTCCGCGCCCGCCAGCGATGCGGGCACGGGCGGCGTCGCGTCGCAGACCGCGAAAACCGGGAGCGCGCAACCTATCCAAATCGCCAAAGCGAGAACGAAACGTCTCACGAAACCTCCCCGCGCCATCGCGACCGCCCCTGAGACCTAAACCGGGCGGTTTCGCGGCGCCTCGTCACGCCAAGCCGTCGCCGCCCTGCGCGGCCTTGGCGCGATGAAAAGCCGGCCTTGCGGCGCAACGCTCGAAATAGGCCTGCAACCGGGGCGGTGCGTCGGGCCATAGCCCCAGCACTTTCGACAGCATCAGCGCATAGGCCATCGACACGTCGGCGACGGTGAAGCGTCCGGCCGCCGCGTAGTCCGCGTCGCCGTGCGCCTTGTCATAGGCGCGCATTCTCGCCAGCGTCCATTTGGAATAATCGGCCACCGCCTGCGGCAGCCGCCGTTCTTCCGGCTCCAACTGGCCGTAGCGCAGAACCAGCGTCTGCGGGAACGTCAGCGTCGCCTCGCCGAAATGCAGCGCGTTGAGATAGGCGCCATAGGCGGGGTCCGCGGGCGCGACGCCGAGCGCGGGCGCGTAGCGGTCGGCGATGTATTGGCAGATCGCCGCCGATTCCGTCATCCGCGTCTCGCCGTCGACCAGCAACGGGATCGTGCCCAGCGGATTGATGTCCAGATAGTCGCGCGCGCGGATGCGCGGCGGGAACGGCAGCACCTTGAGGTCATAGGCGAGGCCCGCCTCCTCCAGCGCCCACAGCGCGCGAAACGAGCGCGCGTCGCGGCAGTGATACAGCGTAATCACGAAAGTCCTCCCCGCCCTGCTGTCGCCCAGGCTCAGAACGCCATGCGCAGAGCGACGCCGCCGTGGATCTGATCGCCCACCGGTTGCGCCCCCAAAGTGCCGATGCCGAACACGTCGCCGGTGACGTTCTTCGAGAAGCGGTAGCTGATGCGCGCGCCCAATTCCCACCAGTGAAAGCCCGTCGCCGCCGAGCCTGTGTCCGCGCCAAAGCCCCCCAGCGCCGCGCTGGTGCCATAAGCCGCGCCGAACGCCTGCGCGAAACCGCCGCTGAGGTTGCCCTCGATGTGCTGGCCGAACAGATGCGTATATTGCGCGCCCACGCGCGCGACGTTGAGCATGTCCAGCGTCGGCGCGACGGTCGCCCCGTTGGGGTTGCCGGGCGACGCGCCCTCCGTATAGCCGGCGGTGTAGTCCCACGAGCGCGTGAGGTCGCCATAAACCGCCGCCTCGTCGCTGCGGCTCAGGCGCCAGATGTAGCCCAGGCGTCCGTAGGCGGCGACGGAGCGGGAAAGCGTCGTGCCGACGCCGACGCCCCCGCCCAACGCGGAATCGTAGGCGCGGCGGTAGGTGACGCTCGCCCACGGCTGCGCCGTCAAGCCCGCCTCGACGAACGGTCGGTTCTTGCCCAGTTGCACCGCGTCGTAGCGCAGCGCCAGCGCGACCAGCATCGAGTTGTTGACGCTTACTCCATGCGAGGAAAAACTGTCGTAGGAGCCGCCCGCCAAAATCGCGAAATTGTCGTTGAGCGTCCAGCGCCCGTGCGCGCCCAGCGCAAACGAGCCGAACGAGGCGAAGCCGCTGGAGCACGACGAACAATTGATCTGTTCGGTCGCGCCGGTGAGGATCGAGCCCAGCAGTTTGGTGGTGATCGTCTGGGTCTGACGGGTCTGCGACAGCGAGGCGAGCGAAGCAGCCCCTTGAGCCGACGTCTGCGTCGTGTTGGAGATCAGAAAATCGCCGGCGTCCTGTTCTTTGAGCGAGTAGGCGTAGCCATTGACGACCAGCGGTCCCGCGAGCGCGAAGGCCCCCGGCGCGATGGCGCCGCCGTTGGTCGCCACGATCAACGGCAGGCCCGCGCCCGTGGTCGATCCTGCAAACGCGCCGACCGGGCGGATGGTCAGCAGCGTCGTACCCGTCGCCCGGCCGCCGTTGACGACGATCTGATCGGCGCCCGGCGTCGGGCCGCCCAGCGCGGCGTTGAGCGTCAGCACTCCGCCGGTCCCGGTATAATTCGTCACCGTCAGCGTCTGGAACGCGCCGTTCGTCGGGGCGGAGAACGCCATCGCGCTGTTGGCGAGATTGAGGTTGGTGATCGTCGAATTGCCGGTCAGCGTCAGTGACGACGCGTTCGACAGATTGACGTCGGTGGTCGAGGTCGGATCGGTCGCGACGGCGCCGAACAGCGTCGAGCCGATGGCGTTCAGCGTGACCGTGCTGCCGGCCGTGGCGTTGACGAGGTTGCCGCCCCCGGCGTTGACCGCCGAATTGGTGAAATTGAGCGTCGAGGACGAGGGATCGGCGAAGGCGAAATCGCCCGACGCGCTATTTATCGTATAGCCGACGAAAGTGGCGCTCTGGTTGGCCCCGTTGAGGAACTGCACGACCGATCCCGCCGCCGCGATGGCGCCCCCGCCTGTGCCGCTGAAGCGGGAATTGTCGCCGGACAACACGATCGCCGAAGCCGAGGCCGAGGTCGTCTCGATGACGAGTTGACCCGGCGCGGCGACCGACCCGCCGTTGACCGTAATCGCCGTGCCCCCCGCCCGGACGCCCAGCAGCCCTTGCACGGCGATATGCCCGCCCGCCTCCGCGTAAAGCCCCGACCCTCCCGCCGTCGACTGGCTGCCGACAGTCCCGCTCAGCGTCGCGCTCGATCCCGCGCCGGTCACGTAGACCCCGCCGCCGTCCGAGCCGAAAGACTGCAGCCGCATGCCGTCTTTGAGCGCGAGCGAGGCGCCTGACGTGACATAGGCGGCATAGGCGCCCGTTCCATAAGTGTAGAGCTTCGCGCCGCCCGCCGTGACGTCCGCGCCCGCGCCCGTCGCAAAAAGCGCGTGCGCGCCCGCGCCGAACGTGGAAACCGACCCGCCCGAAATCGTGGTTATCGAGCCTGACCCGCCGCCGCGATGGAACCCGCCGCCCCCGCCGCCATGGAACCCGCCGCCGCCACGGCCATTGCCGCCCGCGTCCGTACCCGCCGTATAGACGCCATACATACCCTCTCCGAACGTGCTTATCTGCGTCCCCGTCAGCGTCAGCGTCCCCCCGGTCGTGAACGTCCCAAAAGGCGAGTTCGCCGCGCCATAGGCGTGCAGACCGGATGCGGGGTCGAAACCGCCGCTCGTGAACAGGGTCACGTTGGCGGCGTCGATTTCGGAGCCGACGCCGTTGACCGCAAGGCCGCCCGAACCGTTGCCGGTGGACCCCAGCGTCGCCCCGGTGAGCGACACGACGCCGCCCCCGTTCGCGCTGACGACATAGGAGCCGGTCCCCAGAGTCCTCAGGTCGGTCCCGGTTCCGGCCGCGTCAAGGCCGATGGTGAGCGATCCGCCACGGGTCGCTCTGGCGGCGTGCGCGTCCGTCCCCGACGTGGAGACGGCCCCGCCCAGGAATGTCGTAATTCCGCCCAGGCCTACGGCAACGCCGTGGGACTGAGCGCCAGTCGTTGTGACGGCGCTGTCCGTCACATTCATCACGCCGCCGCCGGTACGGACGCCGAACGCGCCGTTGTAAATTCCGTCCGCATGCGAGCCGCTGCCCGCCGTCCAGACGCCCCCTGTCGTCGAAATCGTCAGGTCGGACGCGGTGACGGCGCCGCCCGCTCCGTTGATGAAGAGAGCAGTCGATCCGTCGCCCGACGTCGTCAGGGTGGAACCGGAAATCGTCATGGCGCCGTTGTTGAGAACGGCCGCCGCCCCGGCGCCCGCGCCGGTCGTGGAAAAGGCGCCGCCCGTCGCCCTCGTGACGCCGCCGGCGTCGGTCAGCAACGCGTCGGACTGAAGCCCCGCCGCCGCGGCCGTCACGTTCGTCAGTGTCAGATTGCCGCCCGAAGGCCCGCTCACGCCGGGGCCGTTGTAGATCGCATGGGCGTGAATTCCGGTCGCCGTGTCGAGGCCGCCCGTCGTGCCGACGTTGAGACGGGTGGCCGAGAGGGAAGAGCCCTCGCCGACGACCGACAGCCCGTTGGCGCCGTCGCCCGTCGTGTTGACGGCGCCGCCTGTCAGCGCAACCGAGCCGCCCTTGTTCGCGTGGGCGCCGAAACTCGAAAGGCCCGAAGTCGCGATTGCGACGTTCGTCGCCGATATCGACGAATTG
>JAYVYJ010000111.1:0-3927 GCA_043784465.1 Hyphomicrobiales bacterium
TGAGGAGGATCGCGCGCGGCTCGCGCTGGCGATCCGGCTGGCGCGCGGCGAACGCGCGGTGGAGTTCGCGCTGCTCGTGGCGTGGCCGCAAGAGCGCCGGATCGGCGCGGCGCTGGAAGCTTTGCGGGCTTCGCCGCTGGGCGTGCGGCTCTATCCCGACGCAGCGACGCGCGCACTGCTGAGCCATACGAAAGACGCCCGGTTCGACCCCTTCTGCGGCGTCGAATTGCGCCGCCCGTCGCTCGGGACGCTCGACCGAGCCGCCAAGCGCGGCTTCGACCTCGTATTGGGGACGATGGCGCTGGTCGCGCTGGCGCCCGCGCTGCTTGTGGTGGCGCTGATGGTGCGGCTGACCTCGCCGGGGCCTGCGATTTTCAAACAGACGCGACGCGGCTTCGACGGCCGCGAATTCAGGATATGGAAATTCCGCACCATGCGCGTGGCGGAGGACGGGCCGGCACTGCGGCAGGCGCAGCGCGACGACGACCGCGTGACCCCGCTGGGCCGCATCCTCCGGCGCGCGAGCCTCGACGAACTCCCGCAACTCTTCAATGTGCTGAAAGGCGAAATGTCGTTGATCGGCCCACGCCCGCATGCGCTCGCGCACGACGACGCCTATGGCGCCGAAATCCGCGAATACGCGTTGCGGCGCCACGTCAAGCCAGGGTTGACGGGGGCCGCGCAGGCGGCGGGTTTGCGAGGGGAGACGCGCACGCTCGCCCAGATGCAGGCGCGCGTCGCGCGCGATCTCTGGTACATCGACAATTGGTCGATCTGGCTCGACATCCGCATCGCGTTGCAGACCGTGTTGGCGCTCATCAAATATGAGGCTTACTGAAGGCCGAGCGGCGCCAGGAGATCGCCATGCAGCGCCCCCTGTGCATCGACAAGCTCCATGCCGCCATAGCCTTTGAACGCCCAATAGGCCCAACCGAACCCTCGCGCCTCGGCCGCCCGGCGCACGCAGCCGAGCCAGGCCAGACGCGTCGCGCCGATCGGGCGGCCCCGAGAGGCGAGGACGCAGCCGAATTCGCCCATGAGCACCCGTTGCGGCGCGACGCCGTGCGTCTGCGCCCAAGCCTGAACGGCGTCGAAATCGCGTGCGACGACGGTTTCGTCGTGCGCGCGCGCGCCCTCGCCCGCGAATGTTTGGGCGACCTGCTCGCGCATCTGCGCCCGCGTATCGACGTCAAGCGCCGTGTCTCCGGCGGCGGCCTGCTCCGCGTCCGCCTGAGCCAGTTCGGCCGCCGCGCGCGTGAGCGGCCAGGAAAGGCCGGAGACATAGGAGGTCGGGCCGGTCTTCGATCCCTGATGGGTGAACAGATGGGGCGCGTAATAGTGGAACGTGTAGAGGACGTTGCTGGCGCGATAGGGCCCGGGATCCAACCGCGTCAACGCCGCGAAATCCCCCCAATGCGCCGCACTCAGCACCAGCGCGAGATCGGGCGCACCTGCGCGCGCGCAAGCGTGCAAGCGCCATTGCATCGCCGCCCAGCGCGCTTCGCCCGCGCTCCCCTGAAGCGGGGGTTCGTTGAACAGTTCCAGCGCGACCCGCTCTTGCGGATATTTCGACAGCAACCGCGCTGCGCGGGCGACGATGTCGGCATAACCGTCAAGCCCTTCGGAATTTGCGGTGAGACGCGCGGGGGTAAAATCGGGATGATTGTCGACGGGCGCGAGGTCGAAGACGACGTCGAGGCCCGCCGCGAGAATGGTTTCGACGACACGGGCGTAGAGTTTCTCCAGTTGTCTTGCCCGCTCCTCGCCTTGCGCGATCCAGAGGCCGGGATCGACCGTCAATCGAATAAAGTCGAACCCAAGCGTACGCACGCGCGTCAAATCCTCAGTTTCCAGTCTATATTTTTCGGACGCGAAGGGCGGCCAGACATAGCGCGGTGCGTCCGCGTCGACCTGAAACGCCGGCCAGTTCAGCACATGATGGAAACTGACGCCGCGCGTGAAGCGGGGAAATCCCGTCGCATCCTGCGCGCGCGCGCTCGCCAGCGGCGCGGCGGCGAGCGCCAGGACTTGACGGCGGTTGAAAACACACGGCGTCAGGAAAAGCCCCGCTACGTTCGCGACCAGGCGCTCCTTGTTTCAAACAAACATCGTCGCCGCAAGCCGCCGCCCGCCGTCATCGCCTTGCTTGTCGGCGGGCGCTGTTTCTTCTTGTTCTACCGTTTCAGGCCATCTCGCAAAAACTTCAACGGGTTCCGACCATCGGGCCTATCCATGTTCAAACAACGAAGCATACCGTCGTCCGGCGGCGCGCGATGCAGATGATCCTGCGCCTGCATCGGTTGTCCGCCTGGCTGCATCGTGCGCGGCTGGCCCCGTTGTCGCGCGTGGTCGACGGCGTGTCGCGGGTGATGTTCGCCGCCTCCGTTCCCGGGCGCGCGCGCATCGGCCAAAACGTGTTCCTGCATCACAGCGGTCTTGGAATCGTCGTCAACGGGCTCAGCGTGATCGAGGACGATTGCGAGATCGGCGTGCATGTCGTGCTGGGCGGGCGGGCGCCCGAGTTCGGCGCGCCGCATCTGGAGCGCGGCGTCATCGTCCACGCGGGCGCGCGCATCGTCGGCCCCGTGCGGATCGGCGCCGGCGCGGTCGTGGGGGCCAACGCCGTCGTGCTCGACGACGTGCCGGGCGGCGCGCTCGCGGTCGGCGTGCCGGCGGTCGTCAAGCGCCTCGACCTCGATCGACGCGCTTATGCGCATCGGGCTTCGCCGCGATGAAGAGCGGCCTCGCCGTCGCGTTGGGCGGGCAAGTGGCGCAGATCGCGGTCGGCGTGCTGACCTCGACGCTGATCGGCCGCACGCTGGGGCCGGAGGCCTACGGTCTCGTCAACGTGCTGCGCAACGCGCTGATGCTGGCGCTGACGCTGACCCCCCTCGGCCTCGACGTTGCGCTGCTCAAATATCTCGCGGGCGGGGCCGACGATCCCGCGCGGGCGGCGGTGGTGCGGCGGCTGCGCGGAATCGCTTGCGCCGCCTCGATGGCGCTCTGGCTGGCGGTCGCGGCGGCGGCCTCGCAAGGCGCCGTTGGGCGGCTCTACCCGCTGCCGGGCGTCGATGCGTTGGCGACGCTCGCGCTCGTCGCGCTGCCGTTCGCCACGGACGCCGCGATTCTCGGCGCCGTCTATCGCGCGGAGGGGCGGGTCGGGCTTTACGCCGGTCTGGGCGTGTGGGCGCAGGCCGGGTTCCGGCTGGTCGCCGTGCCGCTGGCGTTGTGGCTGGCGCCTTCCGTGGCGCTGATCGTGGCGATCGGCGCGGCGCAGGTCGCGCTCAGCGCGGCGCTGTTGTGGGGCGACCG
Source organism: Hyphomicrobiales bacterium (assembly GCA_043784465.1). Lineage (GTDB taxonomy): Bacteria > Pseudomonadota > Alphaproteobacteria > Rhizobiales > Beijerinckiaceae > Roseiarcus. The sequence continues at coordinate 3,313 of JAYVYJ010000111.1, forward strand.
CGCGCGCCGCCGCGCGACGCTGGAGCCGGTCGCGGCGGCTTGGGTCCGAAGGGTGCTGGCGGAAGGGCGATGGATGGCGTTCTCGCTGTTCGTCGCTGCGGCGATGCGTGGCGCGGACGTGCTGTTCCTTGGCGCCTTCGCGCCCGCGCGCGAAGTCGGCGCCTATGCGGCGGTGGCGATGGTGTCGCAACTGATCTTCGTGTTTCCCATGGCGGCGAGCCAGACTTTGGGTCCGCGCGTCGCGAGCGCCCATGCGTCGCGCGCGCCCGGCGCGGTGTTGCGCGAGTTGAATGCGTATCTGCGTGTGGCCGCGCCGGTTTCGGCGTGGCTGTTTGGCGGCGTCGTCGCCTTCGGCCCCCGGCTCGATCTGGTGTTTGGCGCAGCTTATGCGTTCGATCCCGTGGTTTGTCTGCTCGTGCCTTTGGGCCAGTTGCTGAGCGCGGGGCTGGGGCCGATGGGCTTCGCGCTCTCGATGACCGGGCGCCACCGCGCGGAGAACGCCATTCTGCTGGCGGGCGCCGCCGTGCTGGCGTTCGGTTGCGCCTATGCCGCGCCGACGTTCGGCGCGCGCGGCGTTGCGGCTTGCGCGGCGGGCGTGTTTGCGGGCGTCAATCT
>JAYVYJ010000112.1:0-16970 GCA_043784465.1 Hyphomicrobiales bacterium
CTTCGCAGACACCCTCCGCGCGGCGAACGATTCGGCGGGGCCGATCTGGGCGCTGGGCAAGCAGCTTGTCGAGGGCGCCCGGGCATCCGCAGGGAAATGAGGATTTCCGGCTGATGGCCTCGGGCGGGCAGAGTGAGGACGGCGCCTGGGCTCAGGAGCCTGCCGGGAGCGCGGGCGTCCACGCCCGCTCCTGCCGCTCGCGTCCCACAGCCGAATACCGCATCAATTCTGATCCCCCTCCAGCCAGCGCGCAAAATTCGCGCGCAAATTCTCGCCCACCTGCTTCACGCCGACGGCCGCCGAGGCTGCGTACACCGCACCTGCGAGCGCGCGCGGGCCGTTGAGCCAGCCGGAGCGGTTGTGCTCGTCCATCCAGGCGACGACGCCGCCGGGAAACGCGAACCAGGCGAGCGCGAGGATGGCGTAGACTGCGAGGATGCGCGAGAGGAGGGGGTTCATGGCGCTCTCCTGTCCCCTTCCCGCAAAGGGCGTCGAAAGACGCCCGCCCAGGGTCGGGCTTTTGGGGGGAGGGTCAGGGTGGGGGGACGCCGCTTTCTGAAACCTTTGTGGCGAGCCCTCCCACCCCAACCTTCTCCCGCGAGGGGGGAGGCAATCCGGGCGGTGGGTCGTTCCGCGAAGGGCTGGGTCCGATAGCGCGTCATCGCTCAGAACTGGAAGTAAATGAACGGCGCCGCGGCCGAGGGGGCCATCGCGATCACGCCATAAAGCGACGCCGCGCCAAAGCCGACCTGCGCCGGCCAGCCGCCCGCGTCGAGCCGCTCCCCCAGCCGCGCACGAAAATCCGGCGGGACAAGCTGCGTCAACGCCCCCACCGCCAGCAACGGCCAAACGACGAGCGGCATGGCGCTCGGTTGGCCGTTGTCGGCAAGAATCCCGGAAAGGTAGGCGGTCGCCGCGTCGAGCGATGGGGCGCGAAAGAACAGCCAGCAAAAGCAAACGAAATGGAACGTCGCGAGACCGTCGATCGCTGCAAACCAGGATCGGCGCCCGATGTCCTGATAGAAGGCGCTGCGGCGATAAAGGTTATCGACCACCAGCGCTGCGCCATGCAGCGCTCCCCAGATCAGGAACGTCCAGTTCGCCCCATGCCAAAGTCCGCCCAGCAGCATCGTCAACATAAGATTGCGCGCGGTCGCCAGCTTGCCGCCTCGATTGCCGCCCAACGGAATGTAAAGGTAGTCGCGCAGCCAGTTCGACAGCGTCATGTGCCAGCGCCGCCAGAAATCGGCGATGCCGAGCGCCCGGTAGGGCTGGTTGAAATTCTGCGGAAATCGGTAGCCCATCAAGCCCGCCACGCCGATGGCGATGTCGGTGTAGGCGGAGAAATCCGCGTAAATCTGGATCGCATAGGCGTAGACCGCCATCGTCAGATCGAAGCGCGAGAACTGGCTGGGATCGGTGAAGACGGGATCGACGAAGCGCACCGCCAGATAGTTGGCGACGATCATCTTCTTCATCAGCCCGCCTAGGATCAGCAGCATGTTCTCGCCGAACGCGAAATCCTCCGCGCGGCGGGGCGAGGCCAGTTGCGGCAAGAACTCGTGCGCGCGCACGATCGGCCCCGCCACCAGATGCGGAAAGAACGAGATGTAGAGCAGAATGTCGACCGGCGAGCGGCTCGCCTTCAGCCGCCCCCGGTGTACGTCGACGACGTAGCTGATCGCATGAAACGTGAGGAATGAGATAGCCACAGGCAGCGTCACGTTGACGAAGCCCAAAGGCAGCGAGACGCCCCACGAATTCGCCAGCGTCATCGCCTGCGCGATGAAGAAGTCGAGGTATTTGAAATAGGCGAGGATGCCCAGATCGAGCGCGACGCCCAGCCCCAGCACGGCGCGCCGTCCTGGCCGGTCTCCCTCGACATAGAGCCCGACAAAATAGCTGATCGCGCCGCTGGCGAACAGCAACGCCAGAAAGCGCCAGTCCCATGACGCATAGAAAGCGAGGCTCAGGCCAAGCAGCGCCGCTTTCTTTAAAGCATTGAAGGGATTGAGCGCCCAGACGAGCGCGAGCGAAGCGCAGAAGAAAAAAGCAAACTCAATTGTTGGAAACAACATGCGTCGCGGCCGAGCGTCCTGCGATCAGCGGGATGAGGAAATCCGCGAATCGGTCGGCGCTCTGCTTATAGCCATCGAGGGTCATATGCACGTAATCGTGCGCCATCAGCGGCGGGCTGGCGGCCGCCCACACCTGCGCGCCGCAAGGCCCCGGCTGGACGCTCGACCAGTCCCAGAACGCCGCGCCGATCTTCTGCGCCAGCCTGCGCTGCGCCTCGCGCACGAGGTTGAGCTTGGGCGGCACCGGGAACCGGCAATTGCCCGACCCTGCGTCGGCGGACGCGTTCTGCGCGCCGCCGGAAGCGCATTTTTGCCCGACGCCCTCCGCGTGGCATTGCCCCGAAGGCCGCGCGGCGTCGGCAGGGCCGACGATCACGACTTTTAGCCCCGGCCGCATCGATTGCAGCCGCCGCACGATCTGCTCGTATTGCTGGATATAGATTCCCACGTCGAGGTTGTCGTTGAACCCCTCGTTGGTGCCGAACGCCAGCACCACCACGTCGGGCCGCAAATCCCGGAAATCGTCGGCAAGGTTGCCATTGTCCAGCTTTTGCAGCAGTTGCACGGTTGCGCCGGGATAGCCGATGCTGAGGTAGGACACCCCGTCGCCGTCGCGCCCCAGCTTGAAGCCGGTCACCGCCACGCTGGAATCGTCGAGCGACTTGACGACCAGTTCACGGAAAGTCTGCCCGTTCTTCATGCGCGCGGCGAACGGCACGACGCGGCCGCTCTCGCCGTCAAGATTGACTTCCCCCGCTGTCGCCCCGTCGAGCAACACCGCCGCCCGCCCGCCGCCGGGCTGCGAAACGAAATCGACGTCGGCGTAATCATAGGTGCGGCCGTTGCGCGAACGCACCGTCAGCGCCGCCGAGGCGTGATGTGCGAGGGCGTTGAAGCCAGAGAGATGAAAGCGCTTGCGGTCGTCGGAGCGTTGCAGCGCCTCATAGGACCAATCGTCCGAGGCGTCGGAGGAGAACAAAGCCGAGCGCACGCCCGCATGCGGCTTGCCCGGCACGACAAAGGCGTCGCCGCCCGAGCCATAGGCCTCCTGCAACCGGTCGCGCACGCGGCCTGTGAAGAAATCCGCCGCCGTATGGCTGTCGCCGATCTGCAAAATCGTCAGCCGCCGGTCGGCGAACAGGTCGGGCGTCAGTTCGCCGTAAGCGGGGATCACCGCGCCGCGCGCTCCCCCCAGCGATCCCGTCGCGGCGTTGAGCGCGGCCAGCGCCGTGGCCGCGGTCGGAGCCTTGGGCGCAGGCTTCTGCTGCATCGCCACGCGCAAAAGGTTGGAGCCGCCGCCCGGCGGCGCGATCGAAGCGACGTTGAACGCAGAATCGACGCGCGGCGCCGGGGCGGTCTCGGCTGACCCGCGGAGGACGACGCGCGGCCCCGCCGGGGCGCCGAGGCGCGTCGCCAGCGACAGCGCCTTTTGCGTATCCGCGCCCAGCGAGGTCGAACCGACATGCGCGCGCGTCATCAGGTCGGCGAGGCTGGGGGCAGGCGCCCGGGTCGCCCCGACCGCGAAGGCGAAGTCAAGCCGGCGGGCCTTGTAGGTCGCCAGCGCGCCGGCCGCGACGACGAGCGTCCACACGACGATCGCTCGGGCCCCCCGCATCACCTGACCTCGGCTTTCGAGGGGCATTCCGCCGCCAGGTCGCGCCCGCGCGCCTTCAGGCTCGCCAGCAACGCGGGATAGACCGCCTCCATCACCATGTCGTAGCCCACCGTCGTGAAGTGAATGCCGTCGGAGGCGCGCACCAGCGTCATGGCGCCCCGGGCGTTGGGCAGATAGGGCTTGTAGATTTCCGGGCTCGCGCCCGACGTCCAGGGCGCGGCAAAGCTGGCCTTGTCGGACCCCACGTCCTTGATCGCGGCCTGAAACAGCCTGTTCTTAGCCTGCGCGTCCGTATTGGCTTCCTCGTCGAGCATGATCGGCAGACCGACGATCATCATGGACCCGCCTTCGCTGAGCGCGCCGCGGATCGCGTCGGCGACGACGGACTCATATCGGGCGTCGAAGGCCGGCGAAGGGTAGGCGACCGACCGTTTGTCTTTCTCGACGATGCCTTGGCGATCGTTGATGCCGAACGACGCCACTGTGAGGTCGGGATGGTCCGAACCCACGATTTTGGCGATCTCATCGACCCAGTTGAACTGGTCAAGACGCGTGAGCCCCGTTCCGTTCTTGGCCTTTCGGATCAATCTCATTTTGTCGGCCAGGCATTTGTCTTTTCCAAGGCGGCGGAACATCGCCCCCCAAAGGCCATCGGCCATGGAATCGCCGAGGAACGCGACATGAATGGGGGCCGGATCGGCGAGGGCCGGTGCGCCGGCGAGGATAAATGCGGCCAGGGCCGTGAAGAGCAGCGCGCGGCTCATTTGGCCGTCGCGTCGGCTTGCGACGCTGCGGCCCCCGCGCGGCGAACATTGCGCCTGTGCCGGCGATGCGGCTTGGATTTGGCGGAGCGGGAGGGCGCGGACGCTTCGGCGACGACCGTGCCGCCGCCGGTAAATCCCACCGCCGCCGAAGCCTTGCGCCAGATCCGCGTGTATCCGGTCATGTTGAAATGGACGCCTTCCTGGGCATGAACCGAAGCGTCGCAGAATTCCGGACCTTGCGTCGAGACATAGGTGGCGGATGTGCCTGAAAGTGACGACGCCAGTTCGGCGTCGAGCTTTTTGGCGTATTCCTCCCAAGGCTTCAGCACGCAGGGCGGACCGATCCACACAAGTTTGACGCCGAGCTTTTCGGCCTGCGCGACGACCGCCGCGACCCGCGCCTTCACGTCGAGCGCGCCGCCCACGGCGTCGTTGGTGCCCAGGCTCAGAAACACCGTCTCCCCTCTTTGCGCCGCGTTGAGCTGCTCCATGATCGCGCCGCTGTAGATGGAGACGCTGTTTTTCGCGGTCGAGGGAATTTTCGCCGCCCACGAAACGCCGACGCCGATGGAGTCGCCGATCACGCGACCGGAATCAGAGGCCAGGGCCGAGACGGGCGCGGACAGGCAAAAGTAGGCGAGGGCCAGGATACGGATGGTCATTCGGGTCCTGCGGGAAAGAACGCCCGAAACAGGCGAACAAGATCACGGTTGGGTTAATGAGACATGAAGGCGGAAATGCAACTCCTATTCCGCAACCTTTCGCCACGCGCCATACCGCCAGGGCCGCGTCCAGGTGGCGCCCTTGGGAAGGCGGGCGGGCGCGGGATCGTAGCCCGATCCCCCCCAGGGATGGCACCGGCATATCCGCGCCGCCCCCATCCAGCTCCCCGCCCAGACGCCATGCCGCGCGACGGCCTCGTCCGTATAAGCCGAACAGGTCGGCAGAAAGCGGCAGCGGCGCCCGAGCAGCGCCGAGAACGTGAGTTGATAGAAGCGGATCGCCGAGCGGGCGAGCGCTTGCGCGATCACGCCGCCGTCGCCCGTTCGATCTGACCCAGCGCGTCCACCACGGCGTCGAAGGTCAGCAGCGTCGAGGCGTGCCGGGGCCGATAATCGCGCACCGGCTCCAGCACCTCGAAGTCCGCCCATTTGCCTCCCGGCGGCGGCCCGCCCGCCTTCAGCATCGCCGTCATCGTCTCGCGCAGGTCTTTAAGTTCCTGCGGGGTCGAGCCGACGATATGACGGGCCATCAGCGAGGACGACGCCTGACCGAGCGCGCAGGCGCGCACGTCATGCGCGAAATCGCTCACCCTGCCGTCTTCCACGCTCAGATCCACCGTCACCGTGGACCCGCACAGCCGCGAATGCGCCTTGGCGCTGGCCTGGGGCGCCTTCAGGCGACCTTGCCGGGGGATGTCGGCGGCCAACTCCAGGACGCGTCTGTTATAGATATCGTTCAACATGATGTGTCGCGGGCAATCCACTGGCGCCAGGCGCCGTACGACCTATATAGGCGGCGCGGCCGAGAGTTGGGAGACCCTATCGGGCCGGCCGCAAAGCGCAAGCGGGAGTTACTTTTATGGATGATGTGGCCAAGCTCGCGAAGGCGACTAACGCTTCCGCGCGCCCTACCCGTCAGGAAGCCGAATCCGCCGTCCGGACGCTTCTCGCCTGGGCCGGCGACGACCCCGCCCGTGAGGGACTGGTCGACACCCCACGCCGCGTCGTCGAAGCCTACGAGGAACTTTTCGGCGGCTATGGCGCAGACCCAGACGCCGCGCTCTCGCGTGTTTTTTACGACGTCGAGGGCTATGCCGACATTGTGGTGGTGCGCGACATTCCGTTCGTGTCCCATTGCGAGCATCATGTCGCGCCGTTTTTCGGCAAGGCGCATATCGGTTATTACCCGCGCGGCGGGGCCGTCGGGCTATCCAAGCTCGCCCGCGTCGTCGAAATGTTCGCGCGGCGCCTTCAAACGCAGGAGGCGATGACTTCGCAGATCGTCGGGGCCATCGAGCGCGGGCTTCAACCTCGCGGCGTCGCGGTGATGATCGAGGCCGAGCACACTTGCATGTCGATGCGCGGCGTGAAGAAGGCCGGCGCCTCGACGGTGACGACCCGCTTCACTGGCGTCTTCAAGACCGACCGCGAGGAGCAGCGCCGGTTCCTGGATTTGCTGCGCGCGGCGAAATGACGCTGGGCGGCGCCGACGTCGAGACCGGGGCCGAGTTCACCCCTCGCTTCGGTCCCGATGGCTTGCTCACCTGCGTGACGGTCGATGCGCGGGACGGCGTGGTGCTGATGCTCGCCCATATGAACGCGGAGGCGCTGGCCCGTACCCTGGAGACGGGCATTGTCCATTATTGGTCGCGGTCTCGCGGCTCGTTGTGGCGCAAGGGCGACACGTCGGGGCAGGTCCAGCGCTTGAAGGAATTGCGCGTCGATTGCGATCAGGACGCGCTTCTGGCGCTCGTGGAGGTCGGCGGCGACGGCGGCGCCTGCCATACGGGGCGGCGGTCGTGCTTTTATCGTAAGGTGAGCCTGGAGGACGGCGGGGCGCGTCTCACGCTTCTGGACAAATTTTAACGATCCGGCGCAAAACTCGTCGGCGGAACGGTCGCCCCGCAAGACCGGTTAAACTGGCGTCTGTAATTTTGCACTCCTTCGAGCGCGCCAGGCGCCGAGGGAGGGGGGTGCGTAGATGAGCCTCGTCCTGTTCCGACGCCAACCGCCGGCGCCCGCGCCGGCGGCGCCCACGCCCAAGAAGCATCGACCCCGGATAGGCTTTGCGCTCGGCGCAGGCGTGGCGCGCGGCTGGGCGCACATAGGCGCGCTGCGTGAACTTGCCGATCTCGGCATCGTGCCCGATGTGGTGGTGGGCGCCTCCATAGGCGCAGTGGTCGGGGGCTGCTTCGCCGGCGGGCGGCTCGACGCGCTGGAGACGTTCGCGCGCTCGCTGACGCGGCGCAGCGTCTTCGGCCTCATCGACGTATCCTTACGCGGAGGCGGGCTGATGGGCGGCGACCGGCTGCGCCTGCGGTTGGAGGCGGCGCTCGGACAGCAGCGCATCGAAAATCTGCCGACCCGCTTCGTGGCCGTCGCCACCGAGATGAAATCTGGTCATGAGGTCTGGCTCAAATCGGGTCCCGTCTGCGACGCCCTGCGCGCCTCCTACGCGCTGCCCGGTATTTTCGAGCCCGTGAAAATGGGTGGCCGGTGGCTGTTCGACGGCGCCATCGTCAACCCGGTCCCCGTCAATGTCGCGCGCGCGTTCGGCGCGGAATATGTGCTGGCAATTTCCATTGGCAGCGACACGCCCAGCGGCGCCGCGGTGTTCGACACCGAATCCGACGAGCCGCCCGCGCCCGCGCCGTCGTCCTGGCCGAGGTGGCTCGGCGGAGGCGGGCCTGATGCGGCGCCGGGCGTCGCCTCGGTGATGGTGCATACGTTCAACATTACGCAGGACCGCATCATGCGCTCGCGCCTGGCGGGCGATCCGCCCGACCATACGATCGCGATCAAAGCGAAAGCTTTCGGATTATTCGAATTTCATCGCGCGGCCGAGCTGATTGAACTCGGCCGCGCGGCGGTGCGCAAGGCGGCGCCGGAGATCCTCGAACATCTGGACGCAGCTTCCGCCGGGTGAGGGCTTGACGCGGCGCCCGGCTTCGCGCCTTTCCGGGACGAGTAGCCGATGTGAGGCGATTTTGGACGAAACGGGAAAACCGCCGTTCTGGCGCGTGAAAAAACTGGACGAGATGACGGTTCCGGAGTGGGAGAGCCTTTGCGACGGCTGCGCCCGCTGCTGTCTGGTGAAGCTGGAAGACGAGGACACCGGCGAGATCCATTACACCGACGTCGCCTGCACGCTGCTCGACAGCGTCGCGTGCACGTGCCGCGATTACCCCAACCGACAGCGCAAAGTGCCCGATTGCGTGAAGCTGACGCCCGAATCGGTGCGCAATCTGTCCTGGCTGCCGGTGACTTGCGCCTATCGCCGGCTTGAGGAGGGCCGGGGTCTGGCGTGGTGGCACCCGCTGGTGTCGGGCCGGCGGGAGACGGTCGTGGAAGCCGGCGTTTCGGTGCAGGCGCGCATTTTCGCCAGCGAAGACGATTTGCCGAGCGCGCGCTGGATCGAGCGCATCGTCAAATGGCCCAACCGCCCGCCGCGCAAGCGCAAGGACTGATTCCCCCAAACTTGCGAACCCACCGTCGTCATGGCCGGTTTTGTCCCGGCCATCCACGCCGCGCCGGAAGCGCCCGCCCGCAAGCCGCTCACTGTTTGTTTGTCAAACAATCAAGCGAATATATGCGCGAAGGCATGGATGGCCGGGACAGGCCCGGCGATGACGAAGTGATGGCTCCACGGTCGATGGGAGCGGCTCCCCAAACAAAAACCCCGGGCGCGCGCCCCGGGGTTTCCTGTTTCTGTCCGCAGCGTTCGATCAGAAGCTGACGCGCACGCCGCCTGTCAGGGCCGTGTTGTTGTTGACGAAGAATCCGTTCGCCATGCCGCCGTTCACCTTCGAGAACATGACTCCGCCATAAACGTCGACGCGCTTGTAGGGGCGCCAATCGACCGAGCCGGAGATTGCGTCCTCGTGGCCCGCGCACCTGGCGTTGCGCGTGCCCTGGGGCGTGTAGCCGGAATTCGCGGGCGTGCCGGCGGGCAGGGCGATGGCGGGCAGACAGTCCGTCGCGATCTGCGTCGCGCCGAGATAGTTGTTCTGCCACACGTGGTAATAAGCGCCGATCAGGTCGACGTTGGGCAACACGGCGAATTTGGCCCCCGTCCACAACACCTGCTGGACCTTCGCAAGGGGAAAGGCGTTGCCCTGCGTATTGACGCCCGCCGCGCCATAGAGCGCCTGAACGCCGCCGTTGAAATAGCCGATGGTCGGGCCGGCGGGCAGATCGCTCGGGTTGCTCAGCCGCTCGTAGGCGTAGCCTGAGTAAAGCGTGAACCTGTCCCATTTGTATTTGCCGGCGATCTGGACCGAGTTTTCGTTCGAAATCGTGGCCTTCAGCAAAGTCGGCGAAACCTGATTTGGAAGCCCGACGCCGTTGAACGTGCTGAGGTTCACGGCGTCCTTGGCGTATTCGTAGACGGCGTCGACCGAGAAGCCGTTCCAGTCGAAGCCGCCGGTCACTTCATAGGCGAATTTGGCGTTGTTGCCCGCGCCCCAGCCGCCGACCTGGCTCATCGCGCCCACACGGACGCTGTGATCGGAATAGAGATACTTGATCGAGTTGTTGTAGCGCGCCAGTTCGGTGTTGCCGAGGCCGCCGCCGAAGGTCGAGGAATTGCCGATCAGCGAGAACGCGTTCGCGCCGCCCTGCGGGTCATACAGGGAGTTGGCGATATCGTTGGAGAACGCATACTGGCGCCCGTAGGTCAACGTGCCGAAGGTCTTGTTCTGCACGCCGGCGTAGGCGCGGGTGTTGATCGGGCCGTAGGTGCGGCTCGAGTCGGTGTTGTAGCTCTGGAAGAACTGCGGCAGATTGTTCTGGCTGACCAGCGAGCGCGGGCCGTTGAGGAATTGCAGCGAATAGGGGTCGAAGCCCGCGTTCACGTCGCCGATGAAGTACCAGTCCTCGACGATCTTCTCTTTCCATTTAATGCCGATGTTCGACGTCCCAAGCCCGTTGGGCACGCCCTGCCAACCGGCGCCGTGGCTCTGCTTGCTGATCAACTCGCCGACAGCGATCTGGTTGTACGGGTTAAACCGCGCCTTGTTGGTGGAATAGCCCCCGCCGACGTCGATGGCGCCGTAGACCGTGATGCCCCAATAGGTCAGCGGGCAATCGGACGCACTGGAATCGAGCCATGTCCAGAAGGTTGCGTAGCAATTGGGCTTCTCCGGGACCGGAGCGGCCTTTCGGGTCGGCAGATCGGCGCCTTGAGCGCTGGAAGCAAGGGCGAACAGCGCGCCGCCCGCAAGCAGTATGGATTTCAGTTTCATCGTTCCGTCGCCCCGTAGACCCGTCGTCGCCGTGACCGGCGCTCGCCCAAAAATACCACCGCCGCCGGCCGATCGTCGCGACCTTGTCGGGCTACGGTCCTGAGCGCATCTCGCCCGCAAACCCCAGCCGTAACGGCGTACGCAGCGATATAAACCGAGTATGACACGTCTGTGACACAGTCTACCGTTCCCCTACACCATGCCGCCTCAAACGCCTCGGTTCCGCCTCTTTTGAAAGGGGCGTTGCCGTTATGCCACAATTATCATAGCGCAAAGGCGGGTTCGCCGCCGCTCAAAGCCCCCAGCGCGCCCGGATCGTCTCGATCCACTTGCGCGCCGGCGCGGCCAGCGGCCCCTGGGTGATCGCACCGCAACCGCGTCCGGCGACCCCGTTCGTCCACGCGACGACTGCGACCACGCGGCCCTCGCCGTCAAACAGCGGGCCGCCCGAATCGCCATGACAGGCGCCTAGCTCTCCCCCTGCCGGATCGCTCGTCCAGAGCGTGACTTTCGAGACCGGCGCCACCACGCCCAGCGTCGCCGTCCGCAGCCGCCCGTCGCTCGGCGGCCCACCCTCGCGCGTAATTCCGAAACCTGCCAGCGTCACCGACGCCCCGAGCGCGGGCGGCTCGCCTAGTTCGGAGAATCGCAACCCATCCAGAGGCGTCGCCGTCTCGACAAGCCCCAAGTCCACCGAGACCCGACGCAATCGAGTCGCGTCCGCGTCGTAACCCGGATGGCGCGCGGTCGCGGCGACCGCAACCGGCGCCGGCTTGCCCCCGGCCCGGACGACGACCAGCATGTTGCGCGCGTCGGCGAGGCAATGGGCGGCGGTCAGAACGAGGCGGGGGCCGAGCGCGACGCCGCTGCACACGCGCTCGCGCGCGCCGTCCCGCGCCAGCACCATTACGACGCGGTCGACGTAAACCTCCCCGTCGCGGGCCGGGCCGACGATGGCGCGGGCGGACGAAACGAGGACGACGAGGCCCGTCAGAAGGGCGAAGGTGGCGCGCAGCATGGCTTCGCGCTACCCCTGCCGCCGCCGGCGTGCAAGCAGGGCCGGGCGTTCACGGCCTATTCATGTCGGTGAGGACAAGCATCGCGCCATGCGGCTGGGCTTAGCTATCTTCTTGCTTGCGTGCGCGACGCCGACGCTGGCCGGCCCCGCGCCGGCGGCGCCCGTCGAGGTCGAGGGCAAGCCTGCCGGCGCCAAAAAAGCCTGTCTTTCCGCTGCCGAAACGCGAGAGGAGATCAAAAACCACGGCTTGCGGGAACCGTTCGCAGCGTTGAGGTCCGCCGCGCAACATTTCAAGGCGGAGGCGCTTTCGGCCAAACTCTGCCGTATTGACGACGAATTTGTCTACGAAATCGCCCTTCTGCACAGGGATGGCCGGTATTTCCACGCCTTCGTCAACGCCACGACCGGAAAGCTGGTCGACAACAAACGCCTTGCGCCGGCTGCGCCCAAGACCTGACTGACCGGGAACCCCCATGCGCCTTTTAGTTGTTGAGGACGACCGCGATCTCAACCGCCAGATCGTCGCCGCGCTCGAAGGCGCCGGCTACGCCGTCGATCGCGCCTTCGACGGCGAGGACGGCGGCCATCTGGGCGAGACCGAGCCCTACGACGCCATCGTTCTGGACCTTGGCCTGCCCAAGCGCGACGGCGTGTCGGTGTTGCAGGGCTGGCGGCGCGGCGGCCGCATCATGCCGGTGCTGATCCTCACCGCGCGAGACCGCTGGAGCGAGAAGGTCGAGGGTTTCGACGCCGGCGCCGACGATTATCTGACCAAGCCGTTCCACATGGAGGAGTTGCTCGCCCGGCTGCGCGCCCTGATGCGCCGCGCGGCGGGACACGCCACGAGCGAGATCGTCGTCGGCCCCGTGCGGCTCGACGCCCGCGCCGGACGCGTCACCGTCAACGAGGTCGCCGTCAAGCTGACGAGCCACGAATATCGCCTGCTTAGCTATCTCATGCACCACACCGGCCGCATCGTCTCGCGCACCGAACTGGTCGAGCATCTGTACGATCAGGACTTCGACCGCGATTCCAACACCATCGAAGTGTTCGTCGGGCGGCTGCGCCGCAAGCTCGGCGTCGAGGTCATCCAGACCGCGCGAGGTCTCGGCTACATCGTCGAGGCGGAAGCGGGCGCCGGGGCCGCACGCTAGGGACGTTTGAATTGCGCAGGGTCTTCAAGGCGCGCTCCATCGCCTCGCGCCTGTTTCTGGCCGCCGCCGTCTGGTGCGCGCTGATACTCGTGGTGGCGGGCGTCGGCCTGTCCGCGCTGAACGCCAGTTCGACGGAAGACAATTTCGACGACACGCTGGAGCTGTATTCAAAGGCGCTTGTCGCCAATGTCGCGGTTGGCGCTGAAGAAGGCCGTGCGCCCCCTGTGGTCGCGCCGCAGTTCGAACTCGCGTTCTCCGGCTGGTATTGGCAGATCACTCGCCTCGACACGCCCAAGCCCGAGGTCCGCACCTCCAAATCGTTGTTCGGCTCGCAATTGCCGCGGCTGTCCGTCGCTGTGGCCGCGCCCGACAATTTTGCGCGCGGCTATGTGACGGGGCCGGGCGACAAGCCTCTGCGCGTCATCGAGCGCGCCATCGATGCGGGCGAGGACGGACGCTTTCTCATCCTTGTCGCCGCCAACGCCGACGTCATGCAGGCGCAGGTGGTGCAGTTCGAATATGCGTTGAGCGCGACGTTTCTGGCGCTCGCGGCGGCGTTGATCGGCTCCACCGCGCTGGCGGTGCGCTTCGGCCTTCGCCCGTTGCGCCGCCTGCGCGAAGCGCTGAGCGCCATCCGGCGCGGCGAAGCCGAGAGGATTGCTGGCCAATATCCCGAAGACCTCGCGCCGCTCGCCGCCGAACTCAACCTCCTGCTCGACGCCAACCGCGAGGTGGTGCGCCGCGCCCGCACTCAGGTCGGCAATCTCGCCCACGCCCTCAAAACCCCGCTCAGCGTCATCGTCAACGAGGCCGACGCGAAAAGCCCGACGCTGGCCGAGAAAGTGGCCGAGCAGGCCGAGGTCATGACCCGGCAGGTGACTTTCTATCTCGACCGCGCGCGCGCCGCCGCGCGGGCGACCTCCATGGGCGTCTCGACCGAGTTCAGCCCCGTGCTCGACGGTCTCGTGCGCACGTTCCAGAAGGTCTATCGCGACCGCGGCGTGACGTTCGAGGCTCATGCGGCGCCAGCTATAAGGTTCCGCGGCGAGGCGCAGGATCTGGCCGATCTCGTCGGCAACCTGCTCGACAACGCCGGCAAATGGGGAAATTCGCGCATCGAGGTGACGGCCGAACGCGAAGCGCCAGCGGACCCGACCGGCCGCAGCTATTTCGTCGTGCATATCGACGACGACGGCCCCGGCCTTGACGCGAGCGCGCGTGCGGCGGCGCTGGAGCGCGGCCGGCGGCTCGACGAGTCGCGTCCCGGCTCGGGTCTCGGCTTGTCGATCGTCGTCGACCTCGCCGCCAATTACGGCGGCGCGCTCTCTTTCGGCGACAGTCCGCTGGGCGGCCTGCGCGCGACCTTGCGGTTGCCGGGCGCTTGAGCCCCCAAGCGCCTGAGCCGCCAAGCGCCTGAGCGCCCCGGCGACACGTCCGCAATCGTGTAAGTTATGTGACTCGCGCGCCGTCGCGAAGTATGCCAACATGCGTTAACCCTAGGGGTATCGCTCGCGACACGCATAGACGATGCGCGGTGGTTTCTGACGCTGGCGGGTTTTGGCATTGGGAGGCCGAGTTGGACTCGAAGGGGTCGTCGGAGGAAGAAATCGGGTTTCGTTACGACCCGCAAGACGCTGCTTTTGCGAGCGTTTCGGGGACGGCGCAATTGCGGCGCCTCGAGAACGTGCTACTACGGGAAGTGCTCGAGCGCCTCTATCAAATTCATCCCGACGCTCCCCGCGCACGCGCGCACGATACGGCGGATCTGCCCAGCGACGAGGAGATCGAGGCATTCGCCAATCTGGTGATCCGGCCCGAACCCGAGGCGGCGTCGGCGTTTTTCGCCCGGATGGCCGAGCGCGCCTATGGCTTCGAAACGCTGTCGGAACGATTCGCGGCGCCGGTCGCCCGCCGCCTGGGCGAATTCTGGGACGAGGACCGTTGCGACTTCGTCGATGTGGCGTTCGGGGTCGAGCGGCTGAAGGGGTTCCTCGCCGACCTGTCCGGCAGAGTTGAGCACAGCGTCAACCTGCGCACGCCCAGAGCGCTTCTGATCTCCACGCCGCGCGACAATCACATGCTCGCGCTCGACGTCCTTTCCGGCATCCTGAAGGAGGCGGGTTGGATCGTCGAGACGCAGCGGGGGTTCGATCTGGAGTCCAACACGCGCTACGTCGTGCAGGAATGGACGCATGTCGTTGGCGTGACGATGGGTTCGCTCGAACATTACGACGCGGTCGGGCGCACCTGCCGGACGCTTCGCCGCACCTCGCGAAATCCACAGATCTCGATGATCGTGGGCGGCGCCAATTTCAATGCGGACCGCGATCTAGCCGTGCGTATCGGCGCCGACGGCACGGCCCCTGACGGCCCGGCCGCTTTGCGGTTGGCCAAACAGCTTTGGCTCAAACAGACGCCTCAGACCGCGTAGCGTCATACGCCGCCGGCCCCGTCACGCCGACGCGCGCGCCAGCCGTACCGCTTTGCGCATCAACCCCGAGAAGCCCGACGTCTCTAGCGCTTGCGGGCCTATGAAGGCGAGACCCTCGGGCGCGTCTCGTGGCGCGGCGGCGCGAAACAGGGCGAGCCGTAGCGTGAAATGGCTAAACACGTGCGCGACGTGGCCGTCCAGTTGCGTCCAGCGTGCGGGGAAGGGGGCCGCCCCTGCGTCGACGGACTCGATCTCGCCGACCGTCCAGGCGCCGCCTGGCAGTTCCATCGTTCCGGCGAGCAATCCACGCTCGGGGCGGCGTCGTGCGAGAAACGCGCCGTCCGCGCGCGCGGCGAAGAAGGCGGCGCCGACCTTCTGGGGGCGCAGTTTTTTGGCCGGGCGCCCGGGATAAGTCTCCGGCGCGCCCGACGCCGCCGCGCGGCAATCCTCGCGCAGCGGGCAGGCGAGGCAGGCGGGCGCTCGGGGCCGGCAGATCGTGGCGCCCAGATCCATCAGCGCTTGGGCGAAATCCCCCGCACCCTGCGCAGGCGTCAGCGTCGCCGCGAACGTCTCGATGGCGCGCCGGTTGGCGGCGACAGGCTTGTCGAAGGCGGCAAGGCGCGAGACGATGCGCGCGATATTTCCGTCCACCGGCGTAGCCGGGGCGCCGAAGGCGATGGCGGCGACCGCCGCCGCCGTATAGGGGCCGACGCCCGGCAGCGCCCGCAACGCCGCCTCGTCTTTGGGAAACCGCCCCCCCGCCGCCGCGACCGCTTTCGCGCAGGCGTGCAGGTTTCTCGCCCGGCTGTAATAGCCAAGACCGGCAAATACGCTCATGACGTCATCCCAAGGGGCGGCGGCGAGCGCCTCGACATGGGGCCATCGGCGCAGGAATGCGAGGAAATAGGGCGCCGCGCCGCTCGTGGTCGTCTGTTGCAACAGGATTTCGGAGAGCCAGACGCGATAAGGGTCGGGCGTCTCGCCGGGCCGCGCGCGCCACGGCAGGATGCGGGCGTTCGCCTCGAACCAGCGCAGCGTTTTGGCGGCGACGGTCTGGGGCTCTACAAGGGACGACATGGCTCTTTCTAACCCACCGCCGCGCGGGCGCAAATCGCAACCGACCGCGCTCGGCGCGCACATGCGCGAGGCCGTGGGCGCGGCGCTTGCGGCACGCGGCCTGGGAGAGGCGAGCCTGATCGCGCATTGGCCCGAGATCGTAGGCGCCGACGTCGCCCGCTTCGCGCGCTTCGAGCGGCTCAACTGGCCCCCGCGCGGCGCCAAAACCGCCCCCGAGGCCGAGCGCGCATCCGCGACGCTGATCCTGCGCATCGACGGCGCCTATGCGCTGGAGGCGCAGCATGTGGCGAAACTGGTGGCTGAGCGCATCAACGCGCATCTGGGCTGGCGTTGCGTCGCCAAGGTCGCGTTCCGGCAGGGGCCGCTGCCGGAGATCACGATACGCAAGCGTCCCGGGCCGGCCAGCCCCGAGGCGCGCGCGCGCGCGCAGGCGCTGGTCGAAGTCGATGCAGGAGATTTGCGTGACGCGCTCGTGCGGTTGGGTGCGCGCGTGTTCGACCGGCGGACATAGCGGCCGCAACGCCTTTTATCGTTCTGCCCCAAATATCTCGCAGGGGGCGGAGCACGCGACGTCTCCGCCTTCGCCGCCGAGCGAAGGGTTCCAAAGCGCCATCGACAGCGCGTCGGACGCGCGCTAGGAGCGCGCGCATGACGTCTCCACTTGCGGGCCGGCGCGTCGTCCGCATGAACGGCGCGGGCAACAAAATTCTCGTGCTCGACCAGCGCGGCGGCGCCACTTTGCCGACGCCGGCGGAGGCGCGCGCGATCCACGCCGCGCCAGGCCTCGACTACGATCAGATGATGGTCCTCGCCGAACCGCGCGCTGCGGGCGCTCTGGCCTATGTGGCGATCTTTAACAACGACGGCA
>JAYVYJ010000113.1:0-12255 GCA_043784465.1 Hyphomicrobiales bacterium
CGGGAAACTGCTCTATCGAAAAAATTTGCCACGCGCCGTCCCCTCGATCTCGCCCCCACAGGCTCGCGCGCTTTTGGGTCGAGAGCGCGGGCGCCGTCAACACGGACACTTGCAATCTTCGCCATCACGCTACGTCACTATGCGTCGGTTTGCCCCGCGCAAGCAAAATCACTATCGTCAGGGATCTTAGACCCCCCGATTCGCTGGCGACATGGACTTCGACGACGAAAATCCGGACCTTCGCAGCGCCCATGTCATCGTCGTCGGCAACGAGAAGGGCGGCGCGGGCAAATCCACGCTGTCCATCCACATCGCCGTCGCGTTGCTCAAGTCCGGGCACAAGGTCGCCTGCATCGATCTCGACACGCGCCAGCAGACGCTGACGCGCTTCTTCGAGAACCGCGCCTCCTGGTCCCGACATGCGAGTTGGCCTATCGAACTGCCGCGTCATTGTGCGATGGCGCGCGGCGAGACGCAGGACGTGCGGGCCAACGAAGCGCAGGAATTCTCGGCCTTCGCGCAGGCGATCTCCGAGGTCGAGCACGATTTCGAATTTGTCGTCATCGACACGCCGGCAAGCGATTCCTATTTGATGAGGCTCGCTCACTCGCTCGCCGACACGCTCGTCTCTCCGCTGAACGACAGCTACATCGACGTCGACGTGTTCAGCCGTGTCCATCACGACCGCGACCGGCGCGGCGGCGTCGCCCATTACGCCGACCTTGTGCTTCAAGCTCGCCGCAAGCGCCGCATCGTCGACAATGGCGTGATCGACTGGGTGATGGTGCGCAACCGGATGGCCTCGCTGTCGAGCAACAACGCCAAGCAGATCGCGGTCAGCCTAAGTAAGCTGTCGCGCGAACTGGGCTTCCGCGTCGCCGAGGGCCTGCACGACCGCGTCATTTTCCGTGAATTGTTCCCCATCGGCCTCACCGCGCTCGATCCTATCGAGGAGGCGACCGACAATGGCGCGCTGACGAGTTCGCAGCTTTCGGCGCGGCGCGAGGTCGACGAACTGGTGGCGGCGCTGGCGCTGCCGACGCGCGCGCCGGGCGTCGAGCACAGGGAATCCCGCCGCCTTTGGCGAGACCGGGTGATCGGCTTCTATCAGACGCTGGCCGCCGACGCACCGGGGATGTCGGCGTGATACGGTTGCGGGCTGAAGGACTTGGGCGGCCAGAGCCGGCGAGGACGCCCGCGGGCCCGCTGAAAGCGTGGGCGTCCTCGCCCGCACGGCGCGATCGGCCGGAATTCTTATGACCCAGGCGCCGACAGCGCTGTGCTTCACGCCCGACCGCCGCTTCTTCGCCCCCGCCGTGCGCACCATCGCTTCACTGGTTGCGGCGGGCGACGCCGACGCGTTCGACATTTTCATCTTCTGCGAGGAGGCCGACGTCGAGCCGGGCTTCGCCGATCTCGACCCCTCGCTCAAGAGCCGCATCCGTCTTAAGACCCTCGATTTCGGCGCGTTCGACGCCGGTCTCGCGCCCAAGGGGCGATTTTCGCGCGCGGTGTTCCGGCGACTGTTTCTCGACCGGCTGCTGCCCGAGATCTACGCGCGCTATGTCGCCATCGACGCCGACATGCTGATTGCGCGCGCCGGCCTTGCGCGGCTCGCAAGCGTCGATCTCGGCCCCCACGCGTTCGCCGCCGCCTATGACATGATCTTCCTGATGGACTTCAAGGGCGGCCCGCTCGCCCACGAATTCCAGGGTTATCGCCGTGCGCTGGGTCTCGGTCTCACGACCCCTTATTTTAACGCCGGACTGATGGCCGTCGACCGCGCCCGGTGGCGGGCGGCGGGCTACGCCAACGAAGCGGCGTCGCGGCTGCGCGCCCAGCCCGAGAAATATCCGTTCATGGAGCAGGACGCGCTCAACTCGCTGGCCCAAGGCGCCTTTGCGCCTTTGAGCCCGCGTCTCAACTTCATGGGCGACTTTTTTCTCACGGGCCTGGAGAGGGAGATCGCGCCCATCGTCTGGCATTTCGTCAACCAGCCCAAACCCTGGGACTTCGCCGATTGGCGAGGCGAGGTCCGGTTCGTGCGCGCCTATAGGGATTGGTTCGCGCAAGGCCCCTTCCCCGCCTGGCGACCGAAAAGCGCACAGCCCCAAACGAGCAGAAAGCCCGCTGCGACGGCGCTGCGGAGGCGCTTCGCGGATAAACTCAGGGATTTTCTCAGCCACTGCGCCTTCGTCGACGATTAGCGATAGTCGTCAACGGGTCGCACGATCCCCGTCATGGCCGGGCTCGTCTCCATAGGCGCCGACAATTGACCGCCGCGGCGGTTGAAGTCAGGGCTGGACAGCCGTGGGGATTTTGAGCCGTGACGGCGCTTGGCGCTGATTGACTTTGAAAAGCCGCCTCCGGCTTCGATCAATGCGCTTCGCCGTCATTCGTTGACGTTCTCAAAACCCGAAAACCGCCAGCCCTCTCCCTCTCGAACGAAGGAGAAGACATTGCCGTCGCAGTCGACTTCCCATTCGCCGGGGTCGGCGCTCCGGCCCTTGGCGCGCTGCGGCGGCCCGGCCTTGAGACACGGAGCCAGTTCGCGAAAGCCGTTGCGGGTGAAATAGCGCCTGAACCCGGCGGCGCCGATCCGGTCAGGCGCCTGATAGACGCGGTTCCTCAATGGGAAGCGAGTCAGCTTGGCCATCGAATCGGCCTCGCCGTGAGCGGCCATATCGGCGAACCTGGCCAGGAAGATCTTGAGGGAAGCATCGGGCTCGGCGGCGCTGGCCACCAGAGGGAGCATGAAAATCGGAACCAGAAGCGCCAACTTCACGCCGTCGCCCCGCCAGGGTTGGCCACGACCACGACAGCTACAATGGCCGGAGGCCCGCCCAAGCGCCCTACTTCTTCTTGATCGTTGCGCCGAGGCCGGCGAAGCGCGTGTTGAAGCGCGACAGGCGGCCGCCGCGGTCGGTCAACTGGGCCGAGCCGCCGGTCCACGCCGGATGCGTGTTAGGGTCGATATCGAGATTCAGCGTCGCGCCGTCCTCGCCATAGGTCGAGCGCGTGGTGAACTCGGTCCCGTTGGTCATCACGACTTTGATCAGATGGTAGGTAGGGTGGATATCGGACTTCATCGCGCGACCTCAAATTATGGCGCAGACGCCAATAAAAGAAAGCCGCCCGGGCGGCGCCGGCGGCTCAATTCCTGCGCCGCCATAGCCCAGCCGGGCGAGCAAAACAAGCCGCGACGATAGCATGGCTTGATTTCCTCAAGCGTCTGCCGCTTAACGCGCGCATCCGAACGGAGACCGCCATGTCCGAGGCCCAAAGCCCGACGGAGACCAAGCGCAAGCGAACCTCGCTGTCCGCCCTGCGTCCCCTGTTGCCTTACGCGCGCCGTCGCATCGGGCGCATCGCGGCGGCGTTCGCGGCGTTACTGGCCGCCTCGCTGGCCACGCTCGTCGTGCCCTACGCGATCCGCGAGATGGTCGATCAGGGATTTCACGGGGGCGCGACGGGGTCGGTGCATAGTTATTTTGCGCTGTTGATCGGCGTGACGGCGGCGCTCGCGGTCGCCTCGGCGCTGCGCTATTACCTCGTGATGACCATCGGGGAGAGGATCGTCGCGGACCTGCGCGGCGATTTCTTCCGTCACCTGACGACCCTCGACCAGACCTTTTTCGATAGCGAAAAGACCGGCGAGATCGTCTCGCGCCTGTCCGCCGACACGACGCAGCTCAAGGCGACCTTCGGTTCTTCGGCTTCGGTCGCGCTGCGCAACGTGTTCATGTTCGTCGGCGCGATCGCTTTGATGGCGGCGACGAGCCCAAGGCTTTCGGCCTACGTGCTGGTGGCTATCCCGTTGATCGTGCTGCCGCTCTATGCGGCGGGTCGCACGGTCCGCGAACGCTCGCGCCGCGCGCAGGAGACTTTGGCGCAGGCCACCGCCTTCGCCAGCGAAAACCTCGACGCCGCCCGCGTCATGCAGGCGTTCGTGGCGGAAGAATTCACGGCCGCCCGCTATCAGGCCGCCGCCGACGGGGCCTATGAGGCCGCCCGGGTGATGACGCAATCGCGCTCCGTCGTCACCGGCGTCGCGATCTTTCTCGCGTTTTCAAGCGTGGTCGTCGTGTTGTGGCTGGGCGCGCAGGACGTGATCGAGGGACGCATGAGCGCGGGCGTGCTGCTGCAATTCCTGCTTTACGCGGTGCTGGGCGCTTCGGCGCTCGGCCAGCTTTCCGAAGTGTGGAACGAGATGAGCCAGGCCGCCGGCGCCGCCGCGCGCATCGGCGAACTGATGGAGACGAAGCCCCGCATCGTCGCGCCCCCTGCCCCGGCGCGGCTGCCCCAGCCCGTGCGAGGCGCGCTGGCGTTCGACAACGTCGGCTTCGCCTATCCTACGCGCGCGCAAGCACATGTGCTGCGCGGCGTGGATTTCACGGTCGCGCCTGGAGAGACCGTCGCCATCGTCGGCCCCTCGGGCGCGGGTAAATCGACGCTGTTTCAGTTGCTGGAGCGTTTCTACGACCCGACCTCGGGCGCCGTGAAGCTGGACGGGATCGACATCGCGACGCTCGACCCCAAGGCGCTGCGCCGCGCGATTGCGCTGGTGCCGCAGGAGCCGTTCATTTTCGGAGCGTCCGTCGCCGATAACATCGCCTACGGCCGCCCCGGCGCGACGCGGGCCGAGGTCGAGGAAGCGGCGAAGCGTGCGGCGGCCTATGGCTTCGTGGCGGCGCTGCCGCAGGGTTTCGACACGCTGCTGGGCGAGCGCGGGGTGACGGTCTCGGGCGGCGAGCGCCAGCGGCTGGCGATTGCGCGGGCGATCCTCAAGGACGCGCCGGTGCTGCTGCTGGACGAGGCGACCTCGGCGCTGGACGCTGGCAACGAGACGCTGGTGCAGGCGGCGCTGGCCGAGTTGATGAAGGGCCGCACGACGCTGGTGATCGCGCATCGGCTGGCGACGATTGTCGGGGCGAGCCGGATATTGGTAATCGACGGCGGCGAGATCGTCGAACAGGGGGATCACGCGACGCTGCTCGCCAAGGGCGGACTTTACGCACGGCTGGCGCGGTTGCAGTTCGAGACGGGGGCGAAGGCGCTGGAGCAGAGGGCGGCGGAGTGATTTACTCAGGCCCCCAACCCGATTCCGCACAACAAAACCGAGTAGGAGCGGAAACCCTTCTCTTGCTTTGCTACGTAGAGGCCAATACGACGTACTGTGCCACATAGTTTGATTGCCCACATAGACCATCTCGCTATAACTGAAAATTATCATGTTCACGGATGCAAGCTATGGATAGAATCACTACCGGTCTCCTCGAAGAATTTTCAAAAGAACATGGCATCGAAAAACTTGACGAGCCGAAGAGATTTGAACATTTCGTTAGCTATATAACTATACGCCGCGAATTTAGCGCCTCCTTTGATACAGCGGATATAGTTGTTGGCGACGGCAATGATACCGGAATCGACGCGATTGCGTGTATTGTAAATGGATCACTTATTACTGACGTAGATAGTTTAACTGATTTCGCGGCTAACGCCGAAGTTCTAGAAGTAACTTTCTTTTTCGTTCAGGCTGACCGTGGCGGCTCTTTTGAGGCCTCGAAGATCGGAACGTTCGGGTACGGTGTAAACGATTTCTTCAAACAAACTCCAACTCTTCCTCGCAACGCATCTATAATTGAAGCCGCAAAAATAATGTCAGCGGTTTACGAACGAAGCGGAAAATTTAAACGCGGAAATCCTAGTTGCCGACTGTTTTATGTCACTACTGGTAAATGGACGGCGGAGGCCGTTCCAGAAGCAAGGCGCGTAAATAATATTTCGGATTTGAAGGACACGGGGCTTTTTCGTATGGTAGAATTCAACTGCATTGGCGCAGACATAATACAGAAATATTACAATCAAACAAAAAACGGGATATCGCGAGAATTTACATTTTCAAGCCGCGTCGATGCTCCGGAGGTTCCTGGCGTAAAGGAAGCCTATATTGGATTTATACCCGTCTCTCAATTCTTGCCAATTATTAAAAATGACGATGGTGAAATAATAAGAACCATTTTTTATGATAATGTTAGAGATTGGCAAGACTATAACGATGTCAATAACGAAATCCGCGACACGCTTAGGTCAGACCACAAATCGCGTTTTGTATTGATGAATAACGGAATTACGATTATCGCGCGCGGATTTCACAAAACAGCGAGCAAATTTCACATTGAGGACTTTCAAATAGTCAATGGATGCCAGACTAGTCATGTATTGTTTTTCGAAAGCGCGTCGTTAGACGATTCAGTCCAGATTCCCCTCAGATTGATACATACCCAAGATGAAAGCGTGATCGACTCGATCATTAAATCTACGAACCGTCAAACGGAGGTAAAACCAGAACAATTCGCTGCAATTACTGATTTTGCAAAGAAATTGGAAATGTTTTTTGATTCTTTTGCCCTATCTAATAGACTATACTATGAGCGACGGCCCGGTCAGTATGATCGACTATCGGTAGAGAAAACAAGAATCGTTACTCAACCCAATATGGTTAGAGCTTTTGCTGCCATGTTTCTTGAAGAGCCGCACAGAACATTGCGAAGCTACAAGTCATTGACCGATCGGCTCGGGAAGGATATATATGGCGCAGAACATCGACTTGAACCGTACTATATCGCCGCGTTCGCGCTTTATAAGCTTGAATATATGTTTAGAAGCGGAAAATTGGACGCAAAATATAGAGCGGCTCGCTTCCACATTATTCTGGCGGCTAGATATATATTAGACAAATCGCCATTTGGCCAAATGAATTCTCGGGATACAGAAAGACGAGGAAAGGCCCTTGTAGACAGTATTTCGGATTCTGAGAATATAGAAGCTACTTTAGCTTCTGCGACTATTGTAATCGATAAAATTTCAAGCGGAAATCTCGACCGCGATAATATTCACACTCAGACATTTACTGAAAATTTAATTAAATTCCTGAGGCAGGAAAAATCCTAAATTCGCAAGGCGAATGTAAAAGGGGCTGACATGCAAACGTCACCAGCAATACTGGACTCTCAAGGCATCACGTAAGTCGCCCGCCCCCTCCCCAGCAGCGCCGCCTCGATGGCGCCCTGCTCGTGCGCCGAGAACACGACGATGGGAATCTTGTTGTCCCTTGTCAAAGCGAACGCCGCCGTGTCCATCACCTGCAAATTGCGCTGGATCGCCTCGTCGTGCGACAGCCGCTCGAAGCGCCGCGCCTCCGGGTCCTTCTTCGGGTCCGCCGTATAGACCCCGTCGACGTTCGTCGCCTTCATCACCGCGTCGCAGGACAGTTCAGCGGCCCGCAGCGCCGCCCCCGTGTCCGTGGTGAAGAACGGGTTGCCGGTGCCGCCCGCCAGCAGAATCACCCGGCGCTTGGCCAGATGCGCCAGCGCCGCCTGGCGCGAATAAGGTTGGCATAGCGAGGGCATCGCCACCGCCGACAGCACCCGAGCCGGCTGGCCGATCTCCTCCAGCGCGCCCTCCATCGCCAGCGCGTTCATCACGGTGGCCAACATCCCGATCGAATCGGCGCGTGCGCGCTCGATGCCCTTCTCGGCGCCCTGGAGCCCGCGAAAGAAATTGCCGCCGCCGATCACCACCGCGACCTGAACGCCGAGCGCGGCCGCGGCCTTGAGGTCGTGCGCGAAACGCTTGAGCGTGGGGGCGTGCAGGCCGTGGGTGTCCGGCCCCATCAAAGCTTCGCCCGAAAGCTTGACCACCACGCGTTTGAACAGCGGGCTTGCATCGGACATGGGTGGCTCCGGATACGAAAAGGGCGGCCCAAAGGCCGCCCTGCGCTTAAACCTCTTCGGCGGGCTTTTCTATGCCGTCGCCAAGCTGAAAACGCACAAAGCCGGTTAGCAAAATCGGCGCGCCGACCGCCTTCTCCGCTTCTTTCACCGCTTGCGCCACCGTTCGGGTCGGGTCGATCACATAAGCCTGATCCAGGAGGCAGACCTCCTTGTAATAGGTCTTGAGGCCCGACTCGACGATTTTGGCCAGCACATGCTCCGGCTTGCCCGCGTTCTTCTCGGCCAGCACCTTTTTCTCGCGCTCCACCGTGGCCGGGTCGAGACCCGAGGCGTCCAGCGCGGACGGGTTGGCGGCGGCGATATGCATCGCGATCTGCCGGCCCAGCGTCAAGAGCGCTCCGGCGTCGCCCTTCGATTCCAGCGCGGCGATGACGCCGATGCGCCCCATGCCCTCGGCGATCTGACCGTGGACATAATGGGCGACGACGCCCTCGTGGACTTTAAGCGCAGCGACGCGGCGCAGCGAGATGTTCTCGCCGATGGTCGCTATGCCGTTGGCGATGGCCTCGGCCACCGTCGCGCCGCCGGGATAATGCGCGCCCGTCACCTTCTCCACCGTTACGGCGGGCGCATGATTCATCGTCACCGAAACGATTCCGCGCACAATGGCCTGGAAGTCCTCGTTGCGCGCGACGAAGTCGGTCTCGGAATTGACCTCGGCCAACACGCCCAGCGGCCCCTCGACGGAGACGCCAACCAACCCCTCGGCGGCGACGCGGCCGCTCTTTTTGGCCGCCTTGGCGAGGCCCTTCTTGCGCAGCCAGTCGATGGCGGCCTCGATGTCGCCGCCGACGGCGGAGAGCGCGTTCTTGCAGTCCATCATGCCCGCGCCGGTCTTTTCGCGCAGGTCTTTCACCAGGGCGGCGGTGATCTCGGCCATGTCGAGGCTCCTCAGGCGTTAAACGAAAGTCTCCCGCGCGGGGGCGGGAGACGAGGCTTCAGGTCGGCGGGACGGCGCCGGTTATTCGGCGGCGATCAAAGCCTTGGCCTGATCCGACCAACCGTCGCGCGTGATGCGGCCGTTGAAGCGCAGGTCCGCGTCGAGCTTGGCGGCTTCGTCCGCCGTCATGGCGGCGAGCTGCCAATAATGGAACACGCCGTGCTCGTTGAGCTTCTTGACGATCTGCGGGCCGACGCCGGTCAGCTTGGCCAGGTCGTCGGGCGCGCCGCGCGGGGCGGCGAGCAATTCGTAATGCTCGACCGTTTCGGCAGGCGCGGCGGCCTCGGTCTCCGGCAACGCCTCGGCGGTCGGCTCCTCGGATTCGCCGAGGTCCGCCCCCGACGAACCCTGGCTACGCGAGATGCCGTCGATGGCCGCGCGAGCCACAAGATCGCAATAAAGCTGGATCGCGCGGCTGGCGTCGTCGTTGCCGGGGATCGGATGAGCGACGCCATCGGGGTCGGAATTGGTGTCGAGGATGGCGATCACGGGGATCTTGAGGCGGTTGGCCTCCTTGATCGCGAGCGCCTCCTTGTTGGTGTCGATGACGAACACGAGGTCGGGCGTGCCGCCCATGTCCTTGATGCCGCCGAGCGCCTTGTCGAGTTTCTCCTTCTCGCGGGTCAGCATCAGGCGCTCTTTCTTTGTGAGGCCCTTGGCGCCCTCCGCCAGCATCTCGTCGAGCTTGCGCAACCGCGAGATGGAGGCCGAGATCGTTTTCCAGTTGGTCAGCATGCCGCCGAGCCAGCGGGAATTGACAAAATACTGGGCGCTGCGACCGGCGGCGGCGGCGACTTCGTCGGCGGCCTGACGCTTGGTGCCAACGAACAGCACGCGTCCGCCCTTGGCGACGGTGTCCGACACGACCTTCAGAGCCTGATGCAACAGCGGCACCGTCTGGGCGAGATCGATGATGTGGATGGAGTTGCGCGCGCCATAGATGAAGGGCGCCATTTTCGGGTTCCAGCGATGCGACTGGTGGCCGAAATGCGCGCCGGATTCCAGAAGCTGGCGCATAGTGAAGTCAGGCAGAGACACTGCGTAATCCTTTCCGGTTCGACCTCGGCGGAGCATGTTGCGAGACGCTGGCGTCTCGCCACCGGAGCGAACCCTTGAAGCAGGGCGCGCGGAACTCCGCCTGTGGAATGATCGGGCGGGTATCGCAAAACCGTTGCGGTGGCAAGGGCGCGGAACGCGTCCGTCCCGGCAGGGAAGCCATTTCGTCAGGGTAAGACGCGCAAGACTGGCGGCCTCACGGTCACACGTTTGTCATGACCCAAGACAGCACCTGAAATATTATCCTAAACAGCGGGTGGCAAGCCCGAAGATAAGCCAGATCTACCTGGTATCGGCAAATTCTGTTGACCTGTCGAAGCGTAAAAATCTAATATATATTTACGAAATTGTACGTCAGGGAATTGTGCCCATGGCCAGCGTGACAACCACGAAGAGCACCTTCACTATCAGCATCGGCGCGGACCAGACCTACAATCTTATCGGCTCGGATGACAATGTGACGTTGGCGTCCAACGATATTCTGGGCTTGTTCGGTTCGGGCAACCACATCATCGCCACGGGCGCGGGCGATTCCGTCTGGATGGGATCGAACGGGCAGCTTGCGACGGGCGCCGCCATCGACACGATCAACTTTTACCAGGGCGGCTATCTTTACGAGATGGGCAGTTCCAACGTCACGCTCGTGGGCTCCCATGTCAACGTGACCGTCAACGACTGGGACACGCTGACAGCTTCGGGCAGCGCCCTTCATTTCACCGCGTCCGGCCCCGGCGAAATCATCAGCATCGGCGGCAACGGCGTTTACGCCTCCGACGGCAACGACGAAATTGGAACGTTCGCCACCGGCGGGACGCTCAACGTGTTCGCCCATTCGCGGGTGGACGTGACGGGCTCCAACGTGAAGGCGACGCTGGCCGGCGACGATACGCTGGGCCTTTACGGCGCGGGCGAAACGGTCACGAGCACCGGCACGCGCAATTATGTCTGGATCGGCCAGAACGGGCAGAATGCGACCGGCGCCAATATCGACAACGTCACGCTCGCGCAGGGCGGCACGATGTTTGTGCTTGCACATTCCAATATCAACGTCAGCGGCTCGCATCTCGCGATCACGCTGACATCGAACGACACGCTGACGCTCGATCCCAATTATTTCGTGGGCGACGCCATCAGCGTCGTGGCGACCGGCGCCAACGACGTGGTCAACGTCAACTACGGGCTCTTCAATGCGGGCGCGAACGGCAACGCCGTCACATTCCAGCAGGGGGGAGCTCTGAACCTGGGCTACAACGCCTCCGTCGTCGCAGTCGGCGACGGCGTGACGGCCAATATCGGCTTGGCCAACCCCGGCGGCTTCACCGGAAATTCCGCGCTGACGCTGACGGGATCGGGAAACACGATCAACTTCACCGGCCTCGACTACGTGCTGTTTGGCGGCAACGGGCAGAACGCGACCGCCGCCCGCACCGACGTCATCAACGGCGTCGCAAGAAACACGGTGGTGCTCGCCAACTCCACCGTCACGGTCAACCCGATTGCGGGCAACGCCGTTACTGGGGAAGTCATCCTGAATGGAGCCGACACGCTGAACCTCAACGCCGCCGGCGTCACGGTGAGGGCGTTCGGCGGCGGCGACATCGTCAATCTGGCGAGTAACGGCCAGAACGCCAGCGCAATCTATAACGTCTATTTCGAGACCTATAGCCCCAGCGGGCCGCCCGTCTATACGCCCGGAATCCTCAACTTGAAATCCAATTCCAGCGTCGTGATGGACGCGGCCAACGCGTCCGTGACTTTGTTCAGCCAGGATACGCTGGCGATCGGCGGCGGCGCCGGCAATGTCGTCAACATCGCGTCTTCGACCAGCGCGACCAACAATGTCGTCAATATCGGCGCCACGCCCGGCGTCACGACCGTCAACAATCTTTCTCCCAATTATGTCACCACCGGCGACGTCATCATCGTGGGCTTTGGCGCGACGGGCGCGGTCAACGCCTCTCACACCGTCATCAAGGCGATCGACAACGCGACCGCCACCGTCCACGGCGTCGCCGACATCGTCTTCTCCAACCCCTACATTTCCGGCGGAACCTACGATTACTCGGGCAACACCCTCACCGTCGGCGGCAACGGCGCCACCGCCCTGAGCGACAATCTCGCCAAGGCCGACAGCGTCTATCTGGGCGATCTCGACACGCTCACCGTCGGGAACAACGCGACGCTGATCCTCGCGCCCAACAGCGCCGACGCGACGCACGCGGGCTACGCCGCCGCCGTCAACCTCGGCGCCAACGACTACGTGTCGCTCACAGGAACCTACGCGCTGCTCGCGCCCGCCAAGACCGGCAGCGACGTGGTGACGGGCTTCGGCGGCGCGGACACGCTGACGCTTACCTCCACCTTCGCCAATTCGGCGGCGTTGCTGGCGGCGACCACCTACGCCGCCGGCAATGCGATGATCCATCTCGGCAATGCCGGCGACACGATCTCGCTCGCCGGGGT